>DWUR01000098.1 GCA_019120635.1 Candidatus Corynebacterium intestinavium | reverse complement strand
CGCTGCGCGCCCCGGTCGCGGGCATTGCGATGGGCCTGGTCTCCGGCGAGGTCGACGGCAAGACCGAGTACGTCGCGCTGACCGACATCCTCGGCGCCGAGGACGCCTTCGGCGACATGGACTTCAAGGTCGCCGGTACCTCCGAGTATGTCACCGCCCTGCAGTTGGACACCAAGCTCGACGGCCTGCCTTCCGAGGTGCTGGCTTCCGCGCTCGGCCAGGCGCGCAGCGCCCGCCTCGAGATCCTGCAGCTGATGGAAGACGCCATCGACGCGCCGGACCAGATGAGCGAGCTGGCGCCACGCATCACGAAGATCTCCATCCCGCAGAATAAGATCGGTGAGGTCATCGGGCCGAAGGGCAAGACCATCAACCAGATCACGGAGGAGACCGGCGCCAACATCTCCATTGAGGACGACGGCACCGTGTTCGTCTCCGCCGTGGGCGAGAAGGCCGCCGGGGGTGCGATCGAGAAGATCAACGCGATCGCCAACCCGCAGCAGCCGAAGGTCGGGGACCGCTTCCTCGGCACCGTCGTCAAGACCACAGCCTTCGGTGCCTTCATCTCCCTGCTGCCTGGCCGCGACGGCCTGCTGCACATCTCGAACATCGGCGGCGACCGTCGCATTGAGAAGGTTGAGGACGAGCTCAACGTCGGCGACAAGATCCAGGTCGAGATCGCCGATATCGACAACCGGGGCAAGATCTCCCTGGTTCCGGTCGACGAGGACTAAGCGCTTAGACGCTTGAAGCGGGCACCACATCAGGCGGTGCCCGCTTCGTCTTATTAGTCTTGATATCAGCAAAGCCCGGCCACCGGCCGGGGGGTTAAAGAACCACTATTGCCAAGCACGCTTCGGCAGGAAGGAAAGTTCATGATCCGCGTAGGAGTACTTGGCGCCAAGGGGCGCGTCGGCACCACCATCGTCGCCGAGGTCGAGCAGAACCCGAACCTGGAACTCTCCGCCGCCCTGGACCACGGCGATGACCTCCAGGAGCTCGTGGACACCAAGACCGACGTGGTCGTCGACTTCACCCAGCCGGACTCCGTGATGGGCAACGTGGAGTTCTGCATCCGCAACGGCATCCACGCGGTCGTCGGCACCACCGGATGGACCGAGGAGCGCTATGAGACGGTCCGCGGCCTGCTGCAGGACGCCCCGAAGGTCGGTGTGCTGGTGGCCCCGAACTTCGCCATCTCCGCGGTGCTGACGATGAAGTTCGCAGAAATCGCGGCACCATTCTTCGAGTCCGCCGAGGTTATCGAGTTCCACCACCCAAATAAGCTCGACGCTCCCTCCGGCACCGCGGTGCACACCGCCGAGGGGATCGCCCGAGCTCGCCGCGAGGCCGGGCTGGAGGAGCAGCCGGACGCCACCGCCCAGTCCCTCGACGGCGCACGAGGCAGCGACGTCCAAGGGGTGCCCGTCCACGCGGTGCGCATGACCGGCATGGTGGCGCACGAAGAGGTCATCTTCGGTACCCGCGGGCAGTCGCTGACCATCCGCCAGGACTCCTACGACCGCGAGTCTTTCGTTCCGGGCGTGGTGATCGGTGTGGAGAAGATCGCCGAGAACCCGGGGCTGACGATCGGCCTCGAGAAGTTCCTGGGGCTGGACTAGGGCTCGGGCGAAAAACGCTATGGCAACACCGGTGGAACTCGACGTCCAGCTCATCGGGCACACCCAATTCCATGCGCCGGCGGATATCGACTGGGAAACGGATACCGATGGCCCGTCCGCGCTCCTCGAATTCGCCGGGCGCGCGTGCTATGAGACCTGGGATAAGCCCAATCCGCACACCGCGACGAATGCCGCCTACCTCCGCCACATCATGGACGTGGGCCACCTCGCGGTACTGGAGCACTCCAGTGCGACCATGTACTTGCGGGGCGTGTCTCGCTCCTGTGCCCACGAGGTGATGCGGCACCGAATGTTCTCCTTCAGCCAGCTTTCCCAGCGTTACGTCCCGGATGACGAGGCGCGGGTGGTTGTGCCACGCAGCGTGCAGGATAACCCCGACCTGGAGAGGCTTTTCCTCCAGGCGGCGGACGTCGCGCACGGTGCCTATACCGAAATCCTGGATAGCCTCAACGAGGACCTCGATAACGGGGCCAGCGCGAGGGTGAACGCGGCGTTGCGGGCCAAACAAGCCCGACAGGCGGCACGTGCTGTCCTGCCCAACGCGGCGGAGACCCGCTTTGTCATGTCCGGCAACTTCCGCAGCTGGCGACACTTCATCGCCATGCGGGCGACCGAGCATGCCGATCCGGAGATCCGCCGGGTAGCCATCGCGTGCCTCGTTGAGCTCCAGTCGATCGCGCCGGAGGTTTTCGAGGACTTCTCTATCACCGAGCTGCGGGATAAGACCCAGATCGCAACAAGCCCCTACGTCAGCGACATCTAGTTCGCGGCGCAGGAGGCATCGGAAACAGGTGAATCAGTTCCCCGAAACGGGACACGGGGAGCAGCAAATAACCACAAACCTGGTGAAGAAAGGTAATCTTTACACCTATGAGTACAGGTAATGCAGCAATTCGTGGTGCTGAACACTTCGGAACGGTCTCTGTGGCAATGGTGACGCCATTCCACAAGGACGGGACTATCGACCTGAAGGCGGGCGTCGAGCTCGCCGGGCACTTGGTTGATAAAGGCTGCGATTCTCTCGTTCTCGCTGGTACGACCGGAGAATCTCCAACCACGACCAACGAGGAGAAGATCAACCTACTCAAGGCAGTCCGCGCCGAGCTCGGCGATAGCGTCAAGCTGATCGCCGGCACTGGCACGAACAACACCGCGAGCACCATCGAACTCTCCCGGCTGTCACAGGACGCCGGCGCAGACTCGCTGCTCGTCGTCACCCCGTACTACTCCCGACCGAGCCAGGAGGGGCTGTTTCAGCACTTCACTGCGGTCGCGGACAGCGTCGACCTCCCGATCTGCCTCTATGACATTCCGTCCCGGTCGGTCGTCCCCATCGAAATGGACACCATCCAGCGGCTGTCGGAGCACGTGAACATTCAGGCCGTCAAGGACGCCAAGGGCAAGCTGCCGGAGGCGCTGCAGTTGCTGCAGAACACGGATCTGGCCTGGTACTCGGGCGATGACCCGCTGAATCTGCCGTTCCTTTCGGTCGGTGCGACGGGGTTCATCTCCGTGATCGGGCACCTGGCCGCGGACAAGCTGCGCGCTTTGCGCGACGCCTACGATCAGGGCGACCTGGCGGGCGCTCAGCAGATCGCGGCGAGCCTGGCCCCGCTGGAGCGGGCCCAGGGGCGGCTCGGGGGAGTGACGATGGTGAAGGCGGCGCTGAAGCTGCGCGGCAAGGACGTTGGTGCACCGCGCCTACCAATTTTGGAAGTAGACCCAGCCGAACTGGATCAGCTGGAACAAGACCTGCAGGACGCAGGGGTTTAAAAGGATAATATGACTGAAAATCGTTCTCGGGGACGCAAGATAACCCGAAAGGCGGCTCCGCCGAGCGCGGAAACTGCTGCACAATCCGATGCGGGGAACGCGAGCGCTGAGCAGCAGCGCGAACGTGCCGACAAGAACCGCGTGAGCAACGTTGAGGCCGCGACCGTCTTCAACGACGGCGGCCAGCAGCCGGCCCAGAACTCCGGCGCCGACGAGGGCTCCGGCAAGGGTGGCCAGCGCTCCAGCCGTGACAATGGTGGCGACAATAACGGCGGTAACGGCGGGGGCCGTTCCCGCAATCGCCGCTCCCGTGGCCGTGGCCGCTCTAAGGGCTCCAACAACGGCGATAAGCAGGGCGGCGATAACCGCGGTGGCCAGAACAACTCCGGTCGCGGCGGAAACAAGTCCAAGTCCGGCGGCCGCAATGGCAACAACAATCGCCGTGGGCGCGGCGGGGACCGTCGTCGCGGTGCACTGCAGGCGATGCAGGGCGCTGACCTGACGAAGCGCCTTCCGGAGCCACCGGCCCTGCCGAAGGGCGGGCTGCGCATCGTCGCCCTCGGTGGTATCTCCGAGATCGGCCGCAACATGACCGTCTTCGAGTACGACGGTCGCCTGCTGCTGATCGACTGTGGCGTGCTCTTCCCATCCAGCGGCGAGCCGGGCGTGGACCTGATCCTCCCGGACTTCTCCTACCTGGACGATAAGTGGGACCGCGTCGAAGCTCTCGTGATCACCCACGGTCACGAGGACCACATCGGTGCGATCCCGTGGCTGCTCAAGCACCGCGCGGACATCCCGATCGTTGCCTCCCGCTTCACCGCGGCGCTCATCCAGGCCAAGACCCAGGAGCACCGCCAGCGCCCGAAGATCGTCGAGGTCAACGACCAGTCGCACGTGAACTACGGCCCGTTTGACCTGCGCTTCTGGAACGTCAACCACTCCATCCCGGACTGCCTGGGCATCGCGCTGAAGACCCCGGCCGGCCTGGTGATCCACACCGGCGACATCAAGCTCGACCAGACCCCGATCGACGGCCGTCCGACGGACCTGCCGGCGCTGTCCCGGTTCGGCGACGAGGGCGTGGACCTCATGCTCTGCGACTCGACCAACGCCGCAACCCCGGGATTCTCCGGTTCCGAGGCGGACGTCGCCCCGACGCTGACCCGACTGATCCGCGACGCGAAGCAGCGCGTGATTCTGGCGTCCTTCGCCTCCAACGTGGCCCGCATCCAGTCCGCCGTGAACGCGGCGGTCGCGGCAAACCGCAAGGTGGCCTTCACCGGCCGCTCGATGATCCGCAACATGGAGATCGCAGAGCGCATGGGCTACCTGAACGCCCCGCGCGGCACCATCGTCTCCATGGACGAGGCCTCCCGCATGGCTCCGCACAAGGTGGTTCTCATCACCACCGGTACCCAGGGCGAGCCGATGGCCGCGCTGTCGCGCATGGCACGCCGCGAGCACCGCCAGATCACCGTCCGCAACGGCGACCTGATCATTCTCTCCTCCTCCCTCGTCCCGGGTAACGAGGAGGCAGTGTTCGGCGTGATCAACATGCTGTCGCAGATCGGCGCGACGGTCGTCACCAGCCGCGACGCCAACGTCCACACCTCTGGTCACGGTCTGGCAGGGGAGCTGCTGTTCCTCTACAACGCCGCGCGCCCGCGCAATGCGATGCCGGTGCACGGCGAGTGGCGCCACCTGCGTGCCAACCGCGATCTGGCTATCTCCACCGGCGTGGACCCGAAGAATGTCCCGCTCGCCCAGAACGGCGTGGTCGTGGACCTGCACAATGGGCACGCGAAGGTCGTGGGTCAGATCACCGTGGGCAACCTGTACGTCGACGGCACCCGCATGGGCGACGTGGACGCGGATACCCTCGAGGACCGCACCGCGATGGCCGAGGGTGGCCTCATCGCCGTATCCGTGGTGATCGACAACCGCACGGGCCGTCCGCTGGAGGCTCCGCACATCCAGGCCAAGGGCTTCTCTGGGGACGCCAAGGACCTGCTCAAGGAGCTCAGAGAGATCGCTGACGACGTGATGATGGACCTGGCCGGTGAGGGGGAGAATAACCCTTACCGCATGGCTCAGACCCTGCGTCGTCGTCTCGCCCGCCACGTCTCCGATAAGTGGAACCGCAAGCCGCTGATCGTTCCGACCGTGGTTCCGATGACCAGCGAGATCGTTGAGGAGCTGGAGGACGCACCGTCCGTGCCTGCTCAATAACGATTGAACTGGCTGACCGGGCCGGGGGCTCGCCGTGACACACGCGGTGGCCTCGGCCCGGTCTTCCTTTCGTCCCCCGTCCTTTTGCTGCCCCACGGGGCGGTGGGAGAAGGGAGTTCCGTGCCCGGATAACCGGGATTCTCGCCAGGAAACCCAGTGCGAGGCGTGTTGAAAGTGTTAAACATGTGACTACTGGGGCTAATATGGCGGATATGTCTGTCAGAAACCGTCCCGGCACGTCGCCCTCCCGCAACCGCTCCCGGCGCTCTTACTCTCGCCCCGGTCAGCGGGATTCTCGCCCAGCAGCGAGGCGCCGTGCCCCACGCATGGGGATCGACGAGGACCTCTCCGTCGGCCCCGGTGCGTCGACGGCCAAGACCGCGCGGTCGGGTAATTCGGCCTCCGACATGGAGTTTGGTAGGACGGGCAGTGCCTACCGTGCCGTGGGCGGAAGCATCAAAACGATCGCGGACTCGGTAGCCAGCGGAATCGGTGGCGCGCTCCGGCGTCCCCGGCATGAGAGCGAAGACGCAGACACAGTCGAATTCGCCGCGCACCGACCACAAGCCCGCACGTCGAAGAAGAAAGTAGAAGGTTTGGCCTCTCAGCAGAACGAAGACGGCACCCAGCCGCGGCGTCCCAGACGCAAGAAGCCAGCGGCGAAGGAGGTGGCGCCAGTCGAGGACACGCAGCTTGACGGCGATGAGCTCGAGGAGGGGCCACGCAAGATCGGCGGCGGCTTCGACGGCCCGGCGCTCGTCAGTGGCGGTGTTGCGATCATTCTCGCCGCCACCCTGTGGTTTAACGTTGCTGGTGCGGTCGGCAAAGGCATCGCCTACGCGCTGACCTGGGCTATCGGTGTGGGGGCGTACATCGTCCCGGTCGCCCTGTTGGGGCTTGCCTGGATCCTGATGTTCGGAGTTCGCACGACGCAGAGCTCCGACCTGCGCCGCGGCCTCGGCGTGGGGCTTGTCGCCGGGTCCCTGCTGGGGATCATCCACATCTTCGCCGGTTTGCCTACCAGCACCGCGGACAAGGCTGGAGCGGGCGGCATAGTCGGACAGTTCATCGGCACGCCGATGTCCGTGGGCTTTAGCAATTACGTTGCCGTTCCGCTGCTGTTCCTCATCATGATTTACGGTGCCCTGCAGCTCACCGGCCGCACGGTCGCCGAATTCTTCGCCGGATCCGTTTCCTGGCTGGGACTCGAGGGCGCGTTCGACGCGCTGCGCGAACGCTTCTCCCGGGATTCGGAAGAGGACTACGACGACGACCCCTACGGGGAAATCGACCAGCGCCTCGATGAGGCCGTGGATCAGGACGATTACCCCCTGCCAACCCGCAGCCGGAAGAAGTCCCCGGCGGCCAACTACCCGGTGGAGGAGGAGCCCGCGCAACCTGCCCGACGCGCCCGCCGCCGCAGCGCCCCGGCGCCGCGAGCCGCCGCGACACGGCAGCCCGAGCCAGTCGTCCCCGACGACATCGATGAACCACTACCACTGGTCTCCGATACGGATGAGACCGCGGTGCTCGATGTCGCTGCTAGCCCGGAGGAGGACACGCCGCGCCGCAAGCCTGCCCGTGCCCAACAGCGTTCCGCGATCCCCGCGGCGCGCCAGGAATCTCCGCAGACTGAGCCCGCTGCCGGGCGGAGCCACGCCGAAGAGCGCGCGGCAGGAGACAAGGCTGTCAACCAGTCCCGCGAGGCCATGCGCCAGGCTATCGTCGCTCGCTCCGGCATCGACGCCGCCGCACTGGCTGCGGGCACGGCCGAGGGGCAGAGCGAGAACGGGGGCGCCACCGCGTCGGAGGCTTCCTCGTCCCCAGCCGCACCGCAGGGGGCAGAGGGCAGCTACGTCCTGCCGTCCACCGAACTGCTGATCCCGGGCGAGCCGGCGAAGGAGCGCAGCGACGCCAACGACCGGATGATCGACGCGATCACGGAGGTCTTCGAGGAATTCAACGTCGACGCCCACGTCACCGGTTTCCAGCGAGGCCCGACGGTCACCCGCTACGAGATCGAGCTGGGCCCCGGCGTGAAGGTCTCCAAGATCACGAATCTGCAGTCCAACCTCGCCTACGCGGTGGCCACGGATAACGTCCGGCTGCTGACCCCGATCCCGGGCAAGTCCGCCGTCGGCATCGAGGTGCCGAACTCCGACCGCGAGATGGTGCGCCTCGGCGACGTGCTGGGCTCCGCGGACGTCGTGGCCAACCAGGACCCGATGCTCATCGGCCTGGGCAAGAACATCGAGGGCGACTTCGTGGGGCACTCCTTGCAGAAGATGCCACACCTGCTGGTTGCCGGTTCCACCGGCTCCGGTAAGTCCGCGTTCGTGAATTCGATGCTGGTCTCCCTGCTCACCCGCGCCACGCCAGAGGATGTCCGCCTCATCCTCATCGACCCGAAGATGGTGGAGCTGACTCCATACGAGGGCATCCCGCACCTCATCACCCCGATCATCACCCAGCCGAAGAAGGCGGCCGCCGCGCTGACCTGGCTGGTGGAGGAGATGGAGCAGCGGTACATGGATATGAAGGCCACCCGCGTGCGTCACATCAAGGACTTCAACCGCAAGGTCAGGTCCGGGGAGATCACCACCCCGTTGGGCTCGGAGCGCGAATACCGCCCGTACCCGTACATCGTCTGTGTGGTGGACGAGCTCGCTGACCTCATGATGACCGCCCCGCGCGAGATTGAGGACGCCATCGTCCGCATCACCCAGAAGGCACGAGCCGCCGGCATCCACCTGGTGCTGGCGACCCAACGCCCGTCCGTGGACGTCGTCACGGGTCTGATCAAGACGAACGTGCCATCCCGGCTGGCCTTCGCGACGAGCTCGCTGACCGACTCCCGCGTGATCCTCGATCAGGCAGGCGCCGAGAAGCTCATCGGCATGGGCGACGGGCTGTTCATCCCGCAGGGTGCTCCCCGCCCGATTCGCATGCAGGGAGCTTTCGTCACCGACGAGGAGATCTTCGCTGTCGTCGAGGCCGCTAAGGCGCAGGCTGAGCCGGACTACACGGAGGGCGTCACCGAGGATAAGTCCGCCGAGGCGAAGAAGAACATCGACGCCGACATCGGCGACGACCTCGAGGACCTCATCCAGGCCGTCGAGCTGGTCGTGACGTCGCAGTTCGGTTCGACGTCCATGCTGCAGCGCAAGCTGCGCATCGGTTTCGCCAAGGCCGGCCGCCTCATGGACCTGATGGAGACCCGCGGAGTGGTGGGCCCCTCCGAGGGCTCGAAGGCACGTGAGGTGCTGGTCAAGCCGGAGGAGCTCGAGACCATCATCTGGATGATTAAGGGCGCCGACCCAGAGGAAGCCCCGAAGGATGTGCTCGATGAGGACGGCGGTGCGGAGGACTCCGACGATGCGGCACCGTCGGCGGCGTCCGGCGAAAATTCGGCGGGCAGCGATGGCGATGACGACACCCAGACGCGCGTCATTCCCGCCAGCCCGCCCTCGGGGGCTTTCTAAGGAAAGGCTGCGGGGACGCCCCGGCGGGTGGTGCGGGGCTTGTCTGCCCGCTGGTGTAGCATTGCTCCCGATGGAGGGGAGTACCCCAATCCACGGAGTCGGTCGTCAACACGGCGGAGCGGCGGCGAGCAGGCCTCAATCCTGCCGGCGCGGCGCTCACCCGGCCACTCCGGTCAGGTCGCGTTGCACCTGGCGGGGGAGACCTCCGGTCACTGAACACGCTTGAAGGGCCGGAGGGACCAATGGAAGTTAACGCCTTAACCTGGATCATCACGATTGTCGTGGTGCTCGGATTCTTTGTTTTCGATTTTTTTACGCACGTGCGCACACCGCACGAGCCGACGTTGAAGGAGTCCGCACTCTGGTCGGCGTTTTATGTCGGTCTGGCGATGGCGTTCGGGGTGTTCCTGTGGTTCACCTGGGGCGAGCCGGGCAACCCTCACCAGCACGGGCTGGAGTTCTTCGCCGGCTACATCACCGAGAAGGCGCTCAGCGTCGATAACCTATTCATCTTCTCGCTGATCCTGGCCACGTTTAAGATTCCGCGGAAGTACCAGCAGAAGGTGCTGCTCGCCGGCATCCTCATGGCACTTGCTCTGCGTGGTATCTTCATCTGGCTCGGCGCGGCTGCGATCGCCCGCTGGTCCGATGTGTTCTATCTCTTCGGCATCTTCCTGCTGTGGACCGCCGCGAAGCTGGCCTACGACGAGGTCACCGGCGCCGATGAGACCGACCTTAACGACATGAAGATCATCCGGCTCCTGCGCAAGGCAGTGCCGGTGACGGACAAGGTGCACTCGGACCGCCTCTTCGTTCGGCAGGACGGCGCGACCGACGACGTCGAAGGAAAGAAGAAGCCTTCCGGCAAGGGGCGCCTCATGGTGACCCCGCTGTTTGTCGCGCTGCTGGCCATCGGCTTCATCGACGTGCTCTTCGCACTGGATTCGATCCCCGCGATCTACGGCATCACCAGCGAGCCCTACATTGTCTTCACCGCCAATGCACTGGCTCTGATGGGGCTGCGACAGCTGTTCTTCCTGCTGGATGGGCTGCTGGAGAAGCTGGTCTACCTTTCCTACGGGCTGTCCATCATTCTCGCCTTCATCGGCGTGAAGCTAGTGCTGCACGCGCTGCACGAAAATAACCTGCCGTTCATCAATGGTGGGGGCAACGTCTCCGTCCCGGAGGTGTCGGTCGAATTCTCCCTGATCTTCATCGTCCTGACGCTGGTCATCACGACGGTGCTGAGCCTCACGGTGGGGAAGAAGGCCCAGGAGAGGCAGGACGCGGCGACCGAGGAACCAGCACCGACACATGCCGACGACGCCGGTTTCGGTAAAGATCCCGCAGGTAGGTAGAATTACCAGCGTGGAGACAACAGTGGAGCGGAACACGCAACCAGATACGCTGAGCGCATTTGGTCGTTTTGTGCGTCGCTTTAACGTGCCGAACGTCCTCACGACCATTCGCATCCTGCTGATCCCCATCTTCCTGTGGGCGATCGCGGGAACAGGGGCATGGCAGGACGACGCCGCCGCTCGGGCGGACCGTTGGTGGGCGCTCGTCGTCTTCTTGCTGCTGATGGTGACCGACCAGCTGGACGGGTACCTCGCGCGCAAGTACAAGGTGATCACGGACTTCGGAAAGCTTGCCGATCCGATCGCCGACAAACTGCTGATGCTTGCGGCCTTCATCAGCCTCAACTTGCTGGGTGAACTGTGGTGGACGGTGACCGCGGTCATCGTCGTCCGCGAACTCGGCATCACCCTGTGGCGGTTGGTCCTCGCCCGGCGCGGCCTGGTGGTCCCGGCGTCCAAGGGTGGGAAGCTTAAAACCGTCCTGCAGACGCTTGCCGTCGCGTTGTACATCATGCCGTTGGCAGGTGCGGTCGCCTGGATCGGGCACGGGGTCATGGCCCTGGCTGTCGCGGTCACCGTGGTGACTGGACTGCAGTACATGGTGGACTCCCGGAAACAGAACTAGTCGAGAGAGCTGGGCAGGATCGTGCAGCAGGTTGGGAAAAACTCGCTGGGAGCGCTCCGCGCGCAGGCGGCGGAGCTATCCGCCCAGGTGATCGACACCTGCCGGGAACGAGGCTGGACCCTGGCCACCGCTGAATCCCTCACTGCGGGGATGCTCGCCGCATGCATCGCCGATACTCCGGGGGCCTCAGCCGTGCTGCGCGGTGGTCTGGTGGTGTACGCGACAGACCTCAAAGCCACGCTGGCGGGAGTCGACCGGGAGCTGCTGCACAAGCGTGGCCCCGTCGACCCCGCGGTAGCGGTCCAATTGTCCAAGGGTGCGGCGCAGCGTTGCGGGGCGAGCATCGGCATCGGGCTGACCGGTGTGGCGGGGCCGGATGGGCAGGACGGCCATGCGGTCGGCGAGGTGCATATCGGGTTGTCAGCGCCAGCGGGAGCCGGGGGAACGACGCTACGTACCCTGGATCTCGGAACCCGGCCACGCGCCGTGATCCGGCAGCTCGCTGTGAATGGTGCGCTGGAGATGATCCTCGGGATCGCCGGCGACGGGAACAAATAGTTCGCCAGGATCGTTAGAGGTAGTGATGGTAGAAAATATTTTGCTGCTAGATTCCCCCTCGCGCAGTTCAGAGGCTTCCCGCGGGAGCGCTCAGCGACCCCACTCGGCGGACAAGCTGGATGGCTTCAGCGCGGAACACGTGTTGGAGCAGAACTGGGATGCCTCCATGCCGATGGCGCCCAGCGACGAGCCGCTGCTGCGCGAAGCTCTCGGCGCGACGCTGCGGGATACGCGTCGGCAGACAGGATTCACCCTCCGCGAGCTGGCTAAGCTTGCCAACGTCAGCCCCGGTTATCTTTCGGAGCTGGAGCGGGGGCGCAAGGAAGTTTCCTCCGAGCTGCTCGCGAGCGTGTGCCACGCCATGGGGATCAGCGTCGCTTCGGCGATCCTCGAAGCGGCGTCCATGATGACCCTTGATGCGGCAGCGGCAGAGCTGGCTTCGTCGATGGCGCGCGTGAACTAAGCACTATTGGCAGCGCAGATGCTGCTAAAATTAGCGCAGATGAGGCTCGTCTCCCACGGGGCGGGCAAAACTTTTGTCGATAGTTATCCCCAAGGAGTGCAGTCCGCATGGCAAATCCCTTCACTAAGGCGTGGAAGTACCTTATGGCTCTCTTCGACTCCAAGATTGAAGAGAATGCGGATCCGAAGATCCAGATTGAGCAGGCCATCCAGGAAGCTCAGCGCCAGCACCAGGCGCTGTCTCAGCAGGCAGCGGCCGTCATTGGTAACCAGCGCCAGCTGGAGATGAAGCTCAACCGCCAGCTCGCTGAGGTGGAGAAGCTCCAGGACAACACTCGCCAGGCGTTGAAGCTGGCGGACGATGCACAGAACAATGGCGACGCGGCCAAGGCTGCGGAGTACAACAACGCGGCTGAAGCCTTCGCTGCCCAGCTCGTGACAGCGGAGCAGTCCGTGGAGGACCTCAAGGGTCTCCACGATCAGTCGCTGCAGCAGGCCAACCAGGCAAAGCAGGCGGTTGAGCGCAACGCCATGCAGCTGCAGCAGAAGGTGGCCGAGCGCACCAAGCTGCTCAGCCAGCTGGAGCAGGCGAAGATGCAGGAGAAGGTCGCGGAATCCCTGCAGTCGATGAACCAGGCCGTGTCCGGTTCCTCGCCGAACCTTGACCAGGTGCGGGAAAAGATCGAGGGCCGCTACGCACGCGCGCTGGGCCAGGCGGAACTCGCCCAGAACTCGGTGCAGGGGCGCATGGCGGACATCAACCAGGCCAGCACCCAGCTCGCGGGGCACTCCCGCCTGGAACAGATCCGCTCGGAGATGCGCAAGGAGCAGGGGCAGATCAGTGGTTCGGCTCAGAAGTCCATCGACGCCAGCACTTCCGGGTCGGCTGGCACTGCACAGTCTGCCGACCAGCAGGCGCAGCCGAGTGCGGACGCCGTTGCCGAGCGCATGCGTCAGCTGCGCGAAGGCAACTAAGCCCTTCCTCGTGGGCGCTTAGTCGCCCACCCCGCGCGCCTGCAGCGCCTCGCCGACTTCCCGGCCGCGAAGCAAGGTGCGGATCACCAGGGGGATACCCAAGGCCCGGGCGGAAAACTTTCCGCCACGGGCCTGTTGTGCTTCCACGACCTCGTTGATGGTGCGCAGCTGGAGGGGGATCATGTGGATCGTCAGGCTTATGGCCAGGGAGATCTTGTCCACCGGCAGGCCGATGGTGGCAGCCGGGGCGAGTGCCCGCTCCACGGCGCGCTGGAGGTCGGAGACCTTGGTGGTCATTGTCAACAGGATTGCTACGGAGACCGAGGCCCACAGCACTAGGAAACGCACTAGGGCTTCGTTCAGACCGCTGCGCCACCACGTCAACGCGCCGAAAGCCAGCAGAATGATGAGAATCGGGGTGAGCTGGCGTAGCGCGGTGCGCCAGGGGATCTTCGCCAGCGCGTAAGCGACAACCGCGGCCACCACACAGCCCGCGCCAGCCACCAGAGTCTTGGCGAAGATGGCGACGAGCACGAGAAAAGCAATGAGGCCCGTGAGCTTGGCTCCGGCGGGAAGCCTATGGACGAACGAGCCCGTCGGGATGTACAGGACCGGAGCTGCGGTATTGATGCGGGGCAGTCTCACAGCATGCACGTCCGGTAGTTCGAGAGCACATTAGAGACGGAAGCACCGTCGGCACTATCGGCCCGAATGCGACCATCGTCGATCCAAATGACCCGATCGAAGCCCTCGAAGAGCTCCAGGTCGTGCGAGACCACGATCAGCTGTTGCTCCAGGGCAGCCAGCGTGTGGGCGATACGTTGGCGGTTGCGCAGATCGAGTAGCGTGGTCGGCTCGTCGGCGATGATGAGACGTGGGCTCATCACGAGGATCGACGCCAGCGCAAGGAGCTGTTTTTCTCCGCCGGAGAGGGTGTGGGGTGACTGCTCTTCCTTGCCCGCCAGCCCAAGCCGGTCGAGAATCTCGGCCACCGCGGCGCGCTTCTCCTGGCGGCTCAGCTTCTTGCCGCGCAGGGAGAACCCGACGTCCTCAGCAACGGTGGGCATGATGATCTGGTTATCCGCGTTGGAGAACAGGAAGCCCACCTGGTGGCGGATCTCCCCGGCGCGCTTGGCGGTGGAGAGTCCATCGACGGTGACTTCGCCCTCGTCGGGAATGTTGAGCCCGTTGATGCACCGCACCAGCGAAGACTTACCGGAGCCGTTGGCGCCGATGATGCCGATGCGGTGTTCGGAGAGCCGGAGGCTGATCGAATCGAGAATTGGCGGGGCGTCGGGGGAGCGGCCGATACCCCGCAAGGTGAGGTCGCGGAACTCGATGAGAGGCATGGGGGGGAGAGGAGGGAAAACTAGTTGCGGGAGCGCAGGTTCGCCGCTGGAACCAGGTGAGGTACCGCGCGGAAGACGCCGAAGGTGATGACAGCCGCGGCGACGCACTTAATCAGGTCGGGAAGGATGAACGGCGTGTTGGACACCAGGGCGCCCGGGAAATCCAGGCCGAGGCGGAACATCAGCCCGACGGAACCGAAAAGGTACATCACGGCCATACCAATCACACCCGCGAGAGCCAGCCCGACGATGGAAGACCAGCTCTGTCCGGGTTGAGCAGTGCGGTTGCGGCGGCCGAGGATTGCTTGAGAGATTGCACCGACGATGAAGGCTGCGAAGATATAACCCACGATGTAGCCGATGCTGGGGCCGGAAATCGCGGAAATCGTCGGGCTCCACCCAGCGAGGTTAGGCACGCCCACGAGGCCAACGCCGACGAACAGGCTGATGGATAGTCCACCACGGAGGCAGCCGAGGATCATGGCGGTGAGGATCACGCCCATGTTCTGGAGGACGATCGGCACACCGGTGAAGCCGACTGGAATGGTTACTGCACCTAGTGCGATGGTCAGGGCGGCGAATGCGACGATCGCGCCGAGATCGCGAACATTGAGAGTTTTCATCGTTGGACATATTAACAAGTCATTGAACAAAACTCCCCGTTTTGTTCAACTATTTCTGTGCTACCGTCCGGGCATGAGGAGAACCGAGTTTGACCGGCTGATCGCGGGTGAGTTTGGAGCCACCTACGGGAGCTGGATCGTGGAAAGCCATGTGCTGTCGCGGCTGGGGAAGACCGCCGAGGAGGCGATCGAGGCTGGTGAAGAGCCACGAAATGTGTGGTGGGAGCTGTGTCGCGACTTCGAGGTTCCCGAAGAGCGGATGCTCGGGGAGGATGACTGAGCCCTAAGAGCGGCAAGATTCTCGCCCAATTCGCATCGCTTTTAGGCGGTTTTTTGGGGGGTATCCCATCGATGAAAGAACGCGGCGCGCCGTTCGAATAAATCGAACAAAGGTTCGTGTAGTGTGGTTCGAGGTAGTGGGTGGCGCGGTGCGTGTCAGCCCGGTGTCCTATAACTAAAGCCGAACAACGTGCCAGCACTTCATGCTCCTGTGGATAGTTACGTTCGCTGCCCACAGCGAGCCCAGGTGGGCGAGAGTGGTGTCCGCTGCGGGTGATAGAACTAGCCCCAAGCGGAAGCCGAAACCTTTCTGCCTAGCCGCGCGGACGCGCGACGGGGTGAAGCCACGTTGGCGGCTCGAATTTATAAAAACCAGAACGAAAATACAGACGCGAAAACGAGGAGGGTGTCATGGCACCAAAGAAGAAGGCCACCACGGCGGCACAGAAGGATCGCTCCAAGGCGCTCGATCTGGCGATGGCTCAGATCGAGAAGGATTTCGGTAAGGGGGCGATTATGCGCCTGGGCGATGAAAATCGCCCACCGATCAGCGCAATCCCCTCGGGCAACATCGCCATCAACGTTGCCCTGGGTATCGGAGGATTCCCGCGTGGCCGTGTCGTAGAGATTTACGGGCCGGAGTCCTCGGGTAAGACCACCGTTGCGCTGCACGCCATTGCTGAGGCTCAGAAGGGTGGCGGCATCGCCGCCTTCATCGACGCCGAGCACGCGCTGGACCCGGAGTACGCCAAGGCTTTGGGCGTGGATACGGATGCGCTGCTGGTCTCCCAGCCGGACACGGGCGAGCAGGCCCTCGAGATTGCGGACATGCTGGTGCGTTCTGGCGCGATCGACGTGGTGGTCATCGACTCCGTTGCGGCGCTGACCCCCAAGGCGGAGATCGACGGCGAAATGGGAGATTCTCACGTGGGGCTCCAAGCTCGACTCATGAGCCAGGCGCTGCGCAAGATGACCAGCGCGCTGTACCAGACCGGCACTACCGCAATCTTTATTAACCAGCTGCGTGAGAAGATCGGCGTGATGTTCGGCTCCCCGGAGACCACCACCGGTGGTAAGGCCCTGAAGTTCTACGCCTCCGTTCGCTGCGACATCCGCCGCATCCAGGCACTGAAGGACGGCCAGGATGTCGTGGGTAACCGCACCCGGTTGAAGATCGTCAAGAACAAGGTTTCGCCACCGTTCAAGATCGCGGAGTTCGACATCCTCTATGGCCAGGGCATCTCTCGGGAGGGCTCGATCCTCGACCTCGGTGTGGACGCCGGAATTATCAAGAAGTCGGGGTCCTGGTTCACCTATGAGGGCGAACAGCTCGGCCAGGGCAAGGAAAAGGCACGCGAGTTCCTGAAGTCCAACCCCGAGCTGGCCGAGCAGCTAGAGGATCGCATCATGCGGGAGCTCAAGGTTGGCCCCTACGCCAAGGCGAAGGACGAGCCCATCGCCGATGAGGATAAGCCCATCGACGTGGTTCCCAACTTCGATGACCCAGACGTCGAGCCGGAGAACTAGGCCCCGCTGTGACTGAAGGCAACGCAGCCGACCATTGGGGTACAGCCGGGGACTCCACGGAGAACCGGGAGCAAAAGATTGCCGCGCTGCGGCGGGCAATTGAGTCCTGGACGCAGGGGAGCGGTAGCCAGCTCGTCGATCGGGAGAAGGAGGAGGCTCTCGCCCCGGTGATCAATCGGGCGCAAAGCCTCATCAACCATCGCCCGCGCTCGGTGGCAGAGCTTGAGGAGCGGCTACTCAAGCAGGACTATGCCCCGGAACTCGTCAGGGAAGTCCTCGACCGCTGCCAGCGCAACGGCATGCTTGATGACAGCGAGTTCGCGCGGCTCTGGGTCGAGCAAAGAAGCAGGAATCAAAAGAAGTCTGTCGCTGTGCTGCGCCGCGAGCTGCGGGACAAGGGAGTCGCCGAGCAACACATCGAGGCTGCCGTGGAGCTCGTCGACGGGGAGGATCAGGACGCGATTATGCGTGGACTGATTGATAAGAAGGCTGCGAGTATTCGGGCGGTGCCTGCTGATCGCGCGGAATACAATAAATTCCTCAAGCGAGTGGTGGGGGTCGCTGCCCGCCGCGGTTTTCCCGCGGGCACCAGCCTGGCATACGCCCGTGAGGCGCTGGATCAGCAGCTCGCCGAGCTCAAATCCAGTTAGCGCGGGGTGGCCGCGTGCGGCGCTGTGGCGGGCGTGACACGGTTCGTGTTCGCCCCCGCCCTGGGGGTAGGATCTGCACACGTGACTCACGCTATGGAAAAGAAAACTTCCGCATCTGAGCAGCCCGAACAGCGCACCTACGAGGTCCGCACCTTCGGCTGCCAGATGAACGTTCACGATTCCGAGCGCCTCTCCGGGCTCCTGGAGGACTCGGGCTACCAGCCTGCAGCCGATGGTGAGGAACCAGACGTCCTCGTCTTCAATACCTGCGCGGTGCGGGAGAACGCGGACAACCGGCTCTACGGAACGCTCGCCATGGTCAAGCCCATGAAGGATCGCAATCCCGGCATGCAGATCGCCGTTGGCGGTTGCATGGCGCAGAAGGACAAGGACGCGGTGGTCGACCGCGCCCCCTGGGTGGATGTCGTCTTCGGCACCCACAACATCGGCTCGCTGCCCACTCTGCTGGAGCGTTCCGCCCACAACCAGCGGGCAGAGGTCGAGATCCTCGACTCCCTCGAGGAGTTTCCCTCCGTGCTCCCGGCAAAGCGGGAATCCGCTTACTCGGGTTGGGTATCGGTCTCCGTGGGCTGCAATAACACCTGCACCTTCTGCATCGTGCCCTCTCTGCGAGGAAAGGAGCAGGACCGCCGGCCGGGGGAGATCCTCGCTGAGGTTCAGGCGCTGGTGGACCAGGGCGTGCAGGAGGTCACCCTCCTGGGGCAGAACGTCAACGCCTACGGCGTGAACTTCGCCGACGAGGACCTGCCGCGAGATCGGGGCGCATTCGCCAAGCTGCTGCGCGCCTGCGGCGAGATCGAAGGTCTCGAGAGGCTGCGCTTCACCAGCCCTCACCCTGCTGAATTCACCGACGACGTCATCGATGCGATGGCCGAGACACCCAACGTCTGCCCCCAGCTGCACATGCCCCTGCAGTCTGGCTCTGACCGCATCCTCAAGGACATGCGCCGCTCCTACCGCTCGAAGAAGTTCCTGGGGATCCTGGACAAGGTCCGCGAACGCATTCCACACGCGGCCATCACGACCGACATCATCGTGGGATTCCCCGGAGAAACGGAAGAGGACTTCCAGGCGACCCTCGACGTCGTCGAGCAGGCGCGCTTCTCCAGCGCATTTACCTTCCAGTACTCGCCACGCCCCGGCACCCCGGCAGCCACCATGCCAGACCAGATCCCCAAGGCCGTCGTGCAGGAGCGCTACGAGCGCCTCATCGCGCTGCAGGAGCGCATCCAGGCCGAAGATAACCAGGAGCTGGTGGGAACGACCCAGGAACTGCTGGTCCAGGAAACCGGTGGCCGCAAGGACGCCCAGCGCCACCGCATGTCGGGCCGTGCTCGGGACGGCCGGCTCGTGCACTTCACCCCAAGCGAGGACGTTCGTCCTGGGGATATAGTGGAAGTCACGATTACCGACGCCCGTCCGTTCTTCCTCATTGCGGACGGCCCACTCGTCAACCACCGGTTGACCAAGGCCGGCGACATGTCGGGTGCTGGCCAGACCCCGACCACCGCGCCGATCGGGGTGAGCCTCGGCGTGCCAACCATCGGTATTAACCCCCAGGCTGATGCAACCGCGGCGCCCAACAACGTCCACGAAGGGTGTGGCTGTGACTAAAAAGAATGACGCGAATTCCGCCGATGCGCCGCAGGAAAGCAAGCCCGGCGTAGCCGGAGCCACCGAAGACAAGCAGAGCAAGGGTCCGCTTGCCGCCTACCGGGGCGACCTCACCGCTGCCGAGGAGAAGGCTGCGAAGGTGGTCGACTACCGCCAGCAGCTGCCGTTCATGGCGCTCGGGCTGATGTTGGTGCTCGTCTCCCTCTTCCTGCCGCACTCTCGGGACGTGCTGGGCATCGATGTGCTCTTCAACTCGCCGACCGCACAGAAGTTCCAAATCACCATGCCGGAACGGGTGTACGCCACCCTCGCCGTCCTGGGCGGCATCATGCTGACCATCGGCACGATCGTCTCGCGATCCTGGCTGGTGGCGTGGGTCAACTGGGCTTTTGCGGGCGTGGGCTGGTGGTATAGCGTGTTCGCGATCTGGATGCGCCAATCGCGCCCGGTCACCGACCCGGCCGGACCACCTTCTTTTGGGCTGGTCATTGGTGCGATCGGCATGACGATCTTGTTTGTCATGATCACGTGGGTGCTGTTCCGCCGTAATCCATTGCAGCGCGCGCTCGCGGCCGCCCGCCGCGAGGAGGCACACCGTTCTGCGGAGGCACAGGCCGCCCAGCAGCGCCTACGCACGGGCGTCGAGGAATGGCCCAAGGCTGAGCTCGAGGACATCGTCGACGATCGCCGCGCTCGCGCTAAGCAGCGCCGCCGGAAAATCGACGGCGATAAGAACACCGAGGGCCAAGAAGGCTAAAGACAAGCCCTAGCTCTTGACACAGAGCTAGGGCTAAGGGGGGGGCTTCGAGCCCCCTCTTTTAGTTTTCCTCGGATTCGGAATCGGACTCGGACTTGGTGGAGGCCTGCGCGGTCTCCGCCCACTGCCGCCACTGATCGGCCTGTTCCTGCAGTTTCGCGGCGAGCTTATCTTTCGCAGCCTCCTTGGCCTCATTGGCCTGCTGCTGCAGATCCTTCGCCTTGGCGAAGAACTGGTCGACCCGAGCCTGCAGCTCCGGATCGGTCTGGCGCCACTTCTCCTCAACCGCGTCCGTGACGCGCTTCTCGATCGCCCCGATCTTGTCCTCGAATTCGCGGATCTTAGCCCGCGGCACGTAGCCGATCTCGTCCCACTTCTCCTGCAGCTCCCGCAGCAGGCGCTGGGCGTTCCCGAGGTGGGCCTTGGGGTCGATCAGGGAGGAGTATTCGTCGAGCAGCTGCTGCTTCTTGGTCGCATTCTCTTCGAACTCTTCGTCGCGAGCATCCTGATCCGCCTTGCGGGCGTTGAAGAACACCTCGCGGGCAGCTCGGAAGCGCTCCCACAGCTCGTCGTCGACTTTGCGCGGGGCGTGCCCGGCGGCCTTCCACTGGTCCATCAGGTCGCGGTAGGCTGCCGACGTCTCCGCCCAGCGGGTGGAGTGCTGGAGCTCCTCCGCGGCGACGATGAGCTCTTCCTTCTTCCGCCGTGCGACCTCACGCTGCTTATCGAGGTCTGCGAAGTGCGCCCCGCGCCGCTTGTTGAACTGCTCGCGAGCCCGGGAGAAACGCTCCCACAGCTCGTCGTCGGTCTTTTGGTCAAGGCCACGGAAGCCCCGCCACTCGTCGACCATCGTGCGGAATCGGTCTCCCGTCGCCTTCCACTCCGTGGAGCTTTCGCCCAGCTTCTCAGCCTCCTCGGCAAGCGCCCTCTTACCCCGGAGGGCCCGGTCCTTGCGCTCCGCCTTGGCCTGCGCGACGTCCTGCTGCGCCTTATCGCAGTCCCGCAGCAACGCTTCTAGCTTGACCTGCAGAGCATCGAGGTCACCCACGACCTCCGCGTGATCCAGCCCATCGAGCAGTTCGCTGGCAGAGGACTTGATCGATGCCGCCTGCTCCGGCTGAGTGCTCAGTCGTGTCTCGAGCGTGGCGACCTGCGTCGCGAGATCATCGAATTTCGCTCCGAAGTGCTTGAGACCCTCCTCGGGAGCCCCAGCCTGCCATTGCCCGACAACGCGGTCCTCATGGCCTTCGCGGCGCAGCCACACCGCACCGTCGGCGTCGACTCGCCCGAAGTCCGCTGGATTGGACCTGACCGGGTGCACTGGCACAGGAGCTTGCGCCTTCGTCCCCGGGGTGGGCTTCACCTTTTTGGGCATGGCACCCGGGCCTGGGCGTGGGCCCGGCTTCGGGCGGGCGGCCCCGGTCTGGGGCTGGGAACTCTGCTGCTTGTCGGTCATGCTTTCTTCCTTTGCACGTCAGTCACCGGCTCCGCGAGCGGAAATACTCGTTGCGGGCTCATTATGGCAGATGCCCGAACCAAAACCGCGCCTAACTGAGGCTTTAAGGCATCCGGAGACTAAGATTTGGCGGTGATAGCCATGGATAACTCACAAACAGATTCGCCGCTCACCGCACCCGCCGGGGTAACCGCAGCGGACAGCCTGCGTCCACTATTGATCGTGGGTCCCACGGGCTCCGGTAAATCCGAGCTTTCCCTCGAACTCGCGCGCAGACTGGATCAGCCGGTGGAGATTATCAATGGCGATTCGATGCAGATGTACCGCGGCATGGATATCGGCACCGCGAAGATATCGCTCGCAGACCGCGCCGAGTTCCCACACCACCTATTCGATTGCTTGGACGTCGACGACACCGCCAGCGTGGCTGCGTACCGCGCGATGGCGGGGGAGAAGGTGGAACAGATCCAGGCCCGCGGTGCCCGCCCGATCATCGTCGGTGGCTCGATGATGTACCTGCAGGCGCTGGTCGACGACTGGCAGTTCCCGCCAACTGACCCGGCTGTGCGGGCGAAGTGGATGGCCGAACAGGATCGCATCGGGGTGGAAGCACTACACGGGGTTCTGCGCGCCAAGGACCCCGATGCGGCGGACATTATCGAGGAAAAGGATCCGCGACGCATTGTCCGCGCCCTGGAGGTCATCGAGCTTACGGGTAAACCCTTCGCGGCCTCGCAACCACCAAAGAATGTCCCCACCCGGTGGGGTACGAGGATCTTCGGGCTCAACGCCCCGGGGAACTGGCTCAACCCGCGGCTGGAGGCCCGCGTCGATCGGATGTTTGCCGCCGGCCTCGTCGGGGAGGTCGAGGCCCTGGTTGCGGCTGGGCTGCGTCGGGATTCCACCGCCGGCAAGGCCATTGGCTATGCCCAGGTTTTAAGCGCGCTGGCGGGTGAGTGCAACATGGAGCAGGCTCGGGAGGACACGGTGGTGGGCACCCGCCGCTATGCCCGCCGTCAGCGCAGTTGGTTCCGCCGTGATCCGCGAACCCACTGGTTGGATGCGACTCTCGCCGACCCCGGCCTGCTCGCCGGGCAAGTCATCGACGAGCTGGGGGAGTCCAGCCGGAGCTAGTGTCCGCCGCAGCCGCAGTCTCCGCTGCCGCAGCCACCGGGGCTGCAGGCGCCAGGATCGTTAATGCTGATGGCGAACTGGACGTCCCCGCTGACGATGGCTCCAGGTGTGGCGAACGGCGGGCGCGTGGCATCCGTCGGAAGGTCAGGGTGATCCGCGGCGACCGCGAGCGAAAACTCGAACGGGTGGCGGCACGTCAGCGCCCAGAACTGCTGGCCGTTCAGCTCGTTCGTCTTCAGCTCTGCCTCGGTGACTTCGACCGCGACCGTGGCCTGCGCGTGCGGGGAAGCAGAGCCGTTGTTGAGCTCGGACAGGCCCCGGGAAGTCACAGAGCCGACCTCGGTACCGCCGGACTCAGCGAAGGCGACTGCGTCCGGGAAGATGCGAACATCCGTGGCCAAAACGGAAATCGAGAGCGGCTGATACTCCAGCGGCTCCTGCTCCGCGATCATGGGGCCCTGCCCAACCGTCGCGGTGAAGGAAGCGATGACCGGGGCGCTAGCGCCACTGACTTGCAGCATCGGGCTATCAGCGACGATGTCCACGATCCCGATGAGATCGTTAACCATCGTCACGTGCCCCGTCGTGGACAGCTGACCTGCCGGGTGCAGACCCACGAAGGAGCCATACGGCGGGGCAGCGAGGATCGTCAGCGTCGCCCCGGAGGCATCCGCGTACTGGAGGACCTGGCCGCCCGATACCTCCCCGATGACGGAAAGATGGCCGGAGGCATAAGCGGCCTCGAGGGCATCCTGCCACTGGGGATAGGCCAATCCAACGCTGCTGAGCTCGGGAATCGCCTTCTGGGATGCAGTAGCCATGGGGAACCAACGCCTTAAAAATCGGGGAGTGGGAAAGTGGGGTTAACACGTGCTCGGCGTCCCGGCCGACAGCCTGTGAAGGGACATGAGCCAGTGGAACACCGCTGGGGTTTTACGCCCGGATGCGCACGCCATTTACTTTCTTTTATGCAGGTGACAGTGTAGAACTGGAAGGCAATGGCTTCAAATTCAGATAATGTTGTCAATCTTTTTTCAGACTCGTCGGAAGGCGAGGATTTCGAACTTGAAACTCAGCAGAGTCCGACCATCGGTGAGCTCGATCTGGAGGCGCGTTCCAGCCTCCGGCGGCTGACCAGAGGGGTCAGCAGCTACACGGACGATCAGTCCGATATCACTGAGGTCGAGTACCGCCAGCTTCGCCTAGAGAAGGTCATCCTCGTGGGGGTGTGGACCGAGGGAACTATCGCGCAGATCGAAGCGAGCCTGGAGGAGCTAGTTGCCCTCGCCGAGACCGCTGGCTCCGAGGTCCTCGAGACGGTCTACCAGAAGCGCGATAAGCCGGACCCGGGCACCTATATCGGTCGTGGCAAAGTCAGCGAGCTCGCGGAGATCATCCAATCCACGGGTGCGGATACCGTGATCTGCGATGGTGAGCTGAGCCCGGGCCAGATGATCGCCCTAGAGAACGCGCTGAACGCCAAGGTCATCGACCGCACCATGCTGATTCTCGATATCTTCGCGCAGCACGCGAAGTCCCGCGAGGGCAAAGCCCAGGTCTCCCTGGCTCAGATGGAGTACCTCATCAACCGAGTTCGCGGCTGGGGTACCTCGCTGTCACGACAGACCGGTGGCCGGGCTGGCTCCAACGGTGGCGTCGGTCTGCGTGGCCCGGGTGAGACAAAGATCGAGGCCGACCGTCGCCGCCTGCGCGCCGAGATGGCACGCCTGCGCAAGGAAATCGCGGCGATGAAGACCTCCCGCGATACCAAGCGCCAGCGCCGCGACGCCTCTGCGGTCCCCCAGGTCGCAATCGCCGGATACACCAACGCAGGAAAGTCCTCGCTGATTAATGCGCTGACTGGCGCGGGTGTGCTCGTCGAGGACGCGCTGTTCGCCACCCTGGACCCCACGACCCGCAAGGCGGAACTCGCCGATGGGCGCAGCGTGATTTTCAGCGACACCGTGGGCTTCGTCCGCCACCTGCCGACGCAGCTGGTCGAAGCCTTCCGTTCCACGCTGGAGGAGGTCATGGCCGCGGACGTCGTTCTGCACGTCGTCGACGGCTCCGACCCCTTCCCACTCGAACAGATCCGTTCAGTGAACACGGTGATCAGCGAGATCGTCGCCGAGAGTGGCCAGGACGCCCCACCAGAGATCATGGTGGTCAACAAGATCGACAAGGCGGACCCGCTGGTCCTCGCCGAGCTGCGCCACAAGCTCAACGACGTGGTGTTCGTCTCCGCGCACACCGGGGAGGGCATCGACGAGCTGGAGACCAGGCTCGAGCTCTTCTTGAACTCACTGGACGAGACGGGAGTGTTCGCGGTCCCGTTCGACCGGGGCGACGTCGTCTCCCGCATTCACGACCTGGGTACCGTCACACAGGAGGAATACGACGCCACCGGCACCGTCCTCACCGCTCGCGTCCCGAAGAAACTCGCCCGGGAACTGGACGCCTTCCGCGTGACTGACCGAGAGCACGACGATCTGGACGTCGACGGCGCCGCGACCAGCTAATCCGCCCGCCGCGCTCGGGACGCGGAGCTGACGCACTGAACCCTCCTTAGCTGCAGTAGTGTTATGGCCGTGACTAAGGACAATGGGGCGCTAAGCGCGCAATACAACGCAGCAAGTAGTTCGGAGCCGGGCACGCCGGGGCCAGGAGAGAAGACGGAGCACCGCGGCTCGTTTTTCGGCTGGGATTTGCACGGCAACGGCCGCGACATCGAACCGGGCGGGGTCGTTAAGCCTGAGGAGCGCCTCTCGTGGCCACGCACCATCGGCGTGGGCATGCAGCACGTCATCGCGATGTTCGGCGCGACCCTCCTGGTGCCGACGATCACGGGTTTCCCGGTGAACACCACCCTGCTGTTCTCCGGACTCGGGACGATTCTCTTCCTGTTGGTGACCCGCAACCGACTGCCGTCCTACCTCGGCTCCTCCTTCGCCTTCCTGGCCCCGCTGGCTGCAACCCAAGCGGAGGGCTTCGCGGCACAGCTCGGTGGAATCGTGGCCACCGGTGCGCTGCTGTTCGTGGTCGGCCTCGTGGTTCAGCTCGCCGGTCGGCAGGTGCTGGATGCCGTGATGCCACCGGCCGTGACTGGTGCGATCGTGGCCCTGATTGGGTTGAACCTCGCTCCCACCTCGACGGGTAACGTCCAGGAACAGCCACTGATCGCCGGCGTGACGCTGCTGGGGATCCTCTTGTTCACGGTGATGGGTCGCGGGATGGTGGCTCGACTCGGAATTCTTTTGGGCGTGCTGACCGGTTGGGGCTTCGCCTTCCTTTCGGGTGGCGTGTCAGAGGAGGCGCGGCAGCACGTGGGTGAGGCCGCGTGGATCGGTTTCCCTCACTTCGAGACCCCGGAATTCACGGTGACCGCCGTGACGATCACGCTGCCAGTGGTGGTCGTCCTCATCGCCGAGAACGTCGGCCACGTGAAGGCCGTGTCGACGATGACGAACCGTAACCTCGACGACCTTGCGGGCAAGGCGCTGATGGCCGATGGTATGTCCACGGTGCTCGCTGGATCCGGTGGTGGCTCCGGTACCACGACCTATGCGGAGAACATCGGCGTGATGGCGGCGACGAAGGTTTACTCTTCGGCCGCGTACTGGGTGGCCGCGGCAACGGCGATCGTGTTGGCCTTCATCCCGAAGTTTGGTGCCGCGATTCTAACGATCCCTGTGGGTGTGTTGGGCGGGGCAACGCTCGTGCTCTACGGCATGATCGGCCTGCTCGGGGTGCGCATTTGGATGGATAACGAGGTCTCCCTGACGGATCCGGTGAACCTCACCGCTGCTGCGGTGGCGATGATCGTCGGCATCGGCAACTTGACACTGAACGTGGGCTCCATCCCGATGGAGGGCATTGCTTGGGGCTCGGTGGGCATCATCCTTGGCTACCCGGTGCTGCGCTACCTCTACGACAATTTGGGCGAGGGGCGCTACATCACGAGGCCCTAAGTCCCGTGAGGGGGGGTAGTCCTGGCGTTGGGGACGGGCGGCTGCCCGCGGGAAATGCTGGCATTGAGCGCAGCAGGGGGAGCTGCCAGCCCGGTGCGTGGGGCGGGAGCTCGGCAGCTACCCCTGCTGGTCGACGACCACCGTTTGAATGCCAGTGTCGTTGAGTTGGGCGATGAATCCTTCGGGGGCGGAGTTATCGGTGATGACCACATCGATCTTCTCCGGTTCGGCAAAGCTCACGATGTAGTCCAGGCCGAACTTCGTTGAGTCGCACAGGGTGACCACTTTGTCCGAGTAGGCGATCATCGCGCGCTTAATAGCGGCCTCGGCCGCGTCGTGGGTGGACAGCCCGTGGGTTAGGGTGAAGGCATCGGTGCCGATGAAGGCCACATCAGCGTGCAGCAGCGCCAATGTCTGGAGGGCAACGTCTCCCACCACCGCCTGCGATTGGGCGCGGATCTTGCCACCCAGCAGTTGCACCTTGATGCGGGGGTCGGTGGAGAGCAGCAGCGCATTGTGCGGAGAGTTCGTCACGACGGATAGGGAGTAGTTTTTGTCGATGCTCTCGGCATGCTCGACGATGGCCTCGGCGATCATCGCGGTGGTGGTTCCGGAGTCCAGGAAGATGGTTCCGCCGTCGAGGGGGACGAACTGCACTGCGGCCCTGCCGATCGCCTGCTTGGCGAGCGCGGCGGAGTGTTTCCGCGTCTCCAGGGGGACGTAGTCGGTCTGGAACTGCCGGGCCGGGACGGCTCCGCCGTGGACCCGGTAGAGCTTGCCCTCTGCCGTGAGCTGGGATAAGTCCCGGCGGATGGTTTCGGCGGTGACCCCGAACTGGGCCGCGAGTTCGGTGACGGTGACCTTGCCCTGCACGGCGGCAAGCGAGGTGATTTGTCGACGACGCTGAGCTGAAAGCACGCTTAGTTACCCACTTAATCCAAAAACTTGGGTTAGATCTTGCGCAGGACCGCGGAGACTTTACCGAGGATCTGCGCTTCATTGCCGGCGATTGGTTCAAAAAGGTCGTTGTGGGGGAGCAGCCACACGCCGTCCTCATCGTGGTGCAGTTCCTTGACCGTGGCCTCCCCGTCGATCATGGCGGCGACGAAGTCACCCTGATCTGCGGTCGGCTGCGAGCGGACCACAACCCAGTCGGAGTCGTAGATGCCCGCATCGCGCATGGACTCGCCGACCACCTGCAGGAGGAAAAGCTCGTCGGAAGTACCAACCAGCTCGGCGGGGAGTGGGAACTGCGCTTCGACGTTCTGCTCCGCCAGAATCGGATTGCCCGCGGCGATTTGGCCGACGACGGGCACGTACGTCGCTGCGGGGCGGTCGTCGGAGACGGGAGCAGGGGCGGTCTTGGGCTGCTTCCGTGGCACGGGCTTCACGAGGCCGGGGTTCGCGTGGTCCTCGTAGCCTCGAACATCGAATGCGCGAGGCTTGTTGTCCTCACGGCGCAGGTAGCCCTTCTCTTCAAGTTGCTTGAGCTGGTAGGACACCGAGGAGGTGGATTGGAGGCCGACTGCATCTGCGATTTCGCGAATGCTTGGGGGATAGCCCCGGAGAACCGTGGAATCCTTGATGACCTCCAGGATGCGGCGTTGGCGGGAGCTCAGGTTGCCCTTGACCTTCGCATCTGCAGCACTCTTCTTGGGGCGGCCTGGGCGCCGGCGGGGGGACTCGGGGGATGTCGTCACGGTCAACTCTCCTTGCGGCCCGGGCGGCAGTCAGCTGCGTGTGCCACCTGGCATGTGATTGAAAACTTGTGCTCCCGCGTTCGAGGGAGGCCTCGACCGCGCTGGCACCCACTCTATCACCTGCATGTTCGATATTTGGACTAACACGCTCGACTTTCTTCGAACGTGCGTGCTATATTTTCTATGTGGCCACCTAGAACACCCGTTCGATACATGTGGGGCGGCGTTGGGGCGCTGTCCCCAGCGGATGATTCACTCCTATCCAACGGCTACTTACCGGCGATCCATCGGAAAGATCAGCGCTGATGATCGGAATTCGAACGAGGAAGGAATCTACTATGACTCTCGTTAAGAGCATTTCCCACGTCCCTGCGGCTGCGTCTCGCGTCGGTCGACGCGTCGCTATTCCAACTGAGCGGGTCCTGTTCGAAGGTTCCGAGTCGCTTTCCGGGGGCGCTTCACCTGGCGTCGGAAAGAATGTACGTTCGAATACCCATGGGGAGGGGCGGGCCTTCACGCCGAACTTCGTGCAGCAGCGTCGCTTCGCTCACCCAGTAGCGAATGCTCGTTCCCAGCGGGTCGTGACCTCGCAGGCCTCCGCACTTCGCCGTGGAATGGATATTGCCAACCGGGTGGCCACCTCCCGGGGTGGAGTGCTGCTGAGCGGAATTGCATTGGTGCTCACCCTTGGACTGTCCCCGTTGGCGATGGGCCAAGGTAGCGAAGAACAGGCTCCTGCCACCACCGCGACCGTGTCTGAGATCGCGTCAGCCGAGGCGGCGGACTAGCCACCCTCCGTTCGGCTGGGCACAGTAGCGGCGTGGCGATCGAATTGGGGGGGGGAACTGTGGAATCACGCCGTGGCGCTTTTTCTGCGTGCTGGGCATAAACTAGTGGCGTGCTATGCCCAAGTTGTCGCTGTGAAGATTCCCGTGTTGTGGACTCCCGAGTTGTCGAAGGCGGAATTGCCATCCGCCGGCGCCGGGAGTGCCTGCAATGCCTCACCCGGTTCACCACCATGGAGCGCTCGGTCCTTCTCGTAACGAAGCGCAACGGGGTGACGGAGGAATTCAGCCGCGAGAAGGTCATCAAGGGCGTAAGGCAAGCCTGTCAGGGACGCGATGTGTCAGACGACGACCTCAAGCTGCTAGCCCACGAGGTTGAGCAGAGCGTTCGTGCGGACTACGGATCCCAGGTCAACGCCCATGACATTGGCCTGGCGATCCTGCCACCGCTGCGCCGACTCGACGAAGTCGCCTACCTCCGCTTCGCCTCCGTGTATAAGTCCTTCAGCTCCTCCGAGGACTTCGAGGCAGAGATCGCATTGCTGCGCAGCCAGCACCAGGGCAACTCTCCGCACCCGGGGAACTAAAACCGAGCCCATAGCGCCGCCCGGCGCTCGCGCGGCCGGCACACCATAGGCTAACGGATCTGGCTGGCAGCCTTGCGGACCCGCTGCAGTGATGCGCTGCGGGCAGTGCCCAAATGCTGGGCAAACAGAGCCACCATGAGCTCCTCGATCAGCCAACGCAGATCCTTGACTTGGGGTGAGGCCTGCCGGGCACTGGGCAGACGATCCACCGTCTGCTGGTAGACCTTCATCGCATCCGCCAGTTCCTCCGCCAATTCCGCCTCGCGATCAGGATCCCGCTCCAGCAGTGCCAGCCTCTCCTTCATAGCCTCGACGTACCGGGGGACGTGCCGGAGGCGCTGAATACCCCACGTCACCAGACTGTGGTCCGCGGCGTACAGCTGCACCTGCTTTTTCATTTCTGCAATCGCGGGACCATCCCACTGCTCCAGTTCTGCGGAGATGTCCTGGATGGCTAATGCAGCTGGGGCGAATGCAACCAGGATCTGGCGCACCAGCCCAGGAGCCTGCTGGCGGGCCGTCTGGCAAGCCCGTTCGCACTCGTCAGGGGTTCTGATCACCGGGCCAATCTTCTCCAGAAGCTGGCGGCACGCCGCCGTGCGCGCATCGTCCACCAACGCCTCAATACCACCGTTCGGATAGTTCTCCAGCGCCACGCGCTGGCGTAACGGCAGCCCCTTAAGCATCTGCCCAGCGGAAATCGGGGTGGCCTCGGCCATCAGCCCGAGCACCGTCGAGAACTGCTGAGCCTTCGCCGCCTGCTCGGTGGGGAAGGCCTTGAGCTCGAAACGCGTGCTGCGGTGCCCGGTCTTGCCAGCGGAGAAGCTGGCAACCAGTGCGGGGAACGCATTGACAGCTTGGCCGTCGACGACGGTCTCGATGGACTCAGGAATATCGCCGATACTCTCGGCCGACCACTCGTCAGCGTGCTGAAGCACGCCACCCACACCGGCCCCGCCCTGAGCCGCCTTCTGCTTCCCGCCAGCGCCACGGCCCTTATTGCCAGCTGCGCCCGCACCCTTCTGGTGCACCTTGGCATCCAGCGGGCTGGCAGCCGTAGAGCCCTGGCCACCACGCAGAGACCGAGCACTCGCCGCCGCAATTGCCTGGCGGACATCACCGGCCAGCTCCCGCTGGAGTGCGACGATATCCCGGCCGGTGCGCACCACATTGCCGCGGCGGTCAATAACCGCAAAATTCATGCGCAGGTGGTCAGGCACCTTGGTCCAGTCGAAGTCGGTGGCATTGATGCCCCGACCGCCCAGCGAGCGCAGCGCATCGGCCAGCGACTCGTCGATCGCCCCGTCGTAGGGCGTCATGGCCTCCAGCGCCCGGGCTGCGAAATCCGTTGCCGGGACCACCGACTTGCGGATCGCCTTTGGCAGGGAACGGATGAGCGCTACCGCTAGCTCGTGGCGCATGCCTGGGACCAACCACTGCGTGATCTCCGGGTCGATGTTCGCCAGCAGGGGGAGTGGAACCTGCATGGTGATACCGTCGCGCGGATCGGTGGGGTCGAAGACATACTCCAGGTCGAACTCCAGGCTGCCCTGCCGCCAGGTGTCCGGGAACTCGTTGGCCTCCGCGGCCCCTTCGTGCGAATCGATGAGCGCGTCGAGCGAAAAGTCCAGCAGGTCCGGCTTCTTGTGGCGTGCCTTCTTCCACCAGGAATCAAAATGTCGGCTGGAGATGATGTCTGCGGGCAGGCGGGCGTCGTAAAAAGAAAACAGGGCATCATCGTCGATCACGATGTCCCGGCGCCGGGCCTTATCCTCCAGCTTCTCGGCCTGTTCAAGAAGCTCCTGATTGTGGCGGTAGAACTTATGGCGCGTCTCCCAGTCGCCCTCGACCAGCGCCTTGCGGATGAACATATCCCGCGCCAGCTCCGGGTCGATACGGCCCAGGTTGACGCGACGCTCCGTGACGATGGGGAGTCCAAGCAGGAGGGCCTTTTCGTAGACCATTGCCGCACCTCGCTTCGAGGACCAGTGTGGCTCCGAATGGGTGTACTTCACCATGTGGGGCGCGATTGATTCCACCCACTCCGGGCGGATCGGCCCCACCGTTCGGGCGAAGATCCGGGATGTCTCGACCAGCTCCGCAGCCATGATCCACTGCGGTGGTTTCTTCGCGACATGGGAGCTCGGGTGCACCACAAAGTGCGAATTGCGGGGGCCGGTGAACTGGCGGCTCTCGCCCTCCCGCATGCCGATGTGGCTGATCAGCCCGGCCAGCAGCGCGCGGTGGACATCATCTTCGGCGATTGGCTCACCGTCGAAGGTCAGCTGCCTGACATGCTGAATATTCGGCACGGACCAGCGCAGCTCCTTGGCGATGTTGAGCAGCTGACGAACCAGATCGGCCCACTCCAGGACACGCAAGTAGTGGATGAACTCCCGCTGGCAGAGTTTGCGGAACTGATTACCGCTGAGCTCGGCGCGCTGCTGTTGCAGGTAGCTCCACAGTTTCAGGGTGGAGATGAAGTCCGAGTTCGCCTTGAAACGGGCGTGGAACTCGTCGGCCTGCTGCTGCTTCTCCAACGGCCGTTCCCGGACGTCCTGGATTGACAGCGCAGCGACGATGACGGTGACCTGGTCCAGGATGTTCAGGCGGTGGGCGGCGACCATCATCCGCGCCAAGCGCGGGTCGGTCGGGATGCGGGACATGTCCCGTCCCACGTCCGTCAACGCGTGCCGGTCACCGCCGGAGATCGCGCCCAGCTCGCTGAGCAGGGCCACGCCGTCGCGCACCGCGCGAGAGTCCGGGGCCTGCAGGAAGGGGAACTTCTGGATATCACCGAGGCCTAGGGCGAGCATCGCCAGGATGACGCTGGCCAGGTGGGTGCGCAGAATCTCGGGGTCGGTGAACTCCGGTCGGGCTTCGAAGTTTTCTTGCGAATACAGCCGGATCGCAATACCGTCGGCGACACGGCCACAACGGCCCGAACGCTGCTTCGCGGAGGCCTGGCTGATCTCCTCCACCGGCAAGCGCTGCACCTTCGTGCGATTGGAGTAGCGGGAGATACGCGCATAACCGGTATCCACGACGAAGCGGATGCCCGGTACGGTCAAGGAAGTCTCGGCGATATTCGTGGCCAACACGATCCGGCGACGCTGTCCAGGGTTGAACACGCGGTGCTGTTCCGCATTCGACAGTCGCCCAAACAGGGGGAGGATGTCTACGAGTGCCCCGCGCCGGTCGCGGTTTAGATGCTTATCCAGCGCCTCGGCGGCGTCGCGGATCTCGCGTTCCCCGGAGAAGAAGCACAGAATGTCGCCGCTGCCGAAGCTCCACAGCTCGTCGACGGCCTCGATCAGCCCGTCCAACGGGTCCGTCACGTGGGTGGTGATCTCGCCGCCGTTCGGGTCGGTATAGCTTCGCTCCAGCGGGCGGTACAGGATCTCGACCGGGTAGGTGCGGCCCGAGACCTCGACGATCGGTGCGGGTGTGCCGTCGGCGCTGGCGAAGTGCTCCGCGAAGCTTTCGGGGTCGATCGTCGCGGAGGTGATGATCAGCTTCAGATCCGGGCGCTTTGGCAGCAGATTTTTCAGGTACCCCAGCAGGAAGTCGATGTTCAGACTGCGCTCGTGCGCCTCATCAATGATGATCGTGTCGTACTCGCGGAGTAGCCGGTCGCGCTGAATCTCGTTGAGCAGCACACCGTCCGTCATGAGCTTGACCGCGGTGTTTTCGCTGGTTTTATCGTCGAAGCGGATCTTGTAGCCGACCAGGGAATCCGGCTTATCCGTGCTCGAGCCGAGCTCCTCGGCGATGCGGTCCGCCACGCTGCGGGCGGCGATGCGCCGGGGCTGGGTGTGCCCGATGCGCTGCCGCTTGCCGCGACCCAGGTTCAGGCACATCTTCGGAATCTGGGTGGTCTTACCCGAGCCGGTCTCACCAGCGATGATGACGACTTGGTTTTCAGCGATAGCCTTTTCGATATCCGCCTGTCTCTCCGAGACGGGGAGCTCGCTAGGGAAGCGGATCTGGGGGAAGACCCGGTCCTGCTGCGGCAGATTGACGCCGGCCGTGCGTTCCCGGCGCTGTCGGCCGTTGTGTCCCCGGCGGCGTGGCCTGCCTCCACGGGTGCGGTGGCGTCCGTTGGCGGCGCGCCGCGACGGCTGCTGCGGTGACTTTTGCGTGCTCTTATCGCTATTTTCCCTGCTCATTAGGGCTCCAGCTTAACAACTCTGCGACTGCCAACTGTAGCCGGGAGCCATTCATAGCTTTTGGCTAAAACCACCCGGGCAGCTCGCGTAGGATAAGGCTTCAGCATTGTTGAAACATTGATAGGTAGCAGTGATCCACAAAGAGTATCGGCCGACCATCGCGCAGGTCCGGACCTTCGCGACCATCGCGGAACACGGCCACTTCGGCACGGCGGCGGCGCACCTGGGCATTTCCCAGCCCTCCCTCTCGCAGGCTCTCGCGACCCTGGAGCAGGGGCTCGGCGTGCAGCTGATCGAACGCTCCACCCGAAAAGTCATCGTGACGCCGATGGGGCGCTCGCTGTTGCCTTTCGCCCACGCCACGCTCGAGAGCGTGGACGCCCTCGTTGATCACGCCAATTCTGTGAAAGGCGGGCTGGGCAGCGCCCTGGTCGTGGGTATGATCCCGACGATCGCCCCCTTCATTCTCCCGGATTTCCTGCGCGCCCTTGATGAACCGCAGGCTGGGGATGCCCCCCAGATCGTGGAGGAGAAGACCCACCACCTGGTGGATGCCCTTCGGCAGGGGCGCATCGACGTCGCGGTGTTGGGCCTCCCGTTTGAGGACGCCGGGCTGACCACGATTCCCCTCTACGAGGAGGAGTTCGTGGTGGTCGTCCCAGAAGGCCACCCGATGGCCGGCCGTCGCGACTTGCGGGTCAACGACCTCGAAAAGCTCGACCTCCTGCTCCTCGACGAGGGGCACTGTTTGCGGGACCAGGTGATGGACTTGTGCCGCAGGGTGAGCATGAGCCATGACCCCCGACTGGCGGTGACCCGGGCAACGAGCCTGTCTACCGTGGTCCACCTCGTTGCCGCCGGGCAGGGCGCGACCCTCGTTCCGCTGAGCGCGGTGCCCAGCGAGTGCCAGCGCCCGGGCATCGGCCTGGCGACCTTCCACCCCGAGGAGAAGGCAGCAGGCCGCACGGTGGGGATCGCCCACCGCTCTAGCAGCGTGCGCACCGAGGACTACGAAGAGCTCGGCCGCGTTCTCTCTGAGGCCTTTGCAGCGGTGCAGGAAACCGCCCGGGCTGAGCTGGTCGCTAGCCTTGGTGAATAACCAGGCTGGCTAGGCGCACCTCGCCGGCCTCGTCGGTAGCGGCAAGGTCCACCATGCCCTCGAAGGCCCAGCCGTGGTCCTTCTCCGGGTCATCCAGAATCTGGCGCACCCGCCACTGGCCGGCCGCACCCTCCGGGTTCTCGTCGATGAGCACCATCGAGTTGGAGCGGGCGTCGGCGTCAACCCCCAGGTCCGCGTACTCCTCAAAGTAGTCGTCCATGGCGGCGGGCCAGTCGGGAGCGTCCTCCAGGTAGGAATCCAGCTCCGCCAGCTGCTCCTCCTTCTCGAAGGCGAAGAGCTCCACGTGGCGGAACATGTGGTTGCGCACCATGCGTCGCAGGGCCCGCTTGTTGGCCGAGAGCGCGGAACTGTCGGTGACCCCGAAGGCGTGCTCTGTGACCTGCTCCTCGGTCAGCGGGGCATCCGGGTCGGAGAGGGTGGCCCACTCATCCAGCAGGGAGGAGTCCACCTGGCGGATGAGCTCGCCGAGCCACTCGATGATGTCCTCGAGCTCCTCCGTGCGGTAGCTCTGTGGCACCGAGTGATCCAGGGTGCGCCACGCGTCGGTCAGGTAGCGCAGCACCACGCCCTCAGAACGCCCCAAGCGGTAGGTAGCGATGATGTCCGAGAAGGTCATGCCTTTTTCGATCATGTCGCGCAGGACCGACTTGGGGGAGATGTCGAAATCCTTCGCCCAGGGGTTGGATTCGCAGAAGATGTCGAAGGCATTGTCGAGGGATTCGGCCAGCGGCTGCGGGTAGGTGACGTCCTCGAGGATGTTCATCCTCTCGGTGTAGTCCACGCCCTCCGCCTTGAGCGCGGCGAGCTCCTCATCGCGGGCTGCGCGTTCCTGGCCGCTGAGTACCTGACGGGGGTCGTCGAGAACCGCCTCGAAAGTGGAGATCACGTCCAGGGTGAACTCCGGGGACTCCGGGTCGAGCAGGCCTAGGGCAGCTAGCGCGAACGGGGCCAGCGGTTGGTTGAGCGCGAAGTCCCGCTGCAGTTCCTGGGTCAGGCGGGCGTCCTTCCCGGACGGAGTGTCCGCCGCGAACTCCTCGACCACCTCGGAGCGAAGCAGGCCACGGTAGAGCTCGATCGTGGTGCGGATGTGAGCGTTCTGCTTCGCACGGGTCTCGTGGCTGCTGCGGAGCAGCCGCTTGAGGGCGGCGAAGGTCCATTCCTTGCGGGCGACGATGTTCAGCAGCATCGAGTTGCTCATCGTGAACTGGCTGACCAGCTCTTCTGGCTCCGCGGTGAGCAGGCGTTCGTACGTGGACTCGGACCAGGTGGTTCGGCCCTGTGGCGCGGACTTCTTGCGCAGTCGCTTGAGCTTCTTCGGGTCCGTCCCAGCGCGCTGGCGGAGCCGGAAGTTCTCAATCTCGTGTTCCGGCGCCTGGACGACGACGGTGCCTTCCGTGTCGTAGCCTGCGCGTCCTGCTCGTCCGGCGATCTGGTGGAACTCCCGCGACTTCAGGATGCGGTGGCGTTCACCGTCGAACTTCGCTAGTTCCGTCATGAGCACCGAGCGGATCGGAACGTTGATCCCCACGCCCAGAGTGTCGGTGCCGCAGATGACGGTCAGCAGGCCCTGCTGGGCGAGCTGCTCCACCAGGCGCCGGTATTTCGGCAGCAGGCCGGCGTGGTGGACACCAATCCCGCGGCGCAGCAGCTTGGATAGGGTCTTGCCGAAGCTGGTGGTGAACTTGAAGTTCCCGATCGCCTCGGCGATCGCCTTCTTCTTTTCTTCGCTGACCAGGCTCAGGCTCGTCAGCGCCTGGGCGCGCTCGATGGCCTCGCGCTGGGTGAAATGCACGACGTAGACCGGGGCCTTGCCGTCCTTGACCAGCTCCTCGATGGTCTCGTGCACCGGGGTGTAGACGTAGTCGAAACTCAGCGGAACCGGGCGGACGGAGCCAGAAACGTGGGTGCAGGGCCTGCCGGTGCGGCCGGTCAGGTCCTTCTCCAGCCACGCGGTGTCTCCCAGCGTGGCGCTCATCAGCAGGAACTGGGCGTGGGGGAGTTCCAGGAGGGGCACCTGCCAGGCCCAGCCACGGTCGGGCTCGGAGTAGTAGTGGAACTCATCCATGACCACCTGGTCGACCTGCGCATCCTTGCCGTCGCGCAACGCGATATTGGCGAGAATCTCGGCGGTGGCGCAGATAATGGGGGCACCACCATTGACGGTCGCATCACCGGTCATCATGCCCACATTCTCAGGGCCAAAGGTAGCGCAGAGGTCGAAGAACTTCTCGCTGACCAAAGCCTTGATCGGGGCGGTGTAGAAACTGCGCTGCCCGCGCGCCAGCGCCACGAAGTGGGCCGCCAGGGCCACCATCGACTTCCCGGACCCCGTGGGGGTCGCCAGGATGACGTGGTCCTGGGCGACCAGCGCCGTGGCTGCCTCCTTCTGCGCCTCGTAGAGGCTGATCCCGCGGTCTTCCGTCCACCGCAAGAAGGACGCCAACACGGCGTCGTCAACGAGGCCTTCAGGGACCTCGTCGAGGTCGGGGAGTAGGTCGGCCAGCTGGGCAGCGATTCCCACTACTGTGAGTCTCCTTCATTGTCGTCGCGTGGGTCGTTGCTATCGGTGGGATCCGCTGGATCCTCCCCGCCTGCCGCGGAATCGGTATCCGCCGCGTCATTCATGCGGGCCAGGAATGCCTCGAACTCGGCGCCCAGCTCCTCGCCAGTGGGGATGTCCTGTCCTGGCTCGAGCAACGAACTCTTCTTCTTTCGAAGCCTACGGACTTCCTTGTCGTACTGCTGCTCGAGAGCCCCAACGACGGTAGCGATCTCGTGGGATTCCTCCGTCTGCTGTGCGAGCTGTTGCTGTACGCGCGACATATCCTTCTCCAGCGCCTTCAACGGCAGCTCGCGGTCGGCGAGGTCGCCGAAGGCCTTCAGCAGCGCGTAGCTAGCCTCTGGGTACTCCGAACCCGCGATGTAGTGCGGCACATGGGCCGTAAGCCCAATGGCGTCGAACCCCGCGGCAGACAGCTGCATCTCAGTCTCGAGCGCAGCAGCCCCCGGGATCACCAGCCGTGCGTCCCACGTGTGGTAATCCCGCACCAGGGACGGGTCCGAAGCGTGTGCGGAAATCACCAGCGGGCGGGTGTGCGGCACCGTCATCGGGGCAGCATAGAAGGAAATCGCCCGGGAGACATTCGCTCGCTGCGCCAACTCCATGATGGCGTGCCCGAATGCCTCCCACTTCAAGTCCGGCTCTGGGCCGGCGACCAGCAGGAACGGCCGGTCGTTAACATCCTTGACGATGCGCACGTCCAGGCTGAGCTTGTCGGACTTGGTGATCCGATTCTGGTCGATCGTGATGCTGGGGCGCCGTGCGCGGTAATCCAGTAGATCATCGAGGTTGAAGCTGGCGACAACCGAGCTATCCAGTGCCTCCAGGAGGTGATTTCCGCTGACTGCGATGGCCTGGCCCGCATCGGCATAGCCCTGGAGTGCGATCAGCATCGGAATACCCTCGTCCGGCGAATCCGCCTCCAGCGGAATGGGATATTCCATCTCATACATGGTGTTCCGGGGACGGCGGCTAAAAGAATTCTCCTGAGGCATCGTCTTTGCGCTCCCTTTCTTTACAACGACTGCGGGGCAGCGGGCCGGGGATCTCGGCATTAACTGAGTTCAGGCCAGCCAAAATACGTGGCGGGCTCCGGCGGGGGGAAGTTATCCACAGTCCACTGCGTGTCCACAGGGCCTTGGCGGTTCTCCTCCGCAGACCAACGCTGCTGCGCTGGGGCTGACCGGGTGATCGAGCACACTTTGTTCATGAGATCACACCATTCACGTCATTCTAACCACAACGACCATCGCAATATTCCCCACGAGACCACCGCCGCGCGGTCCCAGCCACCCGGCAATAGGCTGCGAGGCATTCAAGGCGGCGACACCGCTCCGACCGGGCAGCGCGACATCTCTCTGGGAGCCGACCCCGGAGCTCTGCTTGCAGGCCTGCCAGCCATGCTCGGTTTCACACCGCAGGACTCCTTGGTGCTCATCGGACTCCAACCGGTCAGCAAGGATGGGCCACCTCGAGGCAGCAACCCGGGTGACCGCGCCACCACAAGCGCCACCGTCACCTTTCAGGTTGGCCCCGTGGTGAGAGCCGACCTGGACGGCGATAGTACCGAGGAGGCCATCGACACCTTCTGCGCCGCACTGGGGGCTCCCATCGTGGATACCGTGCCGACGGATCAATGCCCGCAGGCGATCATCCTCGTTATCGGAGGAACCCCAGCCCGCGCCGTCGACGTATTCGCCGACACACGCACCCAACTCGCCCTGGCCGGAATCCCCGTGCACACCAGCCACTGGGCCCAGGAGATCGCAGACCACCAGGAGTGGGCGACATATGACCTCCACACCCAACTATGGGTGGACGGGGGGACCATCTCGGTACAAAGCGCCAACCCAGTAGCCCTCCACGCGGGGGTGACCAATGCCCTGAACTTCGCAGCTCGCGAGGACATGGAATGCTGGCTGGACCAGCAGGACCCACCCCTGGCCGGGCAGCCGAACCCGCGGTGCCTGGATGCTGCCCTCCGCCACCTGTTGGCCAAAACAGAAGAGATACTCGATGGGCTCACCACGGTGGAGGATGCAACGGCAGACCTGGCGCTGCTGAGCGCGATCGCCGGGCTCTGTGGGGAGCCCCGCAGCCAGGCCTTTCTCATCACCACATCAATCGGCATGCCCTCGCCCGTCATCCGTTCACTGCTCGCGGCAACTGCGCGCCACACAACCGGCGACGTGAGAAGCAATGTGCTCTACGTGCTCACCCAGGTACTCGTCGGGAATGGGGAAGGAGTGGTCGCATTCCACACCGCGCGCCGGGCAGTCTGCGAGGCGACTAACGCCATGGGGTGGAAGGATAACCAGGTGCTCGTCATAGCCCTGAAAACCGGCCTCGCGCTCCAAATCGTCAAGGATAAGGTCGCAATCGCCACAGAGGTCCTGAACGGGAAGAAGCCGCGCGAGCACGTCCCGGCTGACACGCGGGAGGCCTTCACGCGGGTGCTCGACTGGGACGCCGTTGAACACCTACGTCACCTCGACACCGAGGGAGGTGAGCTCGCGAAACCTTAAGGACGGGGAGCGGAGTGGGCCGCATCGCCCAGCGCGGAGGTAAACCGCCAAGCGTCCGACACCACCGTCTTCAGATCCGAGAGTTTCGGCTCCCAGCCCAGCTCAGCGATAGCCTTCGCACTCGAGGCGATGAGCACTGCCGGGTCTCCGGCGCGCCGAGGCGCCTCGATCGCCGGAATCTCGGCCCCGGTGACCTCCCGACAGGTGTCGATGACCTCCCGGACGCTGAACCCGTCACCGCTACCAAGGTTGAAGATCCGGTGCTCGCCGGCCACATTGGACGTCGCAGCCAGCACGTGGGCATCCGCGAGGTCCTTGATGTGGATGTAGTCGCGCACTGCTGTGCCGTCCTTGGTGGGCCAATCGGAGCCGAAGATGCTGATCGACTCGCGGTGGCCCAGAGCGACCTGCAGGACGATCGGGATCAGGTGGGTCTCCACCTCGCGGTTCTCGCCGAACTGCTGATAGGCGCCCGCGACGTTGAAGTAGCGCAGGCTCGTCGCTGCCAGGCCGTAAGCCTTGGCGTAGGAGGAGAGCATGTAGTCGATCGTCAGCTTCGAGGCACCGTAGGGGTTCGTCGGGGCCGTGGGCATATCCTCCGTGATGGGCACCTGTTCCGGTTCGCCGTAGCAGGCAGCGGTGGAGGAGAAGACGATGTTCTTCACACCTGCTTCGCGCATCGCGTCCAGCAGCGTGAGGGTTGTGACGACATTGTGGTGCCAGTAGGCATCCGGCTGCTCCACGGATTCGCCCACGAGCGAGCGCGCGGCGAAGTGGAAAACGGCGGCGAAATCGCCATTCGCCAAAACCTCGCTGGCCACATCGGCAATGTCGCCTTCCACGAAGTTCGTCTTCGGGTGAATCGCGGACCGATTGCCGGTGCTCAGGTTATCCACGACGGTGACGTGGAATCCGTTTTCAACGAGAACAGCGGTGCACACGCTACCCACGTAGCCCGCACCACCGGTAACGAGGACGTTGCTGCCAGGTTCAATTGCGTTGTGTTCAGTCACGGTGGGGGCTTTCTTCAATCGAGGAATGCGAGGTCTGGCGGGGCCGGGAGGCGCCGAGGCGGTTAAGAGCCCGACACGCTGCGTACGCGGACAGCGTGCGCCAGCTCGCTGGGAATGGCGACCTCGGCGGACTCGCCACGCAGAATGAGGTGATCCTCAGTCGGGATGACGGTGACAGTGACACCTGGGAGAATACCTGCCTCGCGCAGCCGCTTCATCAAGGAGCCCTCGACCTGGACGATCTCGTTAAAGCTGGCGACCACGGCCTCGTGCTCCTCGCCGGTAGCCAGGTCGGCGGCGCGAACCGAATTCGGGTCTTCCGCCACGGCCGTCTGGGCGAAATCCGCATCGTCCGCCGCCTGTTCGGTCAGGAAATTCAGCCCCGGGATGGGGTTGCCGAAGGGGGAGGTGTCGTGCTCGTCGAGAACCTCAACGAGGCACTGTTCGACCTCGTCACTCATGACGTGCTCCCAACGGCAGGCCTCGTCGTGAACTTTGTCCCACGGCAGGCCGATCACGTCGGTCAGCAGGCGCTCGGCTAGGCGGTGCTTGCGCATCACGGCGGTCGCGAGTGCCCGGCCCTCGTCGGAGAGCTTCAGAGAGCGGTCCTTCTCAACGGAGAGCAGGCCATCGCGCTCCATACGGGCCACCGTCTGGCTCACCGTGGGGCCGGACTGCTCAAGTCGCTCGGCGATCCGGGCGCGCAGCGGCGGGATGCCTTCTTCCTCGAGCTCGTAAATCGTCCGGAGGTACATCTCCGTGGTGTCTACTAGGTCTCGCACCCTACTCGCCCTTTCTCACCTTTCGAGCTGATGAAAGCCTCGAAAAAATCAACGCCTCAACCATACATCCCCGGTTCTGGGGAGTGGCGCACTATACGGCGTATTCGCGGAGCTTGTCCGCGCGCTGGCCTTCCCGCAGCTTCGCCATGACCTCGCGCTCGATCTGGCGCACCCGCTCACGGGAGAGGCCGAACTGACGGCCGATCTGGTCCAACGTGCGGGGCAGGCCATCGTCAAGGCCATAGCGCAGGGTGATGACATCCTGCTCTCGCTGCTCCAATGTGGCCAGCACGGAGCGGATGTCGGAGTGGCGCAGGCTGGCGACGACCGCAGCCTCGGCATCCTCTGCCTCGGAGTCCTCGATGAAGTCGCCCAACGGGGCTTCCTCGTCGGTGCCGACTGGCATGTCGAGGCTCACCGGGTCGCGGGACTGCTTCATCAGCATCTCGATCCGATCCTCCGGGATCCCCGACTCCTCAGCCAGCTCCTCGTACGTCGCCTCGCGGCCCAGGTGCTGGTACATCTCGCGCTTGATGCGGGAGAGCTTATTGACCTGCTCCACCAGGTGCACCGGCAGGCGAATAGTGCGCGACTGATCCGCCATGCCGCGGGTGATTGCCTGGCGGATCCACCAGGTGGCGTAAGTGGAGAACTTGAAGCCCTTCTTGTAATCGAACTTCTCCATCGCGCGGATGAGCCCCAGGTTGCCCTCCTGAATCAGGTCCAGCAGTGGCATGCCACGGCCCGTGTAGCGCTTGGCCAACGAGACCACGAGGCGCAGATTCGCCTCAAGCAGGTGGGTGCGCGCAGCCTTTCCTTCACGTGCCAGGATCTTCACATCGCGCTTCTTCGCACGGGTCAATGGCTTGCCACTCTTGAGCAGCTGCTCCGCATACAGCCCGGCCTCAATGCGCTGGGAGAGTTCAACCTCGTCCTCAGCAGTCAGCAGGGCAGTCTTACCAATGCCATTCAGGTAGACGCGGACGAGGTCGGCCGAAGGGTTCTCGTTATTGCCTCGGCGCCGACGGCGGTCAGTGTTCTGCTCCGGCTGCGAGGCATCATCCTTGGCGGACGTCGCGCGGGCGGAATCACTGCCGCTGGTGGACTTGCTCATGCAGTTAGGTCTCCTCTTGAGCTCACGATGGGCATCCGACGGGGCGCTAATTTTGAGGCGCTAATACAACCAACGGCCGGGGCCCGGGTTTTGTTCCCAGGCCCAGATCAACCGTCGGGGCGGAGAACGCCTATACCCCACAAACGGGGCTAGCTACCTCAAGGATCGCTGACCTAACACTCGACCAAGACGGTATAAGGACCCTCGTTGACCGAGCTGACCTGCATATCAGCCCCGAACTCGCCAGTTTCAACGTGGATCCCACGGTCACGAAGCCCCTGGACAATGTTCTCGATCACCGGTTCCGCAGCCGGACCCGGCATCGCCTCTGACCAGCTGGGGCGCCGACCCCGCTTCGTCTTGCCCATCAGGGTGAACTGGCTGACCACCAGCACGGAACCGCCCACCTCCTCAACCGACAGATCCCGCTGGCCACCCCACGGCTCACCCGAGGCGGGGAACAACCGCAGCTCCGCGATCTTGCGCACCATCGTCTCCCAGGCGTCGGCGTCGTCGTCCTTGCCGCTGCCGATGAGCGCAAGCAACGCCGGACCGGAGACCTCGCCGACTCGACGGACCTCACCGGATTCATCTCGGACGTCGACGCTGGCCTGACTCACCGTGCTGATAACTGCCTTCATGTTTCTCCTCTTAACTTTCTGCCCAGTCGACCAGATTGCTCGGTACCACGATGCCGTGGCGCACGAGGTCGACGATGATGCCCAGCATCCTCTCAGCCAGGACTTCCTCATAATCTTCTCCTGCAGCACCCAGGTCCTCGCCCTCGCCAGGCCGGGTCACAGCCGCATAGAGACCCAGCACATCCTCCAGAGCCAAGCCCTCCGGATTCAGACCCGCGAGGATGGATTCCACCGCAGCGTCGATCTCATGCGTCCACGCCGGGCCGTCTGTCCTGACCAGGCGCAGACACAGCTCCCGGAACCCCTGGCCGGCCTCCGCATCAGCTTGCCGTACCAACTCGGTGGCCACCCCCGGGCGCACGGCAAAACGCTCGGCCAGGACATCCTCGGCGGAGACATCGGCCAGCCACTGACTACGGATGAACCACTCAGCCACCTCAGCACCCAGCGGGGTACCCGGCACCATGGTGTCGGGCAGCTGCTCGACGGTAACCTCCGTGGGACCATCAATCGCACGCAGGTGGGCAAAACCCAATGCAATATGGCTGACCCCGTTCTCAGCCAGGTAGTCAAGCCACTGCCCAGCCTTCCGCCGGCCCGCCGGGGAGCGTGGGTCAATACCCTCGTCGCTCAGCCACGTCGTCACGTAGGTCTCCGGGTCCACATACTCCCGCACGAGGCCGTAGGTTCGCACCCCCTCCGCCGGCAGCCAACGCCCCATCTTCGACGCCACGGAATCCTCGGCGGACACTGCCCAAGAACACAGAATATGCGCCGTGCCGCCGGGGGAGAGATGCTCAGGAGCGTGGGAGACGACGAGCTCGGTCGCACGGTCCAAGCCCAGCCCAGAATCGCGGTAAACATGCCCGACCTCTGGGGGCTGGACCACAAAAGGCGGATTCGACACGATGAGGTCGAAGTGCTCACCCGCCACGGGCTCGAACCAGGAGCCCTCCCGCCACTCGATGCCGCTCGCGGGGGCTACCTCAGCCGTGGAGAACTCGCCTCGAGCCTGACCCAGCTGCGTGCCATTGACCGCGGCGAAGTCCAACGCCCGGCCACTAATATCAGTCCCAACTACCTGAGCCTCGGGGTAGGCCAGCTGCAAGGCCAAACTCAGCGCCCCACCACCGCAACCCAGATCCAGGATCCGCCGCGGGGAGGGCAGCCACGGATTGTCCGCCGGCGGGATGGCCCGAAGCAACGACCGGGGAGCGTTACCCAGGCCCGGTACGTGATCGTCCGGGGTAGGCTCCTGCGGCCACAGGCCAGCATCCGGATCCGACGCGAGCAGGAATTCTCCACCCAGGCTTGATGCATCGCCATCCGCTTCAGCGAACAGGTGCGGGAAGGAGTACGGACGAATATCCACCCGCAGCTGCAGCTCATCCGCACTACCGGGCAGGGAGCTGATCAGGCGCGCGTCGATGGCGCGCCGGGTGAGGTCTGTGCCGATGAGTTCCTGCCACGTCGCCAGGGCAGCTGGTTCCCGCAAGACGAAGAGCTCCACCAGTTGGGCAATACCTGCGGCGCCGGGGGAGCTGCGCTGGCTAAAGGCGCGGACTGCGCGCAGCGCTCCGGCAGGGTTGGCGAGGTTGAGGGCGCGAAGGCCAGCCTCGCCCAGGACGTCCTCGAGCAGGGTGGTGCTGAGTCCGCGTTCACGGGCAACGGCGAGCAGGCCACCGAGGGCCTCGCGGGCGGGCTGGGAGGTCAGTTGCATATTGGAAGGGTGGGTTGTCACTGCGGGGTGTGCCTTCTTGTCTCGGTGGTGGTTGGGGGAACTGGCTCTGCGTGCCGCCACTGAAGCAATGATCTCTTCACGGGCGCTGGGGAAATCGCAAGCTATACGTCCAGGTGATGGCCGGGCTAGTCCGCGGACTCGTGGTCAATGACGGGGTGACGGTCGGTGGAGTCCACCTCGCTGGGCTCCAGCTGCCGCTGTGGGTTCGTTGCCTGGGAGAGCTGGGAATTGGCCATCGCCGCCCGGTTGGCTCGCACAAGGCCAGGCTTATAGACCTTTTCCGACTCCTTGGTGGATTCCCCGGACTCGTTGGCGAGCATGACCGCGACCCAGGGCAGCGGAACACTGATGAACGCCACCACCGCGCCCAACATCAGGTTGTTGGTGACCCACAGCAGGATCACGGCCAGGACAAGCACCGGGATGCGTGCAATCTGTAGCCCCAAATAGAGGCGACGCCGGTGGTGCCAGTCCTCCAGCTGCGACTTCTTCGCATCCGTGATCCGGTCTACCCGCTTGCCTGGTCGGCGGAAACGGCGCGCCCCGGTGGCTGAACTGCCCCGGGCACGACCGGCACGTTTCTCTGCTGATGACATACCGTCTACGGTAGTACGAGAGTCAATTGTGGGAAGCCCCCAGGGGCAAGATGGAGGATTGTGAGCGCCACGAGCACCAGCACGCTGGAACGTCCGAAGGTTGATGAGCGGGAGCAGACCCAGGACGACACCCCAAAGTTTTTCCACTACGTCAAGAAGGACCAGATCGTGGAGTCGGCGGTCATGGGCCGGTTGGTGGTTGCACTGTGCGGTGAGACCTTCCCGGTGACCAAGCAGGCAAAACCGGGTTCCCCGGTGTGCCCGGAGTGCGAGGAAATTTACCAGAGCCTGCGTAAGAAGTAGGTCCGATACAAGGTGAAAAGAACCCTCCGTGCATGGCAGCAGGAGGCCCTGGACCTCTACCAGGAGCAGCAGCCGCGGGACTTCCTTGCGGTCGCAACGCCGGGTGCCGGTAAGACCACCTTCGCCCTGACGCTGGCGTCGATGTTGCTGGAGAAGCGCGTTGTCCAGCGACTCGTTATCGTGGTTCCCACAGAGCACCTGAAGGTCCAGTGGACGCTCTCCGCCGCTGCCATGGGGATAGCCCTCGACGCTGAGTTTTCCAACTCCTCGCCATTCAATAACGCCTACGACGGCGTGGCCGTGACCTATGCCCAGGTCGGCATGAAGCCCACCAAGCACTATCAGGTAGCCACCGCCCAGAAGACTCTGGTGATCCTCGACGAGATCCACCACGCTGGTGACGCGAAGAGCTGGGGAGACGGCGTGCGCTTGGCTTATGCTCACGCTGAGCGTCGACTGGCGCTGACCGGTACCCCGTTCCGCTCCGACGATGCGCAAATCCCCTTCGTGGACTACATCGAGGTGCCGGGCACAGACGGCGCGCTGGAATCGCGTGCGGACTATACCTACGGCTACTCGGAGGCCCTGCGCGACGGCGTGGTTCGGCCGGTGGTTTTCATGGCCTACTCCGGTCACGCCCGGTGGCGCTCCAGCGCGGGCGAGGAGTTCGAGGCCCGGCTGGGTGAAACACTTACCCCGGAGCAGACCGCCCGCGCATGGCGGACGGCGCTGGACCCGAAGGGGGAGTGGATCCCCGCGGTCTTAAAGGCCGCCCACACCCGCCTGCTGAAGCTGCGTACCCACATCCCGGACGCCGGCGGTCTCGTCATCGCGACCGACAAGACGACCGCCCGCGCCTACGCCAAGATCCTGTCGACGATCAGCAGCACCCCGGTCACCGTCGTGCTTTCCGACGAGGTCGGTGCCTCCGACCGCATTAAGGAATTCTCCGCCAGCCAAGACGAATGGATGGTCGCGGTGCGCATGGTTTCGGAGGGCGTGGACGTGCCCCGCCTGGCGGTGGGTGTTTATGCCACGAGCGCTGCGACCCCGCTGTTCTTCGCCCAGGCGATCGGTCGCTTCGTCCGTTGCCGCCGTAAGGGCGAGTCCGCCAGCGTGTTCCTGCCCAGCGTGCCGGTACTGTTGGACCTGGCGTCCAAGCTGGAGAAGCAGCGCAACCACGTGCTGGGCGCGCCGAAGAAGGACGAGGAGGGCTGGGACGATGAACTGCTGGCCCAAGCCAATCGCGAGGAGAACGAGCCGGATGAGCTGATGACCTACGAGTCCATCGGCGCGGAGGCCGAGCTGGATTCCTTGATTTACGACGGCTCGACCTACGGCACGACCACCTTGGCCGGTTCCGCGGAGGAACAGGATTACCTGGGTCTGCCGGGGCTGCTGGACGCGGAGCAGATGCGCACTCTGCTGAAGCAGCGGCAGGCCGACCAGGTCGAAGCACGCGCCCGCGAAGCCGAGGAGCGTAAGCGCCGGGAGGCTGAAGAGCGCCGCAGCGGCGGGGCTGCCGGTGAAATGAGCGGCGCGGAGGCGCACCGTCGCCGCGTGGCCAGCGAGGAGCTGCCCGCCCTGCGCAAGGAGCTCAACGCACTGGTGAACATGACCGCGGCACGAACCGGTAGACCGCAGGGGGCGATCCACAACGAGGCGCGGCGCAACTGCGGTGGCCCCCCGACGGCATTGTGCACCGCTGAGCAGCTGCGAGACCGCATCGCCTACCTGCGCGACTGGTAGGCTGTGCCCTCATGCCAGGTACACCGCAGCCCGGGAAGGGCTATTAGATAAATTCCCCAGAAAGGATCGTTGAGGCGAGATGGCGAAGAAGAATCCAGCTGGTGGCCAGCCGGCCGTACAAGCCCGTGCACCCCAGGTAGCCAGCCGGATGTCGCTGGCCGCACTGATCCTGGGTGTGCTTGCCCTCCCGGCTGGGCTGCTCCCGCTGATCGGTATTTTTGTTGCGATGATTGCGCTGGTCGTGGCGATCGTTGCCCTCATCCGCGCGAACCGCCACGGCACGGCGCGAGCCTACCCCATCGTGGGGCTCGTGCTCGCGATCCTCGCGATGGGCCTAGCGCTGATCACCACGAAGGTGGCCACTGAGTTTCCGGAGCAGTGCAAGGGGCTCAGCGACGGGGAGCTGACTCAATGCGTCAAGGAGCACCGCGAAAACTAGGGGACAGATAGAGATAAAAACAACCGCCGGGTTTCCCGGCGGTTGTTTTCTTTTCCGGCCCCACTATTGGCGGGCACGGCGTGTGGGTTAGTCCAGGTAGTCCCGCAGAACCTGGGAGCGGGATGGGTGGCGCAGCTTGGACATCGTCTTCGACTCGATCTGTCGGATGCGCTCGCGGGTCACGCCGTAGACCTGTCCAATCTCGTCCAGGGTACGCGGCATGCCGTCGGTCAGGCCGAAGCGGAGCTTCACCACGCCGGCCTCACGCTCGGACAGGGTGTGAAGGACGTCCTGTAGCTGATCCTGCAGCAGCGTGAAGGACACCGCGTCCACCGCGATGACTGCCTCGGAGTCCTCGATGAAGTCGCCTAGCTGGGAATCGCCCTCGTCGCCGATCGTCTGGTCCAGGGAAATCGGCTCGCGCGCGTACTGCTGGATCTCCAGCACCTTGTCGACCGTGATATCCATCTCGCGGGCGAGCTCTTCCGGGGTGGGCTCGCGGCCGAGGTCCTGCAGCAGCTCGCGCTGAATGCGGCCGAGCTTGTTGATGACCTCCACCATGTGGACCGGGATGCGGATCGTGCGCGCCTGGTCGGCCATCGCACGCGTGATCGCCTGGCGGATCCACCAGGTGGCGTAGGTGGAGAACTTATAGCCCTTGGAGTAGTCGAACTTCTCCACCGCGCGGATCAGGCCCAAGTTGCCCTCCTGGATCAGATCCAGGAAGGCCATGCCACGGCCGGTGTAGCGCTTGGCCAGGGAGACCACGAGGCGCAGGTTCGCCTCCAGCAGGTGGTTCTTCGCCTTGCGGCCGTCGCGGTCGATCTCGCGCAGATCGCGACGGTTCATGGGGGAGAGGCGCTCGCCGGACTCCTTGATCTGCTTCAGCCGGTAATTCGCGTACAGGCCAGCCTCGATGCGCTTGGCCAGCGAGACCTCCTGCTCGGCGTTCAGCAGCGCGACCTTACCGATTTGCTTCAGGTAGGCGCGGACGGAGTCTGCCGAGGCGGTGAGGGCTGCGTCGCGGCGGGCCTGGCGCAGGGCGGCCGACTCGTCCTCGTCCCACACGCTGTCGTCGCGACCGTCCTTCGGGGTCGAGGACTCCTCTTCGTCGGCGTCCTCGTCTTCTTCCTCGTCGTCGGCGTCGTCCTCATCCTCGAGGTCCTCGTCGAGGTCCTCATCCAGGTCCTCGTCGATGTCCTCCAGATCCGGTTCGACGTCGTGGTCGAACTCGTCGTCGACGTCCTCCGGATCCTCGTTGGCGGTGACCTCGGCGTCCTTACTCTTCGCCTCGATTTGCTCCTGCTTCTTCGCAGCAGCTGTCGCCTTGGTCGCCTTCCGTGCGGTCTTCTTGGCAGCCTTCTTCGCCGTCTTTTTCGCGGTCTTCTTGGCAGCCTTCTTGGCGGTCTTTTCCGCCGTCTTTTTCGCGACCTTGCGGGTAGCCTTCTTTGCGGTCTTCTTCGCGACCTTCTTCGGCTCTTCGGCTGCCTCCTCCGACGGAGACGCCGCCGTGTCTGCGGTGGCAGCTGCGGCCGTGGTCTTCTTCGCGGCGGTGGCGCTCGTTACCTTGCGGGCCGTGCGCTTGACCGCCTTACGGGCCGTCTTCTTGGCGACTTTCCGTGCAGCAGTGCCAGACGTCCCGCTTGCGTCCTGGACGCTATCACCGCTGGTGGTCGAGTCTTGAGAAGCCACAGAAGCCCTTTCGGTCGGGGATTGTTGCAACGTACGGTTGTGACCGCCGGGAAGAGCCGACGAGCGCGCTGTACGTTTAGGAAGGTCACCCGCTTGGGTTTTCCTACCAGTCGCTATCCAAACTACGTTTGCTCGCCGTTTCCTGGTGGATAGCGACCAGGAAACGACGCATTCAGTTCTACTCGCCAGCATACGTTCACCAACAAGTTCGTGTTGGTGACGTAGAACCGACCCGGCCCACCGGGCGGTGTTTTACTGGGGAGTAGTTTCTCTGAGCAGCTGAAATGCTGCCTTCTGGCGCCCAAACGCCCAACGGCCGACCATTATAGCCAAGCTTTATGGCTCTTGCCGTCTAGGGGCGCAGGCCCCAGGCAGCGGCGAGCCCTGCCCCGATGACGCCGGCGCTGTTGAAGTGGCGAGCGATGCTCACCCGGACCGCAGGTTCCTCGAGTTTAAGCATGGGCAGCCACCGGGCTGCCTCGGCGGAGATCCCGCCACCGAGGATCAGCTCCTGGGGGCGCAGCAGCGCAACATAGATATTGAGTACTGTGCTCAACCGGGCCGCCCACTCGGGGAACGTGAGGTTTTGGCGGGCCTTCACCGCGGCCGAGGCCCAACGCTCCGCTTTGCTGGGGGAACCGTCGTCGGTCAACACGGTCAGGTGGCCCAGCTCGGTATTGGGGTAAAGCCTGGTGCCATGGAAGAGCGCAGAGCCGATACCGGTGCCCAAGGTCAGGAAAAGCCGGCTGTGTTCCGGGTCAGCAGCCTCGTCGGCGCTAAACGGGCCGCATTCCGAAATCCCAGCGGCGTCCGCGTCGTTGAGGAAGAACCACTCCACCTGGAGATCGGACCTAGCTGAATGATCGTTGGGAATCGCCTTCTGCAGGGCGTCGTCAAACACTGCGGCGGGTTTGGTGCCGATCCACGAGGGCGCGATATTCGCTGCGGTTCGTGCCTCCTGGTTGGTGACCACGCTGGGAATGGCGACGCCGATCCGCAGCGCGCGGAACCCGCCTGGGCTGGCAGGCGTGGTGAGCTCCGCGCCCACCTCCTGGGCGAGTACCTGCGTTGCGAGAGCTGCGGCGGCGTCGGCAACCCGTTCGGGCGTGGCCGGTTGGGGAGTAGGGGCGGTGAATCTTTCCCCGACGAGGCGGTGGGAGTGGGTATCGACGAAGCCTGCTTTGATCGCGGACCCACCGACGTCAATTCCCACGGTGATTCCGGCCCATTCGGCGCTATTGGCCTGCTCGGTGCTCATGGGTCTGAATGCTACACATCAGTGGTATCTGTGGAGGCATGACCGAGACCTTGTTGCTTGATAAAACCACCACCGACCACGCTCCGGCGGTAATCCCCGGCGGGGCGAGCGTGCACGAGCTGCAAGCCGCGGCTGAAGAGGTCGCGGCACTCGCCGCTGCCTTGGTGTTGCGCACTCGCCGGGAACGCACCGATGGTGAGGCTGTGGCGGGCTCCATCATCGAGCTGATGGGTTCGGCAATGCCGGTGGCGCAGACCAAGTCTTCCGCAGTCGACCCCGTCACCGAAGCAGACCGCGCCGCGGAGACGTTCATCCGCGAGTGGCTGCATGACCGGTTCCCGCAGGCCACCGTCCTCGGCGAAGAGGAGGGGGCGGATAGTTCTGCCCCCGCTGCAGGATCCTTGGGCGCCGATCCTGGTGACTCTGCAGGGCCAAGGCTGGAGTGGATCGTGGATCCGATCGACGGCACCGTTAATTTCGTCTACGGGATTCCCGCCTTCTCTGTGTCAGTAGCAGCTGCCCTCGACGGGGTGCCGGTGGCCGGTGCAGTCGTTGACGCTGCACATGGACATGTCTTTGGCGCCTGTGTCGGTGGCCCCGCGACGGTCGCCCCCGTTGATTTGGGGAGCGAGGACGCGGTCGTCGGTGACCGCAAGAACATTAGCCGGCAGGAGGCACGGAAGGACGCGGCGCAGGCGCTCGTGGCGACCGGTTTTTCCTACGACGCCGAACGCCGGCAGCGACAGGCACGCCTGCTGGGCGCCGTCCTGCCTCACGTGCGGGATATCCGACGCCTGGGTTCTGCCGCGCTCGACCTCTGCATGGTGGCCAGCGGTCAGGTGGACGGCTACTACGAGCACGGGCTCAACGCCTGGGATTTCGCGGCCGGCGCGCTGATTACTGCAAGGGCGGGCGCAACCGTGGTGACCCCCACGCTGAACTACACGGCGGACAGCGGGCTGCCCATCATCGCCGGCGTGCCGGGGGTGCAGGAAGAACTCGAAAAAATGCTGGTTAGCCAGGGTGCAGGGGGTAGCATCGAGCAACTTTCTTTGCGATGACTAGGGGGGAGGTGACAAGTGTGCACCTCATGGCCTAATATCCGCGTTCAGCACACATGAGGCGCCCTCGACTAGGGGGCGAATGGCTGCCGTGGAGAAAGGGCTTGTGGCCCTCGGTACGGCAGGTGGCGGGGATCCCCGCCCAAGAACTGATGAGCATCATCCGAGGAGTGTGGGAGGACAACGATGGCCACGGACTACGATGCACCGCGACGAAGCGCTGAGGAAGAGCTGGAGACTGACTCTCTCGAAGGCTTGAAGGCCGCTGAGAAGGCGGAGCCAGCGATTTCGGACACCGACGATGGCGAAATCGTGGAGCCCTTCGAACTGCCGATGGAGGAAGTCTCCGGGGAGGAGCTGTCAACCACGGTCACGCCGAAGCAGAACGACGAGTTCACCTGCTCCGAGTGTTTCCTCGTGCAGCACCGCAGCCGTGTCGGTGAGAAGCTCAGCGACACCGAGTTCATCTGCATCGACTGCGCTTAAGGCATAAAAAGCCGGCCTGTGGGTGTAACACCGAGCAGACCGGGAGGGCGGAGGCGCTGGGAACCCTAGTAAATGGGCCTTCCCAGCGCTTCCAGCAGTTCCTGGGGGTTCTTGCTGGAGACCAGCCAGTAGGGGGTGGGGTCCAACGGATCATCGAGCACGAGCATTGCCATCGTCGGAATCCACCCCTTGTGAATGACGAAAGCGGCAGGGTCGAGCTGGCGACCCAACGCAGCTTGCTTCGCGGTGGGCGGAATGACCAGCGTGCGGTCGACCACGGAGGCCGGCAGCTGGGCATCGCCCGCGCGGATAATCCTGCCCCCCCGGGAGTCTTCCACGACCTCGACCTTCGTCCGAGAAAGCGCGATGAGCCCCCAGGTCGCGAGGGCGGCTGCGATCACCCCGGCCACGATCGACCACCACCAGTCGCGTCCCATTTGAGCTTGCCAAGCGATGATAGCGACCACGCCGGCGGTGGCGAGCCACCAGGACAGCGGAACGCGCTGGGTCTCGCTGTACAGCACCCGCGTGCCCGTCGCCTCGTCGGTCTTCGCCGGTGGGGTCGATGCTCCGTTCGCAGCGTCCATGACTCGCAGAGTGCTCCTCGTCTACATGTGGATCTTTACCCGGGGCCGGCCTCGCAGGCGGTGAGGCGCCATACCGAGCCGTTATTGGGTGGCAATTACCGGCCACCATCTTACCCACACACCATCAGGTGTTCCGAAGCCGCCGTGGCTCCCACCGAGGGGGAGACTTTCCTGCAGCGGGCCAATAACGAGATGGGAATGACCTTGTAGAATGGAGCCTCATGAGCAGCCCGTTGGAAATTTTTCAGATTGATCCATCTCTCCCGCTACCGAACCGGGCACACCCTGAAGATGCGGGCATCGATCTTTACTCCGCCGAGGACATCACCTTGAACCCCGGGCAGCGCAGCCTGGTGGGGACGGGAATTGCGATGGCGGTGCCGGTCGGCAAGGTTGGTCTGGTTCACCCGCGCAGCGGACTGGCGGTGAAGAAGGGATTGTCGATCGTCAATGCGCCCGGCACCATCGATGCGGGATATCGGGGGGAGGTCAAGGTCAACCTGATCAACCTTGACCCGCAAGAAACAATCAGCATCAGCCGGGGTGAACGCATCGCTCAGCTGCTCATTCAGGAGGTCAGCCTCTGCGACGTCGTGGCTGTGGACAGCATTGAGCAACTCGGGGAGACCGCCCGCGGAAGTGGTGGCCACGGCTCCACCGGCACGCGTTGATGCGTGGTCGGGCAGCCGGTCCCGATAGCCGATTAAGTTTAATTTCCAGCTTTTAAACCCCAACGGTGGAGCTAGCCAGCGCCGCGTTGGCAAGTGCGGAAGGACAGTAGTTAAAAATGTGGCCATTTTCTAAGAAGAAAAACGAACCCAGTGGCGCAGATCCAAGCGCGCCTCAGAGCCAGGCCGAGCAGGAGGTCTCCGACGCGGCGGGAAACGCCGCAGCCGGATCGGGAGAAGCTGACCAACCCGTCCAGGGTGAGGACTTTGGGCCCTTCGACGGGGACACACTGGACTACCGTGAATACAATTTCAGCGATTTCGCCAAGGGCGGACTCGACCTGGGGTCCATGATGATCCCGGTTCCACACGAGGCCGAGGTACAGGTGGAGATGGGCGACGATGGCCCGCAAATGCTCCACATCCTCACCCCATTCGGCCGGGTCACCCCGGTGGTCTTCGCTGCCCCCACCACCGGCGAACTTTGGGATAACACGGTGCCGACGCTCATCGATGGCATGGCAGCCGACGGGCTGGAGGCAACCACCGAGGAGGGGCCCTGGGGCGCGGAGATCGTTGCAGAGTCCGGTGAGGGCACACTCCGAGTTATTGGGGCGACCGGCCCGCGATGGATGCTGCGCATGACGCTCGCCGGCCCACAGGAGTCCGCTGAGCAGATGGCGGCGCTGGGCCGCGAGATCATCGCCCGCACCTTCGTTGTTCGCGGCACGGACCCAATCCCCGCCGGCGATCCGTTGCCGGTTCAGCTGCCGCAGGCCATGGTTGAGGAGCTGGCGCGACACCTGCAGGAGCAGCAGAATGCCCCGGCACAGCAGCAGGATCCCAACGAGGACGGCAATGATTAGCCCGGAGACCATCACTCTGGATCTGGATCAACCCGGCCACCGAGGGGTGGTCATTGGCCAGAACGACGGACAGATCGTTTTTGTTCGTGGCGGGTTGCCCGGGGAGAAGGGGGTCGAGGTTGCGCTGGACCCGGCTAAAAAAAGCGGCAAGCAAAGGTTCCGCACTGGTCAAGCGCTAGCTATTGACCAGCCGAGCCCGCACCGGGTCGCTGGTCAATGCGACGCTGCTGCTGCCGGAGCTGGTTGCTGCGACCTCGACTTCGTTGATGCCCACGGCTCGCTGGATTTTAAGCAGGCGGTGGTCATTGACCAGTTCCGTCGCCTTGCCAAGTTCGAGCTGTCGCAGGCTTTCCTCGACGCTCATGTTCGCGCGACGAGCCTGTGGCCTTTTACTCACTACCGTCACCGCGCACGCCTCGGCGTCGACGCGGAAGGGCAGGCCGGACTGCGGAAGCCGAAGAGCAATGAGATCGTCCCGCTGGCTGAGGTGGAGTGCTCCCAATGGCTGCCCGGACTGGCCGAGGGCGTCGCCGGGCTAAATCCCAGCCCACACAGCGAGATCGTGGTGGGTGTCGGTCGAGACGGTAAGCGCTCCGTCGTGGAGCTCAAGAAAACCCGACGGGGCCGGAAACGCCGTGTTCTCGACGGCGATGGCGAGGTGCTGCATTCGCACCTCGGCGTGAGCTGGAAGGTGCCGGTGGACGCGTTCTGGCAGTCTCACATCCAAGCCAGCGCCTATTACGCCCGCTGGGTCGCCGACCGGCTGAACGGAGAGCTGCACACCGTGTGGGATCTCTACGGTGGCTGCGGCGCTCTGTCCGCGGGCCTGTTGGGCTCCGCGCGCAATGTTGAGATTGTGGACGTCGCGAGCAGCGCAACGCAAGCTGGACGGGAAGCCTTCGCTGCAGCCCGGGAAGCTGGCTCTGAAGCGACGGACACGGCCGTGCGTTTCCGCAGCAGCGACGTCGGTGCGTGGTTGGAGAACCTCGAGGAGGTCGCGAAGCTGGACGCCGTCGTTCTCGACCCGCCGCGGACGGGGGCGGGGGCCGCCGTCATTCAGAACATCGCGCAGCACCGCCCACCGCGAGTGATTCACATCGGCTGCGACCCCGCCACGGCAGCCCGCGACGCGGGCCTGTGGCGAGACGCGGGTTATGAGTTGCGCGAGATGGAGATCGTCGACGCTTTCGGGTTGGCCCATCACGTCGAAACACTGTTGTACTTCGAGGCGGCGGGCGAATAACGCTGAAGGCGGTGTCCCCACTAAGATGGGGCCAGCGAATTCAATGTGGGATGGAGAGAAACTGAGTTCAATGGGAATCCTTGAAAATATTTCCTCACCAGCGGATCTGAAGATGCTCGATGAGGGCAAGCTGGATCAGCTGGCGCAGGAGATTCGGGAATTTTTGATTGAAAAAGTTTCCGCAACCGGCGGACACTTGGGTCCGAACCTCGGTGTCGTCGAGCTGACGATGGCGCTGCACCGTGTCTTCGACTCGCCGTCCGACCCCCTGATCTTCGACACGGGACACCAGGCGTACGTGCACAAGATCCTCACGGGGCGCCGCGATCTCTTCGACACGCTGCGACAGAAGGACGGCCTGTCGGGCTACCCTGACCGCGCGGAAAGCCCGCATGACTGGACCGAGTCCTCCCACGCCTCGGCATCCCTTTCTTATGCCGACGGGCTGGCCAAGGCATTCGAGCTCAGCGGCCAGTCTCACCGTCACGTCGCGGCAGTCGTTGGTGATGGGGCACTCACAGGTGGCATGTGCTGGGAGGCGCTGAACAACATCGCCACCGGCAAGAAGCGCTCTATCGTCATCGTCGTCAACGACAATGGGCGTTCCTACTCGCCGACCATCGGTGGGCTGGCAGAAAACCTTGCCGCGCTGCGCCTGCAGCCCGCCTACGACAAGGTCATGGAGTCCGGGAAAAACACCCTCGGCCGCATGGGGTGGGTTGGGGACCGTGCATTCCAGCTGATTTCCGGTCTCAAGGAAGGGGTCAAGCACTCCATCCTCCCGCAGGAAATGTTCTCCGACCTGGGGCTGAAGTACATTGGCCCGGTTGATGGCCACGATATCGGCCAGGTGGAGAACGCCCTGCGTTACGCGAAGGACTACGGCGGCCCCGTCATCGTCCACACGATCACCCACAAGGGCAAGGGCTTCGACCCGGCGGAGAACGACGAAGCTGATCAGATGCACGCCACGGGCGTGATCGACCCAGTCACCGGTGTGCCGAAGGAAGCCTCGAAGCCTGGCTGGACCCAGGTGTTCTCCTCCCACCTCATCGAGCGGGCGGGGGAGAGGGATGACGTCGTGGCGATCACCGCCGCGATGGCCGGCCCCACTGGACTCGCTGAGTTTGGTGAGGTCTTTCCGCAGCGCACCTTTGACGTCGGTATCGCAGAACAGCATGCCGTCACCTCCGCGGCTGGCCTTGCCTTGGGCGGCTTGCACCCGGTTGTTGCGGTGTATTCGACCTTCCTCAACCGCGCCTTCGACCAGATGCTGATGGATGTAGGTCTGCTGGGGCTGGGCGTGACCTTTGTGCTGGATCGCGCTGGCATTACCGGCCCGGATGGTGCCAGCCACAACGGTATGTGGGACATGTCCATCACCGGAATTGTGCCGGGGATTCATGTCGCTGCTCCGCGCGACGGGGAGCAACTGCGCGTGGCGCTGGACCGGTGCCTCGATGTTGACGACGCCCCCACCGTCGTGCGCTTCCCGAAGGGCAGCGTTCCGGCAGACATTCCTGCCCTCCGGCAGGAGGAGAGCTACGACGTCCTGTTCGACCACCGCACGACCGATGGGGACGGTGCGAAGAAGCTGCTGGTGATTAACTACGGCGCGCTCGTGGGGCAGTCCCGGGCGGCCGCTGAGGCGGCCAAGGCGAAGGGCTGGGAGTCTGCGGCCGTGGATCCACACTGGGTCTACCCGGTCTCCGAGGAACTCGTCGAGCTCGCCAGCGATGCCGACCTCGTGGTGACGGTCGAGGATAACGGTATCCACGGTGGCGCCGGTTCTGCGCTGCAGGCGGCGTTGAGCGCTGCGGAGGTGGATACACCGGTGCGTTTGCTCGCGGTGCCGCAGGAGTACCTGGCGCACGCATCGCGGGGAGAAGTGCTCGGGGAAGTGGGCCTTGATGTGGCATCCGTGGAGGAGCGCGTGACGGGGTGGCTCGACCGCTTCTAGTGGCTTTTACCCCCTGTTCACCCGGTAACGGGGGTAATTAGAAACAATAATGTTGCCTAAATCCGCGAAGGATTCAATTTAGGCTTGCCTATCTTCACTCTCTTTGACAGTATCTAGGGGGACTTAGGGCAAGCTAACCTTGCTTGTTCGGTCAACCTTCGGAATAATGCCGGCCGTGTCTCCCTGCAGAGGCGGACCGGGGACGAACTAGGAAGAGCAAAAGATTGAAGATCTCCCACGCACTCGTTGCAGCAGCTGCCGGATTCTCTCTGATCCTCGCGGGCTGCGCGGCCGAGGACAACTCCGCCGAGAATAATTCCGCATCTAGCCAGCAGAATAACGCGGATCGGACCTATACCCTCGAAGCTGAAAATGGCACCGTCGAGCTGGAGTCCGAGCCGAAGCGCATCGTCGTCCTCGACTACGCTTCCCTCGATACCCTGGCTGCGCTGGGAGAGAAGGACCGCGTCGTGTCCACCGCCAAGGCTGCCACCATGCCGAAGGCTGCAGAGGGGATCGAAGCTAACGCTGGTTCTCTGAAGGAGCCGGACATGGAGGCCATCGCCTCAGCGGATCCGGATCTGATCATCATCGGCGGGCGTCAGGCGAAGATGCTCAAGGAGTTCGAGAAGATCGCCCCGACCGCGAACATGACGATTAACTACGATCACTACACGATCGAGAGCAATCTGGAGCGTGTCGAGGCCCTGGGCAAGCTCTTCGGCAAGGAAGCCGAAGCTAAGGAGAAGGCCGACGAGATCCGCGAGCGCGTGAAGAAGATCTCCGACTCCGTTCCGGCCGATAAGAAGGAGGCCGCCGTCTTGATGACCAGTGGCGGGGAGATCAGCCTCTACGGTGCGGACTCCCGCTTCGGCCTGGTCTTCAACGATCTCGGCTTCACCCCGGCAGGCAATATTGACAGCGGTAGCTCTCACGGCGAGAACGCTTCCTTCGAGCTGCTGAAGAAGATCAACCCGAAGACCATCTTCGTGATCGACCGCGACGCAGCGATCGGCCAGGAAGGCCACTCCGCGAAGGCCACCCTCGACAACGAGCTGGTCAAGCAGACGGATGCGGCCAAGGAAGACCGGATCTACATGCTGAGCGGTGCTGACTGGTACCTCAACGGTGGCGGCATCGACGGCCTGAACACCATGCTCGACGATATCGAGCAGGCACTGTAATAAAACAATGACCGCGCCACGGGCACCCGTGGCGCGGTTCAATCACGTAACAAGCGAGCGAGACGGTATTAGGAGAGTAGCGAGCAAGATGGGTACCAACGGTTCCGTGAGCACCCTGACGAGGCAAGCAGGAGTCCCCTTGTCGCGTGCCCCGCACACCTCGTACCGGGATCAGGTCGATGCTCAGGACGCCGCAATCGACACTGCTGCAGGAGGTCATCCCGCGGCAACGGACGAATCCGCAGACCGGCAAACAACGCCTCGTTCGCGCGGTTCCGTCTACGCCATGATCCTCGTGGGCGTTCTCGTGCTGCTCTCGCTGTTCAGCCTGATGCTGGGGGCTGCGGACGCGGATTCCTCCGTGGTCGCTGTCTCCCGTATCCCGCGCACCCTGGCCGCCTTGCTGGCTGGTTCTGCGTTGGCCATGGGCGGGCTGATCATGCAGCTGCTGGCTCGTAACCGCTTCGTTGAGGCCTCTACCGTAGGATCCACGGAGTCCGCGATGGCTGGTTTGTTGGCCGTCGCGCTCCTGCTTCCCAGTGCCCCGATGTGGGCGAAGCTCGGGATGGCCAGCCTTACCGCGCTCATCGGCACGATTGGTTTCCTGGTCATCGTGGCCCGCATCAAGGTGCGAACCGGCTTCACGGTTCCGCTGGTGGGCATCATCTACGGTGGCATCATTGGTGCTGCCACCACGTTCTTCGCATACTCCTTCGACCTGCTGCAGAGCCTCGGCACATGGCAGCTCGGATCCTTCGCAGGCGTGCTCCGTGGTCGCTATGAGCTCCTTTGGCTCGTCGCACTGCTTGCCCTCGCTGCCTATGTTCTCGCTGACCGCTTGACTCTGCTCGGCCTGGGCCACGACCTGGCTAAGGGAGTGGGCGTCCGCGTCAAGCTCGTCGAGTACTCCGCCATCGTCATCGTGGCTATCATCGCGGCCGTCACAGTCACCGTCGTGGGTGCGATTCCCTTCATCGGGCTGATCGTCCCCAATCTGGTTCGCGCACGCGTTGGCGACAATGCTCGCAAGGCACTGCCGTGGGTCGCGGCCTGTGGTGCAGCTATGACCCTGGGTGGGGACATTCTGAGCCGCGTCATCCGCTACCCGTATGAGATCCCGGTGGGTACCGTTCTTGGTGTTCTGGGTGCTGCGGTATTCCTCTACATCTTGATTCGTGGGGCTCGCATCCAGAACTCAACGAAGCCAAAGCTGTTCCGCCGCGTCCGTCGCGGCTAGCGATAGTACGGAAAGGTTAGCTTTTGCTGGGACGCGTGACACACGCATCGAGCACGAAGCGGGAAGATTCGAAGAGGCCACGGCGCGCGTTGGTAGCGGTGCTCCTCATCACCGTGGCGCTGATCGGCCTCTTCATCTTCTGGCAACTGCCCCGAGCCTGGGCTTTCGTTCTGCCCATTCGGTTGACGACCATCGGCGCGCTCGCTGTGGCCGGCATTACCGCCGGCGTATCCACCGTGGTTTTTCACACACTGACCCGGAACCACATCCTGACCCCGAGCCTGATCGGCTTTGATTCGATCTACGTTCTGATCAACACGCTGATCGTCTTTTTCCTCGGCAGCAGTGCGCTGAGTGGCATGCACCCTATTGCGGGTTTCTTGCTGAACACGGCGATCATGGTTGTCTTCGCTCTGGTCGTGTTCAGCCCACTGGTGACATCCAAGACAATGACCCTGGATGTGCTGCTGCTCATTGGTGTGGTGTGCGGGATCTTCTTTAGGTCGCTGGCCGCTCTTCTGCAGAAGATGATCGACCCCAACGAGTACCAGGTGCTGCAGGATGCCTTCTTCGCGTCCTTCACCGGAATCGACCGCCCGCTGCTGGTCTTCACCCTGCTGGTGACACTCGTCGTTTCCGCATGGATCTGGCACAAACGCCACGTGCTGGACGTCATGGCGCTGGGACAGGAGACGTCCATCGGCCTGGGCGTGGGCTACCGCAAGGAAAGCCTGCTCATGCTCGCTGCCACCACCATTCTGGTAGCGGCCTCCACCGCTCTGGTTGGTCCGATCTTGTTCCTGGGGCTCATCGTCGCCCACTTGGCCTACCGGGCGACGGGAACGACCCGGCATACCTGGACCCTCCCGGTCGCTGCCTTGTTCGGCGTTTCCTCGCTCGTTGGCGCGCAGTTTATCCTGGGGCAGATCTTTAGCTACGGCACCACCGTCTCCGTGCTGATTGAATTTTTGGGAGGTATTTTGTTCCTGTTCCTGCTCCTGCGGAAGGAGAAACTCAAGTGATTGAGACTAAGCAACTCAGCAAGCGCTACGGTGATTCGCTGGTTCTGGATCACGTCGATCTTCGTATTCCCGAGGGCGGGGTTACCAGCATCATCGGCGCCAATGGAGCAGGTAAGTCCACCTTGCTGACTGCGATCGCACGCCTGATCGACGCCGACGGTGGAACCGCGGAGGTCGCGGGAATGGACGTGTATGCAACGGATACCCGCGAGCTGGCGAAGATTCTCGCTGTCTTGAGGCAGGAAAACCACACCTTGAGCCGTATCCGGGTGAGGGAGCTGGTGGCGTTCGGCCGCTTCCCGCATTCCCAGGGTCGGCTGACGGCGGAGTGCGAAGCCGCAGTGGATGCGGCGATTGAGACGATGGAACTCGGTGAGATCGCCGATAAGTTCATCGACGAGCTCTCCGGCGGACAGCGCCAGCGCGCCTTCGTTGCGATGGTTCTCGCCCAGGACACCGAGTACATCCTGCTGGACGAGCCCCTCAACAACCTCGACATGAAGCACTCCGTGTCGATGATGCGCACGATCAAGGCCGCCGCCCACAAGCAGGGGCGCACCGTCGTCATCGTCATTCACGACATCAACATGGCCGCTGCGTTCTCCGACCGGCTTGTTGCAATGAAGAACGGCAAGGTCCACACCACGGGGACGCCGGAGGAGGTCATGACCGGGGAGACGCTCAGCAGCCTCTATGACTTTCCCGTTCAGGTCGAGCGGATCCACGGTCGACCGACCGCCATCTACTACTAGAGGTAGACGGGATGAAAACAACCCCGGCCTTGCGGTAGCAACCTGCAGGTGCCGGGGTTGAATATTTGCATTCGCGCCGCCTGTGGGCGCGAACAGAACGAGCGTGAGGAAAGCCTAGAAGCGCGGCAGCTGCGAGACACCCTCCGGCGGAAGGCCAGCGACGTTCGCCAAGACATTCGCGAAGGCCTGGACGTGGCCTTCCAGATCAACGCCTGTCGCGGTCCAGGACGCGCGCATCTCCAGCTGGAAGGCGCGCGGGGGCCCACCGATCTCGCCGTAGCGTACGGAGGCCGTGGAGGTGACGGTGCCACCGAGGTCGGAGTACTCGGCACCAGGGCCACCAAGCTCCTCGGTAAGCCAGTCCCACGCGACCTCGGGCAGCAGCGGGTCGGACGCGACGTCGGCATCCATATCGGCCTGGATATAGGCGACCATGCGCATCTTGGCTCCCTGCCACGGCTCCTCGCCGTGCGGGTCGTGGAGAAGAATGAGCCGGCCGAAGCCGTCCCCGGCGGCCACCGTGCCATCTGGCTCTTCCTGCGAGGCAATGCGGTCGGCCAGATCCACTTGGCTGATCTCCAGGCCGATCGCGTGGCTCAGTGGCGCGAGGTTACGCGGTGGCCGAATCTCCGCGATGGTGATGCCCGAGCGCAGGGGCGCCTCCGACATCGACTTCACGGCGTGCTCGAAATACTCCGGCGTCTGCTCAGGCTCCGCCTCGGGGGTGCGGACGCCGAGCGCGGTCGCTCCCGGGCGCTGGTGACTGTCTTTCGCGTTGTTCAGCTCATTCACAATGTCTAAACCTAGCCTTTAAGGTTTTTGATGGGGCGTGCCACGCCGAGGGAAGTCCAATAAGACAGCCATCATCACCTGCCGGTTACTTGGGGATAACTGGCATAATGGAAACCATGACTAATGAGTTGTTGACGCCCGATCTCGCTGCAGCCTCCGCCGCTCGACGCGCCGATGCGGACGCCCCGTACCTGGCGGCGGTGCGTGGTGAGAAGCCAACCCGCCGCCCTGTGTGGATGATGCGCCAGGCCGGCCGCTCCCTGCCGGAATACCGCAAGGTTCGCGAGGGCATTCCGATGCTGGATTCCTGCTTCATGCCGGATCTGCTCGCTGAGATCACCATGCAGCCCGTCGTTCGCCACGATGCTGACGCAGCGATCCTCTTCAGCGACATCGTTGTCCCGCTGAAGGCCGCCGGGATGGACGTTGAGATCGTTGCTGGGCGCGGTCCAGTCATGGGGGAGGCGGTGCGCACTGCCGAGCAGATCGCGAACATCCCGGACCTCGAGCCCGACCAGCTCGGCCCGATCGTGGAGGGCATCGGGCAGATCCTCGAGCGACTGCGCACGGATCAGGTGCTCATTGGCTTCGCGGGAGCTCCGTTCACGGTGGCTAGCTACTTGATCGAGGGTGGGCCGTCGAAGAACCATGAGGTCACCAAGGCGATGATGTACGCCGAGCCACAGTTGTGGCACGCACTCATGGAGAAGCTCAGCCCGATGATCGCGCATTTCCTCCAGGCGCAGATCGAGGCCGGCGTGGATGCCATCCAGCTTTTCGACTCCTGGGCAGGCTTCCTCACCGCCCGCGACTACCGGGAGTACGTCGCCCCGTATTCCCAGAAGATCCTCGATGCGGTGCGACCGTACGGTATCCCAATGACGCACTTCGGCGTCGGCACTGGTGAGTTGCTGGTCGACCTGGCGAAGGTTGGCCCGGATGTCGTGGGTGTTGACTGGCGCGTGCCGATGAACGTCGCCGCGAAGCGGGTGCAGGAGGCGCTGCCAGACCAGACCCCGAAGGCTTATCAGGGAAACCTCGACCCGGCGGTGCTCTTTGCAGGCCGTGACGTGATCCGCGAGCACGTGCAGCGGATCGCCGCGGAGGCCGACGAGGCCATCGAATTGGGCTATTCCCGGGGCCACATCTTTAACCTTGGCCACGGCGTGATGCCACACACGGACGCCGACGCTATCACCGCAGCCTTCGAGGAGGTTCACAACTCATGACCACGGCGCGAAAGCCACGCATCGCCGTTATCGGCGGCGGGATCGCCGGAGTCAGCGCGGTCTGGCAGCTGCGCCAACAGCTCGGGGATCGCGCCCAGCTGATGCTCGCCGAGGCCTACGGGCGCCTGGGCGGGAAGCTAAAGACGGTGCGCTTTTCCACCGGCCCCGTGGATATGGGCGCCGAGGCGTTCCTGAGCTTCGACCAGACATTCATGGAACTGATCGACAAGCTGGGAATGAGCTCCGAGCTACGCACCCCCTCTACGGCGCGCTCGTCCTTCCTGGTGGATGGCAAGTTCGTTGACATCCCGCGGGAGACCCTGATGGGCATTCCTGTCTCGGCTGATGCGGTGTCCGAGATCCTAAGCCCTGCGGAGGCCGCCCGTCTGGACGCCGAGCGCGATGGCCAGCCGATGACGTGGAACGCGGGCGACGACACCACCGTGGGCACGCTTGTTGAGGCCCGGCTGGGCAAGGCTGTGGTGGATAAGCTGGTCTCCCCGCTTCTGGGTGGGGTGTACTCCTGCAGCGCCTACGATCTCGGCGTGCGGGCGACCCTGCCACAGCTGGGGGCGGCACTGGATCGCGCAGGCGAGGGAGGGCAGGGCTTCTTCCTGCTCGACGTGGTGGAAGATCTGCTGGCGAAGCGACGGGCCACTGCGGTGGGCGGTGGGGGATCACCGTTCCGCTCCTTCGACAAGGGCTACCGCAGCCTAATCGAGGAGATGATGCGCCAGGCCGACCCCGAGCTGATCCTGAACTCCGCTGTTGAGTCGCTCGGCCGGACCTCGGACGGCCGGTGGGTGATTGATCCACTGGGGACGGTGGACGCCGTCGTCGTCGCGACCTCCGCGCCGACCGCGTCCGTCATCTTGGAGGACGCTGCGCCGGTGGCAGCGGAGGCGTTGGGCAACGTGGAGCTTTCGAGCTCTGCGGTGGTGGGCATGCGTTTTGCCTCTGACCACGGTATTCCCGAGCGCTCCGGCGTGCTGCTGGGGTCCAACTCAGGCACCGCGGCGAAAGCCTTCACCTTCAGCTCCAAAAAGTGGCCGCACCTCGCCCAGGGCGGTGGGGCCTTCGTCCGCGCCTCCTTCGGCACCAAGGACGAGCCCTGGTACGTCGACGCTAGTGATCGGGCCCTGTTTGCTTACGCTCTGGAGGACCTGGAGCGGGTCACAGGCGAGCGCAAGACTCCGGAGGAGATCTTCGTGCAGCGCTGGCATGGCGGGATCCCGTGCTACGGGGTGAAGCACGCCGAGAAGATGTCGCGGGTGCTGGATGACGTAGCCGGGGTGCCGCGTCTCGCGGTCGCTGGTTCGATGCTCCGCGGCGTCGGGGTGCCAGCTACCGTTGCGACCGGGATCGCTGCGGCGGATAAGATCATTGCCGACTTGGGTTAAGGCCCACGCTGCGTGAAAGCAGTGAGCGACTAAAGCCGGGTGCAGCTCCTGAAGACGGAGCAGCACCCGGCATCTTTTTCTGCGGGGGGAGCGGTTGGGCTAAAGCTCGCGGGGCTCGAGGGTCATCGCGATGCTATTGATGCAGTAGCGCAGGTCGGTGGGCGTATCGTAGCCCTCGCCCTCAAAGACGTGCCCCAGGTGGCCGTGGCAGGTCGCGCAAAGAACCTCGACGCGGCGCATGCCGAGGCTCAGATCCTCTCGCAAAACAACCGCATCGCTATCAGCTGGGTCGAAGAAGCTCGGCCAGCCACAACCAGAGTGGAACTTCTCCGAGGAACGGAAGAGCTCGGAGCCACAGCCGCGGCAGCGGTACACTCCCTCGGTTTCGGTATCAACGTACTCGCCGGTGTGGGGACGCTCGGTGCCAGCCAGTCGCAGCACCTGAAACTCCTCGGGATTGAGGCGCTGGCGCCACTGCTCGTTAGAAAGATTCTGGAAATCTTCGGTCATTGGAAAACTATTCACCTTTCCAGGCTTGGGTTTTGTTCTCTTCCGCCGGCTTGCGGTGCCTTCCACCGGAGATGGATGGGGTGGAGCGGTTGAGGAACCAGATCAGCGCGCTGATCGTGATGCTGATGAGCAGCAGCATCCAGCCTACGGTGCCGCGCAGAGTTTCGAAGATTCGCCCGGCCCAGAACCATTGATCCGAGTACCAGCTGTCGATGGCCAGGCACAGGTAGACGCCCAGCCACGCGACTGGATTATGCATCGTCGATCGGCGGAGGAGTGCCGTGAAGAGCAGCGGGACGATGAGCAGTGAATAGTACATCTGCCCGAGGGAACTGACGAGGAACACCCCGATCAGCAGCAGCGAGGAGGTGGTGAATGCCCACATAGCGCGATCCCCGGGCCGGGTGGAGTTGCGCCACGGCAGCAGGGTAAAAGCGCCGATGAGTACGAGGACGGCGGCGAGAATGCGCCAGAACCAAATCGTCGCGGTGCTGGCCCCGAAGTACACGCCGACACCGACGATGGAAGAGTTCGCGAAGTCGCGGACCTCGCCGAGGTACGGAACGAGATTGTCGAAGAAGCCCTGGGGCTCAGCCATCAACGTCCAGCCCACGACATTGCAGGCGATAGGTAGGAGGAGAGCCGCAACCAGGCTTAGCCACTGACGTCGAAAGAAGGGAAGGAACAGGAGGACGACGAATTGGGGCTTGATCGTGATTGCGAGTCCCAGCGCGAGCCCGCTGAACACCTGGGAGGTGGTGCCTCCTCGCAGGAGGAAGTACAGGAATAGCGTGGCGAGGAGTAGGAGCACTCCGTTGATATTGGCGAAGAGCAGGTTGTTTTGAACGGCTTCGGTGTTGAACACTGCGACGATGCTGAGTGGCCACAGTGCCCCGGAAAGGGACCCCAGCCAGGTCTTAGACCAGCCGCGGGCGGTGTAGATGATGTGGCTGAGGATCCCAAGGGCAATCACGATCGCGATGGCGTTGCCGAAGATATACAGCGTCCGTGCCGCTTCAAAACTGCCAAGGGCTGACAGCGGGCTCAGCAGCATCGTCCCACCCGGTAGGTAGAGATAGTGCGGGTCGGTGGTGGTGTAGTCCTCGGAGTACACCGGCACGCCCGACCAGAAGCGGTTCACGGCCTCCCAGACTGTTGTGAAGTCGTCCGTCGTGCCGCTCTCGTAAGAAGCCCAGATCTTGTGCAGGGCGGTGAGGATCGCCAGCGGCCACAGTGCCCAACTCACCCAGGGAAAGCGTTCATCGAAGCGGGTGGTCCTGGCGTTGCCGCGACGAGACTCGTCCCGGGTTGGCATCGCGGAGGCAGGCGCTGGGGAAGGGGCAGAGTGGCTCATGGTGTCTTCGAGAATATCGTGGGGATATGAGAAAAGAGGCAACAGTGTGAATACTGCTGCCTCTTCATCTTTGGAGCGGATGACGAGACTCGAACTCGCGACCCTCACCTTGGCAAGGTGATGCGCTACCAACTGCGCTACATCCGCGTGCGAATCCACTGTAATAGTGAACTCACCGTGCGCGATACTGGGATCGAACCAGTGACCCCTTCCGTGTCGGGGAAGTGCTCTACCGCTGAGCTAATCGCGCTAGCTTTCAAGTTCAGCCCCGGGGGCGAACTGAGAGGTGGAAACGGGAATCGAACCCGTGTAGACGGTTTTGCAGACCGTTGCCTAAGCCACTCAGCCATTCCACCGTGGCGTGAAACCCGCCTGATGTGGTGATCCTCCACGTAGAGCAGAGAATACCTGGAGCGGATGACGAGACTCGAACTCGCGACCCTCACCTTGGCAAGGTGATGCGCTACCAACTGCGCTACATCCGCGTGCGAATCCACTATAATAGTAAACTCACCGTGCGCGATACTGGGATCGAACCAGTGACCCCTTCCGTGT
>DWUR01000097.1 GCA_019120635.1 Candidatus Corynebacterium intestinavium | reverse complement strand
CGTGGCCACCGTGCTCGTCTCCTCAGCATTCGCCCTCGCGCTGGTCCCCCTGGTCTCCCTGCTGTGGATGGCCATTGAAAAGGGTGGCCCGGTGCTGCTGGAAAACAGCTCCCTGCTGAACCGCTCCATGGAGGGCATGAAGGGCATCTACGATAAGGAGTTCGCGGCCGGCGAGTCCGAGCTCATGGGTGGTTTCCACCACGCGATCGTCGGTACCCTGCTGATCACCCTCGCTGCAGCGATCATCTCCATCCCGATCGGTGTGCTCTGCGCGATCTACCTGGTGGAGTACGCCAACGATAAGAAGTCCGGCGCGCTCGGCCGTGCCATCACCTTCTTCGTGGACGTCATGACGGGCATCCCGTCCATCGTCGCTGGTCTGTTCGCGTTCTCCCTGTTCTCCACGGTGATCGAGCTGGTCTCCCCTGAGAACCTGACGGCCGCCAAATCCGGTATCTCCGCCGCCGTGGCCCTCTCCGTGCTCATGATCCCGGTCGTGGTCCGAAACACGGAGGAAATCCTGCGACTGGTGCCGCACGATCTGCGCGAGGCCTCCTACGCCCTGGGTGTGCCGAAGTGGAAGACCATCATGAAGATCGTCCTGCCAACCGCGATCTCCGGCATCCTGTCCGGCATCACCATCGCCATCGCGCGCGTCATCGGTGAGACCGCCCCGATCATGGTCACCGCCGGTTTCGCCGCGAGCGTGAACTGGAACGTCTTCTCCGGCTGGATGTCCACCCTGCCGACCTTCATCTACGACTCCGTCACCCGCCCGACCGCACCTGGTACCGCAGCAATCGCGTCCACCGACCGCGCCTGGGCCGCAGCCCTCGTGCTCATCGTCATCGTGATGCTCCTCAACCTCGGCGCCCGCATCCTGTCCAAGGTGCTCGCCCCGAAGTCGGGCCGCTAAGGCCATCGGGAGCTGCTGTTCCCGGGCCAGCCCCGGGAGCAGCACCCCAAAAAGAAGAACTTCAACGCCCACGCCGAGCCGGCGACGTCCCAAAGAAACCGGCTCCCCCGCCCACCCGAAGCGGTACGCACACAAAACACTGGAGGAAAAATGTCTAAGCAAATCGACATCGAGGATCTGAACATCTTCTACGGCGATTTCCGCGCGGTCGAGGGGGTGTCCATGACCATCGAGCCGAAGTCCGTCACCGCGTTCATCGGCCCGTCTGGCTGTGGTAAGTCCACCGTGCTGCGCACCCTGAACCGCATGCACGAGGTCATCCCCGGTGCCCGCGTCGAGGGCAGCGTGAAGATGGACGACAAGGACATCTACGGCCCCGGCGTCGACCCGGTCAACGTCCGCCGCGAGGTGGGCATGGTCTTCCAGAAGGCTAACCCCTTCCCCACCATGTCCATCCAGGACAACGTGCTGGCCGGTGTTCGTCTGAACAACAAGAAGCTCTCCAAGTCCGAGGCCGACGAGCTGACCGAGAAGGCACTGCGCGGCGCGAACCTGTGGGAAGAGGTTAAGGACCGTCTGGACAAGCCGGGCTCCGGCCTCTCCGGCGGTCAGCAGCAGCGACTGTGCATCGCACGTGCCATCGCCGTGGAGCCAGAAGTCCTGCTCATGGACGAGCCGTGCTCCGCGCTCGACCCAATCTCCACCCTGGCCATCGAGGACCTGATCAACACGCTAAAGGACCGCTTCACGGTCGTCATCGTGACCCACAACATGCAGCAGGCCGCCCGTGTGTCCGACAAGACCGCGTTCTTCAACATCGCGGGTGCCGGTAAGCCGGGCAAGCTCATTGAGTACAACGACACCAAGCAGCTGTTCAGCAAGCCAGATAAGGAAGAGACCCAGAACTACATCTCGGGCCGCTTCGGCTAAATCTGCTCTGCGCCTACTGAAAGGGCCTGCCGGAGACTCCCGGCAGGCCCTTTACTCGTCCATAACTCCCGTGCACGCACCGGCCGCGGGTCCCGCCCGGAACATCAAACACTCAAGCGCTTCAGGCCAACCCTCGAGCTCAGCCTCAGCGGCCACGCCCTCAACCGGTACTCAGTGGTAAGACGGGGGTCATGACTACATCGAATCCCACCCCACTGTCCCTGATCGACTTCGCGATGATCTTCGACGGCGAACGCCCCGGCGCTTCCTTCGAGCGCTCGGTGAGCTTCGCCCAGCGCGCCGAAGAGCTCGGCTTCAAGCGCATCTGGTACGCCGAGCATCACAACATGCGCTCCATCGCCAGCTCCGCGCCAGCGGTGCTCATCGCCCACGTCGCAGCGAACACCAACTCCATCAACCTGGGTGCGGGCGGCGTCATGCTGCCGAACCACTCCCCTCTGGTGGTCGCCGAGCAGTTCGGCACCCTCGCGGAGCTGCACCCGGGTCGCATCGACCTGGGCCTTGGCCGGGCCCCTGGCACCGACCAGAACACCCTCCGCGCCCTGCGCCGCGACCCGCGCAACGCGGAGAACTTCCCCAGCGACGTCGCCGAACTCAACGGCTACCTCACGGATCGCTCCGTCATCCCAGGGGTGCGGGCGGTCCCCGGCGCGGGGACGAACGTGCCGCTCTATATCCTCGGATCCTCCCTCTTCGGCGCCCAGCTCGCCGCGAAGCTGGGCCTGCCGTACTCCTTCGCCTCCCACTTCGCGCCCGCCGCGCTCGAGCAGGCGGTCAGCGTGTACCGGGAGAACTACCAGCCCTCCCCTGAGCACCCGGAGCCTTATGTGATCGCCGCGGTCAACGTCACAGCCGCCGATACCGAGGATGACGCGCTCGAGCAGCACAAGCAGGTCGGCCGCAAGCGCGTCCGCGAAATGGCTTCCCGCGGCGGGCGGACCTTTACCGACGAGGAGCTGGATCTGGTTATCCAGTCCCCCGGTGGTCAGCAGATTCTCGACATGCTGCGTTACACGGCGATGGGCACGGGCGAGCAGGTGCGGGAGTACCTCGAGTGGTTCACCCAGCATGCCCAGGCCGACGAGCTGATGATTTCCCTTAACGCACCGTCGGGTGATCAGCAGCGTCGCGGGATGGAGATCCTGTCCGACGCGTGGGGCCTGTCCTCCTAAGCCAGTCAATCACCGTGGGGGCAAACGCCCCTGCGATGAGCATCACCAGGACGCGCAGAACCTGCACCACCGTCACCAGCGGGTCGGAGCCCGAATCGTGGGCGAAGGCCAGCACGGCGTACACTCCGCCCGGGACGGTGGCCAGGTAGGCGTCCAAAATGTCGAAATCGCTGGTCCACGCGATGAACCAGCCGGTGGCCAGGGAGCTTGCCACCATGAGCAATAGCACGCCCAGCAGCATCGGCAGCGCTGCGCTGAACTGCCGCAGCGCCCCCTTGGTGAGGGTGCCGCCGGCCTGGATGCCGATGATCGCATAGGCCAGATTTACGGCCAGGCCCTCGGGGAGCACGAACTCCTGGGGTACTCCCGCAGCGATCGCTGCCACGACTACCGCCATAGAGACGATCAGGTAGGGGCTTGGGATCTTGAACAGCGGGCCGGTGGCCTTCACGATCAGCCACACGAGCAGCCCAACGGCCAGGGCACCCAGCACGCCCTGCCAGGGGGTACGCCAGAAACTCCCTGCAGCAGCCACCACCCCGCCCCACAGGCCAGGATCCACGGCACCGGACGACTCCCCCACGCCGGCAGTACCAACGCTGTCTGCGCCCGGCGCATCCGAATAAGCGGACAGCCACGCGACCATCCCAGGCAGGGTGAACACAATGACCGTGAGCCGCAGGTACTGCGTCAGGGTGACGAACTGCACATCCGCGCGCACGTCCCGGGCAATCAACACCATCCCGGAGGCCCCGCCCGCGAGGGTAGCCAGCAGACCGGTTGCGCCGTCCACCCCGTTGACGCGGTGCAGCAGCCACGCCCCGAAGGCGCACACCACAAGCGTGACCACCAGGGAGAGCGCAGCCGGCGCGAGGTAACTAGCCGCCTGGCCGCCACTAACGGTGGCCAACGGACCGGCGCACAACATCGCGATGAGCACCTGGGCGGGCGTCATCAAAAAAGCAGGGGGAATCGTCGCCCGGCCGCTGAACACGGCGTCGGCACCGAAAACAACGAGAAAAGCAAAAATCCACGCCGCGGGAACCCCGATGGCGGTGCACACAAGTGCCAACGCCAGCGAGATCGCGCTCAGCGTGGAAATTCGACCTAACAAGCCGAATCTTCAGTTAGCGGGTCGAAGCGAGCAGGCGCTGGATCTCACGGACCTGCTTCTTCTCCTTACGCTTGGAGGAAACGGTTGCGGCGACGAGCAGGACGACACCAGCGGCCACCCCTCCCAGCACCATCTGAACCTTCGGCTCGCGCAGGAAATCGGAGACCTGCCCACGAGCGTCATCTGCGAGGTTCTTCGGATCGGCGCGAAACGCGAGTTCGTCCAGCGTCCTGGCCAGCTGGTTGCGGGTGCGCTCAATGTCACGCTCGATAGCGTCGATACTCCGTGCCACGGACATACTCCCTAAAAGACGGTAAAAATCAGTCGTTTCTTCTAAACAATTGTAGAGGATAGCCAGCCTTCGCGTGCGAAAGCCCACGGCTAGGCATCCGCGTAGGCTGGGCGTCATGACGAAGAACAATGACACGGCAAATATCCGCCTCGCCGAGGGCGACGAGGCACCCAGCTTCGCCCTCACCTCGGACAAGGGCGAGACCATCGACCTGAAGGACTACCGCGGCAAGAAGGTGCTGGTGTACTTCTACCCGCGCGCCAACACGCCAGGCTGCACCAAGGAGGCCTGCGACTTCCGCGACAACCTGGCCCAGCTGAACGACCAGAACATCGATGTGGTTGGTATTTCCCCGGATAAGCCGGAGTCCCTGGCGAAGTTCCGCGATAAGTACGAGCTGACCTTCCCGCTGCTCTCCGACCCGGACAAGGCCGTGATGACCGCCTACGGCGCGTTCGGCGAGAAGAAGAACTACGGCAAGCTCGTCCAGGGCGTGATCCGCTCGACCTTCCTCGTCGACGAGGAGGGCAAGATCGCCCTGGCCCGATACAACGTCAAGGCCACCGGGCATGTCGCCCGCATCATGAAGGAACTCGAGGCCTAGGACGTCGCGTCCGGGGCCGTCGCTGGTTCGGTTGCGGTTCCGGGGTGTTGCTATAGTGTTCCTAGCCGTGGCGGGAAACCGCCACCTGCGCCTGTGGCGGAATTGGCAGACGCGCTGGATTTAGGTTCCAGTGTCCTAGGACGTGGGAGTTCAAGTCTCCCCAGGCGCACCATA
>DWUR01000096.1 GCA_019120635.1 Candidatus Corynebacterium intestinavium | reverse complement strand
CAGGCCACCTTTGGTCTCATCCTGGACGTGCAGGGCCACGTGGAATACCAATTCGGGGTCGCTGCTTTGGACGACGGCATCCTGCTGGACGTCGCCGCTGAGCAGGCCGAGGGTCTGGAGACCTACCTCAGCCGCATGATCTTCTGGGCGAAAGTTGAGGTCGAGCGCCTGGACCTGGTGCAGGTGGCCGTCCTGGAGAAGGCCGGTGCGCAAGATTCTGCGGAAGGTGACCGGGCTGGGCTCGGAGCCACCCCTGATGGAGCATTTCCGGATGCGCACTCCTGGCGCTCCCGACGGTTGGGCGAGATTGCGGTGACCGACGTGTGGCTGCCGGCAGATGCGCAGATCGGAAGCTGGGATCACGCCACCGGTGAGCTCGGCTACGCTCCAACCGGCCTGATGGCCTACACCGCCTGGCGCATCGCCGCACGTCAGCCGGTGATCGGCGAGGACACGGACGAGAAGACCATCCCCCACGAGGTCCCCTGGTACCTGGGCGAGAATAATCACGGGGCAACCCAGCTAGCCCAGGAGAGCGAGGGCCCGACGGCGCATGCGGTGCACCTGAATAAGGGCTGCTACCGCGGGCAGGAGACCGTTTCCCGCGTGCAGAATCTCGGCAAGCCGCCTCGCACTCTGGTGCTGCTCCACCTCGATGGCTCCCGGAACGCGCTCCCGGAGGTTGGCGCAGATCTTACTGCGGGTGGCCGCCGCATCGGCCGGGTGGGCGGCAGCGTACACGACGCAACTCTGGGGCCGGTTGCCCTCGCGCTGGTGCGGCGCAATGTGGTGGAAAAGCTGGCGACGGACCCGGCGGCAGTGCCAGCCCTGCAGGCCGGGGATGTGGACGCCGCGATCGACCCTGCGGATGTGAAGGTGGACGACGCGGAAAAGCCGGGACGCGCAGCAATCAAAAATCTGCGCAACGGCTAATCTTCGCGGACACCGCCGAGCCACCCTCTCTGACCTGCACTTTTGCTATGCATCTCGCATCGTGTCCACGGTTTCCCACGGCGCGGCGCGGGGCGAAGCGGCCCCGGGTTCGGAATTCGTGAAAAAAATTCGCTATGGTGTAGACCAGGAAATGCTTAAACAATAAGAAGGCGACCGTTCCCTCGAGTCGCCATACGATCTCTCAAGGGGGTCAGCCATGGGTCGCGGCCGCGCAAAGGCCAAGCAAGCCAAGGTAGCTCGCCGACTGAAGTACCAGGCTCCAGAAATGGATCTGGAGCGTCTGCAGCGAGAACTTTCTGGAGCTCCGCAGCAGGACGAGTACTCCGAGCGCGATGACGAGTGGGACGACTGGAGCGACCACCGCTACTAGTCCCCCGCGCCATACGGCCCGAGCCCACGACCTCACAAATCCGGTCGCGCTCGGGCCGTATTCTTTACCCCGCGGCCTCGCCCCACCCTCTGGTGGCAGCGAAGCCGCTTTTCGTGTTGGCCCGTGGCTGCCAGCAACACCCGGCGCCACGGGCTTCCCATGAGAGAGGCTTAGCCCTCCGCCGGGTGCTCGCCCTGCAGGGTCGCGCCACCCTCGCCGGAACGGACCACGCCCAGGCGCCATGCCTTCATGTGGCGGGCCGCCAGCATGGCCAGCGCGCGGTCGGCATCCTCCTCGGACACGATGGCGACCATGCCAACACCCATGTTGAAGGTCTTCTCCATCTCCTCCTGGGCCACCCCACCCAGCTCCTGGATCTTGGCGAAGATCGGGCCCGGCACCCAGGTGGAGCGGTGCAGCTCGGCCACCAGCCCCTCCGGGATCACGCGGGCCACGTTGGCAGCCAGGCCGCCACCGGTGATGTGGGCAAAGGTGTGGACGTCGCACTCGGCGGCCAGGTCCAGGCAGTCCTTCGCGTAGATGCGGGTCGGCTCGAGCATCTCCTCACCCAGAGTGCGCCCAAACTCCGGCACCTCCTGGTCGAGCGGCAGGCCGGCGTCCTGCAGGAGAACCTTGCGGGCCAGGGAGTAGCCGTTGGAGTGCAGGCCGGAGGACTCCATCGCGATGACCACGTCGCCCGGGCGGACCTTATCCGGCCCCAGCAGCTTGGCCTCCTCGACCACACCGACGGAGGTGGCGGAGACGTCATAGTCATTCTCGCCCATGACACCCGGGTGCTCGGCGGTCTCGCCGCCCAGCAGTGCGCAGCCTGCCTCCTCGCAGCCATCCGCGATGCCCTTGACGATCTCGGCAACCTTCTCCGGGATCACCTTGCCGATCGCGATGTAGTCCTGCATGAACAGCGGCTCGGCGCCACAGACGACGAGGTCGTCGACGCACATAGCCACCAGGTCGCGGCCGATGGTGTCGTGCTTGTCCATTGCCTGGGCGACGGCCAGCTTGGTGCCCACACCATCGGAGGATGCGGCCAGCAGCGGCTTGTCGTACTCGCCCAGCGCGAACAGCCCGGCGAAGCCACCGAGCCCGCCGCGGACCTCCGGGCGGGTCGCGCGCTTCGCCAGCGGGGCCAGCAGTTCGACAGCGCGGTCGCCGGCCTCGATATCCACACCAGCGGCGGCGTAGGACGCCCCAGCTTGAGTCTTCTGATCATCACTCATGAGTTTTCTCCTGCTTGTGAAATCCGGCTTCCGCCGAGGGTGTTCAATCGCTAGTTTTCTTCGGGGTTGTTGCTTGGGACGCCGCCCGCGGCGGCCTGCTCAGCCTCCTCCGCGAGGCGGCGCTGCCGGAGGCGAACCTGCTCCGCGTTCGGGTTACCCGCCGGCAGACCCAGTGGGTACACGCCGTCGAAGCAGGCAGCACACAGGGTCTCCCGCGGCTGTGCGCTGGTCTCCACCATCGCCTCCGTGGAGACGAAGCCCAGGGAGTCCGCGCCGACCTCTTCCCGCATGGCTTCCACCATGTTGTCTGGGTCCACGTTGTTGGCCAGCAGCTCGTTTGGCGACGGGAAGTCGATGCCGTAGAAGCACGGCCACTTCACCGGCGGGGAGGCGATGCGCACGTGCACCTCGGCCGCGCCCGCGTCCCGCAGCATGCGGATGAGTGCCCGCTGGGTATTTCCGCGCACGATGGAGTCGTCCACCACGATCAGGCGCTTGCCCTCGATCACGTGGCGCAGCGGGTTCAGCTTCAGGCGGATACCCAGCTGACGAATGGTCTGGGAGGGCTCGATGAAGGTGCGCCCCACATAGGCATTCTTCGTCAGCCCCTGGCCAAATGGGATACCGGAGGCCTGGGCGTAACCCACCGCCGCCGGGGTGCCGGAGTCAGGCACCGGGATCACCAGGTCTCCCTCAGCCGGCCACTCCTCCGCCAGGCGGCGACCGATGTCCACGCGGGTCGCGTTCACCGGCTGGCCGTTGATGACCGAGTCCGGGCGCGCGAGGTAGACGTACTCGAACACGCAGCCCTTCGGGGTCGCCTCTGCGAACTTACGGGAGCGGATGCCGTCCTCGTTGATGGCGATAAACTCGCCCGGCTCGACGTCGCGCACGAACTCCGCGCCGACGATATCCAGGGCCGCGGTCTCGCTGGAGACGACCCAGCCGTTGGCGAGCTTGCCGATGCTCAGCGGGCGCACGCCGTGCGGGTCGCGCACCGCGTACAGGTCCTTGCCGTCCGTGAAGGTCAGGCAGTATGCGCCCTTGACCCGCGGGAAGAGCTGGAGCGCGGCATCCTCCATCGAGGTGTTCTCGTCGATGAGGTCTGCGATGAGGGCGCACATGACGTCCGAGTCGCTCGGCTCGTCAGCGGGGTTCACGAGGCGCTTCTCCGCAGCCTCGGCCATCAGCTCCAGGTAGTTGGTGAGGTTACCGTTGTGCCCCAGGGCGACGTCCGTGCCGTCCGAGGCCATGCGGAACATCGGCTGGGCGTTTTCCCAGCGTCCCCCACCGGCCGTCGCGTAACGGGTGTGACCGATCGCGATGTGCCCCTTCAGGGAGTTAAGGATCTGCTCGTCGAACACCTGGCTGACCAGGCCGAGGTCCTTGTACACGAGGATTTGGTCGCCGCTGCCGACGCCGATGCCCGCTGCTTCCTGGCCACGGTGCTGCAGCGCGTACAGCCCGTAGTAGGTCAGCTTCGAGACGTCCTCCCCCGGTGCCCATACCCCGAAAACACCGCATTCCTCGCGCGGAGGCTGCTCCCCGTGATCGTCGTACCCCCGGTCCGCTGGTTGGGCGGGCTGTGCCGCGTCCACCGACGGTGCCGAGTTGGTCCCATTCAAAGAATTCAGGCCAGTATCTTTTGCCACTATCACGACATTACCAGCCCTTTAATGTCTTCCAAACAGAGGCAAGTGGCGCTCCACCTCCGAAGCACGGGTTCCGGAAAGCTCGACGCTGATCCTGCCCATCGGACTGCCCGCCGCGTCGGCGCCCGCTCGTTCTGACATTTCCGTCAACGACGCCACCCCTGCCGCAGCCCGTAGCCAGGCCAGCGGGCTGCACTGCACCACGTTGGGCGGATTCCCCCTGCGGTGCACTGGCCCGGCCACGCACTGCACCGCCACGAAGGGCGGCACCCGAAGCTCCACGGTATTGCCGGGGGCATCCTGCGCGAGCAGCTCAGCGCTGCGCCGGACCGCATCCGCGAGCGTTTGCCGGGAGGGCACGGGCTGACCGTCCGGATCAGCCACCCAGTCCGCGACGGTGGCCATCGCCTCTTTTGCTGCGGCGGCCAGCTCAAGACCACTTAATTTTCGGCTCATAACCCCTACCCTAATAACGCCTGCGGACAGGCCATTTTCGCAACAACGTGAGGCACCCCATAGCACCCTGTTGAGCTGCGCAGATAGCCTGTTTCTGCTGCTTTCTGCGCAGCAATTTCGCCACTGTGTCAGTGTTTTATCAGACTGTGCTTTAACATGGCCTGCATGGGTAAAGATGCATCGTCTGCAAACACTGATGAGACCTTGACGGCTCAGCCAGAAGTGACGAGCACGGAGGGGCCATCGCCACTCGTCACGCTGCGTTTCCTTGCCTCCCCCACCGACGTGCTTTACGCCGGCGGCATGGGCGTGCACGGTGGGCGTGTGCTGGAGTGGATCGATAAGGCGGCCTACGCCTGTGCCGTGGGCTGGTCGCAGTCTTATTGCGTGACCGCCTATGTGGGCCACATCCACTTCACCCGCCCAATCCCTTCCGGCCACCTGGTCGAGGTGCGTTCTCGCATCGCCTACACCGGCCGTTCTTCCATGCACATCGTCAACGAGGTGCTCTCCGCTGACCCGCGCGACGGCCAGTTCACCCGCGCCTGCGACTGCCTCGTGATTTTCGTGGCCATGGACGAGAACCGTCGTTCCAAGGCCGTCCCGAAGTACATCCCGCAGACCGAGGAGGAGAAGCGCGTCGAAGAAGCCGCGCTGTCTCGCATCCAGCTACGCAAGGCGATCGAGGAGGAGATGTTGCGCCAGTCCTATACGGACGACTCCACGGCGCCGCAGGTTACCTCCCGCTTCCTCGCTAAGCCCACGGACGTCAACTGGGGCGGCGACGTCCACGGTGGTACCGCGATGCAGTGGATCGACGAGGCCGCGACCGCCTGCACCATGCGCTGGTCCGGGGAGCGCACCGTCGCTGTCTACGCCGGTGGCATCCGTTTCTACCGTCCGGTCTCCATCGGTGACCTGATCGAGGTGGACGCCCGCCTGATCCGCACCGACGCCCGTTCGATGTCCGTCTCCGTTCACCTGCGCGCGGGCGACCCGCGCGAGGACACGTCGAACCTGCCGACCGCGATCCACGCATCCTTCACCTACGTGGCGGTGGACGTGGACGGCCACGCGCTGCCGGCCCGCAAGTACGTGCCGCAGACCAACGAGGATAAGCGCCTGGAGCAGCACGCCATGACGCTGCGTGAGCTGCGCTCCACTTACGTGCCGAAGCCGCTGGTCTCCCCGCTGCCGGGTAATACCAAGCTCAGCGACTAGCCCAGTGTCCAGCACCGCCGCCCACCCCTGCGACGGCACGGGTGGACATATGCGTTCCATCGAGGAGCACTACCGCTTTACCCAGTCGCTGGCCGATGCCTGGCTGCAGCGGACGGGTCGTGGAACTGAGACGCTGCCGCTTACCCAGGCGTTGGGCCGAGTTTTGGCGCGTCCAGTGAGCGCCCAGCAGGGCGTCCCACCGTTTTCCAATTCTGCGATGGATGGTTTCGCCATCCGCGCCTCGGATGTGCCCGCTGACCTGGATTCCAGGGATCTGAGTACCACCCCGCTGCGCTTTCCTGTCTCCGGCGATGTCTTCGCCGGCGCGGCCCCCGAACTACCGCCGACGGGTCACGCCCAGCGGATCATGACGGGCGCCCCGGTGCCTGAGTCGGCCGAGGTGCTGGTCATCCCGGTGGAAGCGACGAATATCCCTGCCGGTCCGCACCCGCTGCCCGAGACCATCGAGGTCTACGATCTCGATCCGGAGCAATCCCACGTGCGCCTCGCCGGTTCCAACATCCGCCCGGGTGACGCGCTCGCCCCGGCGGGCTGCGAGCTCGACGCCGGGACCGTCGCCGCACTCATCGCGACCGGGGTGGATGAGGTCGAGGTCCGCCCCGAACTGCGCGTCGCGGTGGTCACCACGGGCGACGAGGTCGCGGTGACCAATGGTGCCGAGACCGGCCAAGCCGGGGCCGGATCAGCTGAAAGCAGCCTCCCCCGCATCCCGGATTCCAACGGCCCGATGGCCGCCCAGCTCGCCGAGGCCCTGGGCGCCGGGGTCACCGCCAGCATTTTCCAGGTTCGGGACGACGCCGAGGCCTTCCGCAACCTTCTGGACGAGCTCGCGGTCAGCCACGACCTCATCGTCACCACCGGCGGTATCTCCGCCGGGGCCTTCGACGTGGTCAAACAGGTCGCGGGAGAGAACAGCACGGACATGTGGTTCGGCCCGCTGAACATGCAGCCAGGCAAGCCCCAGGGCGGTGGGCTGTGGGATGGGACTCCCCTGCTCTGCCTGCCCGGCAACCCCGTGAGCGTGTGGGTGAGCTTCCACATCTTTGTCTCCCCGCTGCTGCACCGCATGCGAGGGCTGGCAAGCTACGGCACTGCCCTGAACCGCCCACGCGTGCGTGCCCGGGTACGCGGGCATTTCCCAGCTAGCACAGGGCGCACGCTGCTTTCCCCCGTCCGGGTCGATTACTCCGGCAGTGAGCCAGTGGTGGATGCGTTCAGCGGCCAGCGCTTCGGCTCGCACTTCGTCGCCTCCCTCGTGGGGCTGGATGGCATGGTGGTGATCCCGGCGGGCTCCCCGGGCCCCGCCGAAGGCGAAGAGGTGGACGTCCTACTGCTCTAGTGTGACCGTCAGAGGTGACTGCCGGACCTCGGGCGACTGCCGAACGCGACGACCCTGTACGACCAAACCTGGAAGGATCCGGCCGATGACCGATGAGCTGACCTACGAGAAGATCGCCTACGACCGCTTCGTCCGCGCCCGGCAGCACAGCGAGGAAACGCAACTTCCAGGCGTCGAACAAGGGCACGCCGACGGCCCCTTCGACGGGCTCGACGGCAAGGCCCGCAAGCTGATCCGCAGCGCCCAGCACTTCTACATCTCCACCGTCACCGGGACCGGGTGGCCGTACGTGCAGCACCGCGGCGGACCGCAGGGCTTCGTGCACATCAGCGCGGACGGCAAGCGACTGTTCTGGCCGGAGTTCCACGGCAATAACCAGTTCGTCACCACCGGCAATGTGGACCGGGGCGGGGAGGACGGCGGGCGGGTGTGCCTGTTCTTCGTCGACTACCCACTGCGGCGCCGGCTGAAGGTCTTCGGCCACGCCCGCATCGTGGAGGCCACCGACGATCCCGGGCTCGCCGAGGCCGCGACCACCATCGGTGGAGTAAGGCTCCGCCAGCCCACCGAGCGCATCATGGTCGTGGACCTAGTGGCTACCGACGCGAACTGCTCGAAGCACATTCAGCCGAGATGGACGA
>DWUR01000095.1 GCA_019120635.1 Candidatus Corynebacterium intestinavium | reverse complement strand
CAGGCCACGACGGCGAGGACGAGCGCGGCGGCGGTGCCGGTGACGACCCAGTCGATGCCCGCGCGCTCGTCCTTGGCCGCGGCGCTATCCGCGGGCTCACTCAGCCGCGCGGCGTCTTGGGCCTCGTCCGACGAGATGCTTCCTTCCTTCAACTGATCAAGGGTGTTTTCAGAATTGCTCATTGCCCCACTGTGCGTGGGATTTTTGCGTTTCGCTAGTTTTCGGTGCCGTCATGGGTCTCGTAACCGGCTCACAGCGGTTTTCTAGGCGACTGCCAGAATTGTTATAGCGCTGTTCAGGGCCCCCTTTCCCGTCGATAGATAACAATTTGATAACAAATTCGCTTCGGTGCGCAGGTTATGGCCTATTTTCCGCCCGGGCCGCCAATACCGCCTCGTAAACATCCCGCTTTCCGAGACCATGGGAGGCGGCAACCTCGCCGGCGGCAGCCTTCAGCCGCTGCCCCTGAGACACCAATTCCTCGACCTCACCCACGACATCCTCGGGCGCAGCCTCCGCCGTGGCTGCGGTCGCCTCGATCACGACGGTGATCTCCCCTTTGACCCCGGCCGCTGCCCACTCGGCGAGCTCCGCGAGCGTGCCCGCCTTAACCTCCTCGAAGGTCTTGGTGAGCTCCCGGCACACGGCCGCTTCCCGTTCCGGCCCCAGCACCTCGGCGGCAATCCCGAGCGTGGCGGCCAACCGGTGGGGGGATTCGAAGAAACAGACGGCCTCGTCCCCACTGCGGGCGGCGTCGAAAAACTGGCGGCGCTGGCCGTCCTTCCTCGGCGCGAAACCCAGGAAGCGGAAGTGACCGACTCCGATCCCGGAGAGCGCCAGTGCCGTCGGAACCGCGGACGGCCCCGGCAGGCAGGTCACCGGGACGCCGCGCCGGTGGGCTGCGACGACCGCGGGAAAGCCCGGGTCCGACACAGAGGGCATACCCGCGTCCGTGATCACTAGCACCCGTTGGCCGGCGGCTGCGGCATCGACGAGCTCCTCGGCGCGGTGCTCCTCGTTGTGATCGAAGTTGGAGAGCACCTTGCCGCGGATGCTTAGCCCCAGCGCATCGGCGAGCGCCCGGCTGCGGCGGGTGTCCTCCGCCGCGATCACGTCCGCGGTGGCGAGGGCGTGCAGCAGCCGGATCGACGCATCCTGCGGGTTGCCCAGGGGCGTGGCCGCGAGAATGATGCCGCCGCCAGGTAGCGGCGGATTGGTGCAGGCCTGTTCCCACAGGTGGCCGAAGTCCGGGGCTGGGGCGTCAATGGTGCGGGAATGCGTAGGTGCAGAGCTCATGCCACCAGCATGGCACCGCTTAAACCAAAATCCACATCGGATAAGCTTTCTCTGTGACAATGAAGACCTCTCCGGCGCCAGCCGTCGGTCCAGCCGAGCCCCGCGTGGGCCAGCCGAATCAGCGGATAAATCAACGCCGCTGGGCGATCATCCAGGCCCTCCTGGGCGGGTTCGCAGCCCTCCTTCGGCTGGTTAATCTGGGCTCCCCCACCGACGGCGGCACCCCGGTCTTCGACGAAAAGCACTACGTCCCCCAGGCCTGGCAGATCCTGCGAGGCTGGGACCACCTGGTGCTGGGTGGAATCGAGGATAACCCCGGCTATGGGTTGGTCGTGCACCCGCCGCTGGCCAAGGAAATCATGGCTGCCGGGATGGGGCTCTTCGGCTACACCCCCTTCGGCTGGCGGGTGTGCGCCGCGCTCGCCGGCATGGCGGTGGTCTGCCTGATCGCGGGCATCGCCCGACGGATATCCCGCTCGGATCTGGTCGGTCTGCTAGCCGGCGTCCTCGCCCTCTCCGATGGCATTCTGCTGCTGACCAGCCGCTCTGGGATGCTGGATCACTTCCAAACGCTCTTCCTGGTGGCCGCCGTGTACTTCCTGGTCCGGGACCACGAGGAGATGGAACGCCGCTACCGGGTGGTGTTCCGTGAGGGGCGAATCGGAGACTTCCCTGCTGGCCCGCGGCTGGGTTTCCGCTGGTGGCGCTTCGCCGCCGGTATCGCGCTCGGCGGCACGCTGGCAATCAAGTGGTCCGGGCTGTACTACATGGCCTTCTTCGGTGTGCTCCTCGTCGGCTTGGATGCGCACAGGCGCTGGCGTTATGGCGTGCGCCGTCCGCTGCTCGGTGCGCTGCTTCGGGACGCTCCGCCGCATTTCTTCGCGGTCGTCATCATCCCGCTGTGCTGCTACCTGCTGTCCTGGCGGGCATGGTTCGGTAGCGAGACCTCCGTGTACCGGCACGCGGTGGAGTCCGGCCTCGTCGAGGATGCCACCGCGTTGGCCGAATCTCCGCTGGGCTTCCTCCCGGATTCTTTCCTGAACTTCCTCTACTACCACGTCTCCGTGCTGCGCTTTCACTCGGAGCTGACCAATTCGAATGGTCACAATCATCCGTGGGAGTCGAAGCCGTGGTCGTGGCTAGCCTCCACCCGCGGGCTGATGTACTACAACCCCAGCCACGAGGACGGCACCCGCACCGTGGAGCTATTGGTCGGCACGCCGGCGATCTGGTTCCCCACCGTGTTGGTGCTGGCCTATGGCTGCTACAGACTAGCCCGGTTCCGGGACCTCGTGTGGGTCGTCCCCATCGTCGGTTTCGCCGCGGGCTTCCTGCCGTGGCTGCTGAACACCGACCGCCAGATGTACCTCTTCTATGCGCTGAACCTCGCTCCCTTCCTCATCATCGGACTTGCGCTCGTGTGCGGCCGCGTACTCGGGTGGCGCATGGCGCCCAGCAGCAAGCACCGCCCGGTGGCGTGGCTGCAGGCGCACGCCGGACTGGTTCTGGTCGTTGCGTATGTGGGCTTTGCGGTGTGGAATTTCCTGTTCTTCCTGCCGCTGTACACAGCAATGCCACTGAGTCCAGCCGAGTGGGCAGCCCGCATGTGGCTACCCTCCTGGCACTAAGGCAATCAGCCGACTAGCTGCGACGGTGATCGCCAGGATAGTAGCGGGAGTGGGCCTCGGCATCCACCGCAGAAAAGTTCATCGGCTTGGCTGAGAGCACGTGCCAGGAATCGCGCAGGGGCCTGATCGTGTGGTGTCGGGAGAGCCAGCAGGTGCCCAGTGCGATCACCGCGGCGAGGTGAATGGCGAGGCTGCCGAGGAGCTCCGGGTCCACCCCAGTGCCACCGGCCAGGCCCATGACGATGTCGCGAGTGGCGAAGCCTCCGCCGAAGGCCCACATCCCCAGGTAGATCGGCAGCAGCCCGCCGGAAGCGCGAGGCGCCCAGGACGCCCAGGCCAGTCCCGCGCCCAAGGCGAAGCGGCTGATGGCCGCATCGATCATGTATTTCGCGAGCTCAGGGTCCGCTGCCCCCGCCTGCGGCCCCTCCCCCGGTCGGATGGCCTCGTAGAGCTGCGCGGGGTCCGCGGTACCCGCGGTCGAGCCAGCAAAAAGCAGAATCGCCCAGAGGAAGTAGACGACCGCGAGCACCGCTAACGCGATGCGGGCTCCCAGCAGCGGAAGCTGCCGGCGGCGTATGTCACCGCCAACCTCTGGGTTATCTTCAGCCACCTGAAGCACCTTGGCAGCGAGACCCGCACCAGCCCCCTGGGTCGGCGCGGGCGGGTTGGCCCGCAATCGCAGGTCGCGCCCGATCGCGGTCGCCTGCGTGTACCACGCTTGGCACTCCTCACACTGAGCCACGTGGGCGTCCACGATGTCTCCCGACAGGGCGGCGTCCTCGCCGTCTAGCCTCGCCGAGAGCGCTGCCCGAACTTCTGCGCATTCCACAGGACTTATGCTCCCCCAAAATCTGCCCGCTGCCAAGCAGCGGGAGCGGCATTCCCCTGCACCGACTCACCCGAAGCGGGAAAACGCCCGGTCCAGGCTGGCACGACCGGAGCCAAAGACCACGATCGACAGCAGCCCCGCGCACAGCACCAGCGGTAGTTCGATGCCGTTATCGGCGGCAAAGAGGCCCTGGGACCAGTGGACCAGGTAGATCGCGGCGATCATGTGCAGGATCAGCAGGCCAGCCATCAGTGGTGCCAACAGTCCCACGACCAGGAGGGCTCCCCCGATGAGCTCCAGCCCGGTAGCTAGCCAGGCGGAGAGCTCGGGCTGCGGGATCCCCTGGTGGGCGAAATCCGCGATCACCCCGGAGTCTCCCCCGAGCTTCTGGATGAAGAGTTTCTGCCAGCCGTGGGCGATAAAGAGGGTCCCCAGCACGGCGCGAATGAGCAGCAAGGCGCCGTCGCGGGCGACCGGGTGTTCCAGCATCGTTAATGATCCGCCGTGTTTTGTGCGTACGGCTTAGACCGCGCGGATGTGGGCGCGGCCGTGCGGGCCGTCCCAATTGTTCAGGTCTGCGTCGGCGTCCGGGTAGTCGTCGAAACCGTCGTCGAAGAAGTCCCCACCATTGGCGTAGGTCAGGTTCTCCAGCTCAGGGTCAGCTTCATCCGTTTCGACGACGATCGCACCCGGCCGCAGCAGCCGGTCCGGGACACCGAGCTCGGCATCCTCCAGGTTGCGCACGCCCAGGCGGGCACGGCGCATCCGTGCGAGACGGCGGCGACGCAGCTTAGCCTCCTCGATCGCCTGGCGGCGCAGGTTGAACAGGTACACGCCAGTCAGTGCGGCGGTGACGAGGAAGGCGATCCACAGGCCGCCGCCGACGATGAGGCTGGCGATCAGCGCAATCGCGGTCAGGCCGGCCAGCACACCGAGTACCTGCTTGCGGCGCTGCAGGCGGCGGTTGTACAGCTGCTGGGATGCGACCGGGTCGTAGACACCACGGCCCCGACGGGAAGCGATGAACTCCATGTCCTCCTCGGACAGTTCGAAGCTCTCCTCCTCCGCCTCAGTCAGTGGCGACTCGGCCTCAGCAGCCTCGTCTTCCTCGCGGACCCCTGCATCCACGTGCAGATCCCCGCCGCGGAAGTAGGCGGTCGGGATGTTGCGCAGCGCGGGCTGCTCTTCCGGCTCATCCTCGATGTCCGCGTCGGCAGTGTCCGTCTGCTCAGCCGCAGTGACACGCAGGGGCGCCGGCGTGTCCGCACCGGCGTCCTCGTGCTTCTCGTCCTCGTGGGCCATCGTGTCTGCTGCGTCGTCGGCCAGCTCCGCGTCGACCGTGACGGACTCTGCGCTCACGGCCGGCGCCTCGGCCGGGACTGTGCGGCGCTGGGCATCCGCCACGTGCTCCTCGCCGTCCAGGTCCTCAGCATCAGCGTCGACGAGTTCACCCTCCAGGGTCTCCAGGTTCGTGGTCTCGTCCGCGGCGTTCTCGACGACGTCGGCGCGGTCTTCGTCGACCTCTGCGTCCACCGTTTCCACGCCGCCGGCGATGTCGGCATGCTCGCTGGCACGCTCCTCGTCGCGGGTGTCGACGTCCTCATCGAAAAGGACGTACTCCGGTTCCGCCTCGACGAAATCGATGTCTGCGTCCACGTCCTCATCCGAGGACATGTAGTGCCCCTCGGCGGGCAGCAGACGGCTCGGACGGCGGGAACGCTTGGCACCGCCTTCGTGCAGGATTCGGGTCTCGGACATGCCCCGCGACGTGCGGCGCACCGGGGACTGCTTGCGCAGCAACAGCGGCGCCATCAGCAGCAGCCATACTGCGAGGATCAACAGAAGGGAGCCGGACACTAATGCTCCTAAAAGCTAGACAGCGGTTTGAACCCACTGGGACTTCCCCAGCGGATGAACCAGCCCGGCCGGAGGATGGCGGCAGGGCCAGCAGCAATACCTTCCAAGGTATCGACAACCTGGGCGCTTCGCTTTCTGCCACGCCGCGCGGAGGGCCAAAACGCGGAAGTTTTGCCGCCGGCTTAATCGACCCGAAAACGCCCCTGGGACGCGAGCCGCTGGGTAATCCCGGGGCCGAGCTCTTCGATCGTCTGCGCGACCAGCAGGTGGTCCGTCCACTGCCCGTCGATATGTAGGTTGCGTTGCAGCCGCCCCTCCACCCGGTAACCGGTGTTCTCCAGCACGCGGCGGGACGCGGGATTGTCCTCCATGACGGTGGCCTCCACCCGGTGCAAGCCGAGCCCCAGCATCGCCAGGTCGGTGCCCAGTGCGACGGCCGCGGTGGCGACCCCGCGCCCCTGCCAGCGGGAGTGCACCCAGTAGCCGATCCAGCAGTTACCGATCGTGCCGTATTGCATGTTGCCTAGCGTGAGCTGGCCCGCGAACTCGCCGGCCACTTCGATCGCCAAGGACATCGCGATGCCTTGGCGCTCCGCGAACTTGAGCCCGCGGTAAGTCTGGCGCCACATTTTCGGCGAGTGCGCCTCCTCCCACGAGGTGGCCACGGTCGGCTCGACGGGGCGCAGGAGGTGTTCATCGGCGATGCGGAACGCGCGCCACGACGCTCCGTCGGAGCGGCGCAGTTCCCGCAGCCGCACCGGCAATTCCGCGGAGGACTGACCGTGTGGATGCTCGCTGGTCTGATGAACCCCGCGAGCCGGGGCTGCGCTGGTGGCAGTCCTCGAGGCTGCGCCGGGCACGGAGCCTGGTCGCTGGTGCGCCGGAGGCAACCACACGGTAGGTACGCGCCACCGCGCCCCGTTACCCCTGGCCAGGCGCCTATCCAGTTCCACGTCCACCGCTCCCCCGTGAAGTCCCCGTGGCTAGGAGCGGTTCGTCAGGAAGAGGACATCCACGAACTGGCCGGGCGCAACGTGCGTTTCCTCCGCGGGGACGGTGATCAGGCAGTTTGCCTGGCCGTAGCTGCCCAGCAGGTGGGTCGGTTCCCCTCCGCCGACCGCCCCGAGCGGGTCCACGAGAAACTCGCGGGTCTCCCGGTCGCGCATCAGCTGGCCGCGGATGAAGCCGCGTCGTCGCGGCGCCGAGTCGATCGCGGCAATAGTGCGAGCCCGCACCACCCGGCGGGTGGCCTGGCGCTGGCCGCGGATGATCTGGATCAGCGGGCGGACCAGCACTTCGAAGGCCACGAGCGCGGCGGAGGGGTTGACGGGCAGCAGGAAGGTCGGCACCTGATCGGATCCGAGGGTGCCGAAGCCAACGATGGAGCCCGGGTGCATCGCGATGCGGGTGGTTTCCATTGAGCCGAGCTCGTCCAAAATCTGGCGCAGCTGGTCGCTGCCTTCCCCACCGATCGCCCCGGTAATGACGAGCACCTCGCTGCGCATCAGCTGCGCCTCCACGACCTCCTTAATCCGGCGCGGTTCACCCGCGAGGATGCCCATGCGGTGGGCCTCGGCACCAGCCTCCTTAGCGGCGGCGGCGAGAGCGTAGGAATTGGCGTCGTGGACCTGCCCCAGGCCCGGGTCGCGGTCGATGTCGACGAGTTCGGGACCGAAGGCGAGCACGCTGAGCCTCGGGCGCGGGTAGACAAGCACCTTGGAGCGGCCGATGGCTGCGAGCAGCCCCACCTGAGCGGCGCCGAGCACCGCCCCTTGCTCAACGACGACGTCGCCCGGTTGGACGTCGGAACCGAGCCGGTGGACGAAATCCCCCGAGTTCACGGTGCGCAGCGGTTCCACGTGGCGGCCGTCGATTTCCACCCAATCGAGCGGGAGGACGGCGTCTGCGAGAGTCGGGATCGGCGCCCC
>DWUR01000094.1 GCA_019120635.1 Candidatus Corynebacterium intestinavium | reverse complement strand
TGGCCAGCTGGTTGCGGGTGCGCTCAATGTCACGCTCGATAGCGTCGATACTCCGTGCCACGGACATACTCCCTAAAAGACGGTAATAATCAGTCGTTTCTTCTGAACAATTGTAGAGGATACGCAGCCTTCGCGTGCGAAAGCCCACGGCTAGGCATCCGCGTAGGCTGGGCGGCATGACGAAGAACAATGACACAGCAAATATCCGCCTCACCGAGGGCGACGAAGCTCCGGGCTTCGCGCTCACCTCTGACAAGGGTGAGACGATCGATCTGAAGGACTACCGCGGCAAAAAGGTGCTCGTGTACTTCTACCCGCGAGCCAACACCCCGGGCTGCACAAAGGAAGCCTGCGACTTCCGCGACTCTTTGGCCCAGCTGAACGACCAGAACATCGACGTGGTGGGGATTTCCCCAGATAAGCCAGAGGCCCTGGCAAAGTTCCGCGATAAGTACGAGCTGACTTTCCCGCTGCTCTCCGACCCGGACAAGGCCGTCATGACGGGCTATGGCGCCTTCGGTGAGAAGAAGAACTACGGCAAGATCGTCCAGGGCGTAATCCGCTCGACCTTCCTCGTCGACGAGGAGGGCAAGGTCGCCCTGGCCCGCTACAACGTCAAGGCCACCGGGCACGTCGCCCGCATCATGAAGGAGCTCGAGCTCTAGGACGTCTCCCCTGGGGGCCGTAGCCAGTTCGGTTGCGGTCCCGCGGCGTTGCTATAGTGTTCCTAGCCGTGGCGGATAACCGCCACCTGCGCCTGTGGCGGAATTGGCAGACGCGCTGGATTTAGGTTCCAGTGTCCTAGGACGTGGGAGTTCAAGTCTCCCCAGGCGCACCATATTTCCCCTTGTGACCGCCGGATTTCCCCATTCGGCGGTCATTTGGATTCACCCCCGTGGTGGGTAGACTCGGGAGCTGTGAAGGAATCGCGCGAACACCAGGCCCCGAAAGAGCCCTTTCCCCTGCGCGTGCGCATTGTGCAGATTATCTTTCTCGCACTCGGCGTGATCGCCACGCTGCTGCTCGCGTGGTGGCAATACGAACGCTGGCAATCCACCAGCGGCTCCTTCCAGAACCTGGGCTACGCACTCCAGTGGCCAATCTTCGGCATCTTCCTTGTCGTCACCTATCGCAAGTACATCGAGTACGAGCGGGAGCGCCTGCTCGGCGACGACGAGGCCGCCGTCGAAAAATACGCGGAAGACCAGCTCACGGAGGTCCCGGAGGACTTCCTGGCCCCCGCCGCAAAGCAACGCCCCGAGGCCGCGGAGGTCTTCGAGGATCACCGCAGGCGGGACGCCCGATCGGCGCCGCTACCCGCCCAGGACAAACGCAGGAAGCGCCAGGCCGACGAGGGTTAGCGCCCGCACGCCCGATTCCCGATAATCCACCCAACCGTAGAGAGAGAACAAGAAATGACGCAGCCAGCCTCGCCCCAGCCAGCGGGCGCCAAGATCCACCCGGCACGCCAGCAGCGAGTTGCCAAGGCCCTGAAGTGGTACTCGGTCATGGCGATCGCCACCGGTATCTGGCTGCTCGTTCTGGTCGTGGAGATGATCTTCAAGTACCTGATCCTGGGCAGCGATAACACCCCGGCCTGGTTCTCCTATATCGGCCCGGCCCACGGCATCTTCTTCATGCTCTACTGCATCACCTGCCTGGATCTGGGCACCAAGGCGCGCTGGGAGCCCAGCAAGTGGCTGACCACCATCCTCGCCGGCGTCGTCCCGCTGCTGAGCTTCTTCGTCGAGCACAAGCGTCGCGTCGAGGTGAAGGAAGCCTTCGCGCTGAGCTAAGCCCGGGGCCATCCCCCACCTGGATCAATCCCCCCTGAATTAATCGCCCGGTGCAGTTTCGATCTGCGCCGCGGCGATTTCTTTTTGCGTCGGCTGCTGGCGCAGCTCTTCCGGGCTGGAGGTATCCGGCCAGCTGCGCTGCAGGCATGCCAGGATCGCGACCGCCGCGGCCTCCGTGGCCACCGGCAGCGTGCCCAGGTCTGGCAGGAAGCCCGGGTTGTGATTGGTCGGAATGTCGATATCCAGCCGGCCCGCTTCCTCGGCCCGCTGCCACTGGCGCCGCGGCGTAATGCCCACGGTCCACAGCAGATAAGGAACCCCGAAGTGCTTCGGGATCACGGAGAAGTCCTCGGAGGCCGTCCACGGCTCCATGTCCAGGCTGTTCTCGCTGAAGCGCTCGTCGAAGGCCGGGCGCACCGTCTCGAAGGCCTCGGCCGCGTTGTCGGTCGCGCCCAGCATGCCGACGAACTTAAAGCTCGGTTCCCGGTCCGCGCCCGCTGCCTGGGCCTCGGCGCGCACGATCCGCTTGATCGCGGCTACCACGCGCTTGCGCAGGTCCTCGTCGTAGAAGCGGCAGCTCAGGGAGATCTTCGCCGAATCCGGGATCACGTTATTGGCCTTACCCGCCTCCACGGACGCGACCGTGACCACGGCGAACTGGCCTGGCGGGACCTCCCGGGACACGATCGTCTGCAGGCGCATCACGGTGGATGCGGCCAGCACCACCGGATCGACCGAACGGTGCGGCATCGAGGCGTGCGCACCGCGCCCGTACAGGGTGATCTCGATGGTGGTCGAGGAGGTCATCACCGGGCCCGGCGCGGTGTAGATCTCACCCGCAGGCCCCGCGACGACGTGCTGAGCCAGGCACACATCCGGGCGCGGAATGATCTGATCCAGCCCATCGGAGACCATGCGGTGCGCGCCCACCGCGGCCTCCTCCGCAGGCTGGAAGAGCGCGATCACGGTGCCGGCCCAGTCGTTCCGCGTCGCATCCAGGATTGCCATCGCGCCCAGCAGCGAGCTGGTGTGGTGGTCGTGGCCGCAGGCGTGCATCGTCGGCACCCGCTGGCCCTCCGCGTTGAGCTGGGAATGCTTCGAGGCGTAATCCACCTCGGTGGCTTCGGCGACGGGCAGGCCGTCGAAGTCCGCGCGCATCAGCACCGTCGGACCGTCCCCGTTGCGCAGCACTGCGGTGATTCCGTAACCGCCGATGCCGGTCGTGACCGCCCAGTCGGGGAAGCGCTGCAGCTCCTCCTCGATACGTTGAGCCGTTTGCTCCTCCGCCCCCGAGAGCTCTGGGTGGGCGTGGAGGTGTTTATACAGGTCCTCCTGCCAGCTCAGATCTGCCGCGGCGTTGGCGACGATCGTGCTCGGGGTGGGTGGCGTGGTCACGGTGCACTTCCTTTCTTGCGTTGGACCTTATTGCGCGCTGGGTTCCCCGGTGGCGTTTTCGGCCATGCGGGACCTAGCTGGGCCTACTGCGCGCACTGAGCCAGCGCCCGCAGCGCCGGGACCAGCTGCTGCAGCGCCTTGCCGCGGTGGGAGAGCTCGTCCTTACGCTCCGGGGTGAGCTCTGCTGAGGACTGGCCCGGCGCTTCCGCGGGCTCGAAGAGCGGGTCGTAGCCGAAGCCGTTGGTGCCCTGCTCGGCGCGCAGAATCCGGCCCTCCCACTCGCCGGTGACTGCCACCTCGGACTCCAGACCGGCGGCGTCGGCAACTTCGCTGGGAAGAGCGAGCACGCAGGAGGAAACGAATCGGGCGCCGCGTCGGTCGTCGGGAACATCGGAGAGCTGGGCTAACAGCAGCCGGTTGTTTTCGGCGTCCTCGCCGTGGGCACCGCACCAGCGGGCAGACAGCACCCCGGGCATGCCGTTGAGCGCGTCGACGGACAAACCGGAATCATCCGCGACGGTGGGCAGGCCAGCATGCCGTACCCCGTCGAGGGCCTTGATCCGGGCGTTGGCCTCAAAGGTCGCGCCGGTCTCCGGGGTCTCCGGATACTCCGGCACGTCCGCGAGGCTGAGCAGCTCGATGCCCTCGACGTTTGCCGCCGCGAGCACCCGCTGCAGCTCCGCGAGCTTCTTTTTATTTCTGGACGCCACCAGCACCTGCATTGAGTCCTCCTTCCGCGTGGTCCGTGGGGTTTTCTAGAGCGTGACCGGGCCGGAAGCCGGGTCGGTGTTCAGCGCGCGCTCTTGCAACTCGATCAGCTGGTGCAGGCCGCCCTCGGCCAGGTCCAGCATGGTGTTGAGCTCCGCGCGGTCGAACTCGGCAGCCTCGCCGGTGCCCTGGATCTCCACGAAGCGGCCGGCCTTGGTCATCACGACGTTCATGTCCACGTCCGCCCGCGAGTCCTCCTCATAGGGCAGGTCGAGGCAGGCCACGCCGTCGATGATGCCCACGGAGACGGCGGCGACGGGGTCGCGCAGTGGCTTGCCCGGCACGACACCCTGCTCCTGCAGGTAGGCCAGGGCGTCGGCGAGGGCGATGTAGGCGCCGGTGATCGCGGCGGTGCGGGTGCCGCCGTCGGCCTGCAGGACGTCGCAGTCGATGGCGATCGTGTTCTCCCCCAGCTCGGTGAGATCCACGGCGGCGCGCAGGGCGCGGCCAACCAGGCGGGAGATCTCGTGGGTGCGGCCCTTGACCTTGCCGCGCATGGACTCGCGCGGCATGCGCTCGTGGGTGGCAGAGGGCAGCATCGCGTACTCCGCGGTCAGCCAGCCCTCGCCGGAGTCCCGCTTGAAGCGCGGCACGCCGAGTTCCACGCTGGCGGTGCACATCACCCGGGTGTTCCCGAATTCAACGAGCACGCTGCCTGCCGGGTTGGTGGTGAACCGGCGGGTGATTCGGATGTCGCGCAGCTGGTCGACGCTGCGGCCATCGGCGCGGGTATGGGTGCTTTGTTCTGGCGTATTAGACATGCCAGCCAGTGTAGCGGGCGCTTAGTGCTGCTCGCTGATGCGCAGACCTGGCCGGGCGACCTCGATGGGCCCCGTGTAGTGGCGGGCGGCCGCGGCGACGGTGGCGGCCTTATCCCCCCATGGCGGGATGTGGGTCAGCACGAGCCGGCCCACGCCCGCTGCCTGGGCGGCCTCGCCGGCCTCCGCGCCGGAGAGGTGCATGCCCTCCGGCATGGTCGCTCCCCCATCGCCCCAGGTCGCCTCGCAGACGAGGACGTCCGCCCCCGCGGCGATGCGCGCCAGGGCCGGGGTCGGCGCGGTGTCGCCGCTGTAGACCACGGAGAAGCCGGAGGAGTCCTCGAAGCGGATGATGTAGGCCTCGGTGGGGTGGATAGCATCCACGGCATAGATCCGCAGGTCGCCGATGGTGTGATGTCGCCAGGTCTCGGCGTCGAAATCGCTCTCCGGCCCGACGACGTGGTCGAGGACCTCGAAGGTGTCGGTGAGGTCGTCCGGCGCCTCCGGGGAGTCGGCGCTGGCCTGGCCGATGTGCTTGGCTGCGATGCTCGGTCCGATCAGCTTGTGGCGGGTGCTCGCCGGCGCGAAGGGGTGGTAGCGGCGCCACACCAGCAGGCTCGGGACGTCCGAGCAGTGGTCGGCGTGCATGTGGGAGAGGACGACGTGGCAGTCGGAGGGGTCGATGCCCTCATAGCGCTGCATCTGCTTGAGCACCCCCGAGCCCAGGTCCACGACCACGCCCTCGCCCGCCGCGCTGCGCAGGAAATACCCCGAGGCCGCGGCCGAGGGGCCGGGCACGCTTCCGGAACAACCCAACACAAGCATCTCCATAAGTGGACATTGTTTCACGATGCCCGGCGTTTTTCGATATTTGGGCAAGCTTTAGATCAGGTTTCGCTCAGCGGGGTGGATCCGGGGCTGTCCAGGACCAACTCCGGGGCGGTTCCGCCGCGCCCCAGGGGCTAGAACAGGGGTTAGTACCGGGACTAGCGCAGCAGCTCCGGGATCTGCGACACGCTCGTGATCTTCGGCCCCAAAAAGCGCTGTGCGAGTTGCGCGAAGCGGTGCGGGTCCCCGGTGGATTCGAAGGACAAGGTGGCCTGACGCTCTGGGTCGTTATCCGCCAGCTGCCCGCTTTCCGCCAGCGTGCGGTAGACCATCTTCGCGGTCTCCTCCGCAGAGTTCACCAGCGTGACGTCCTCCCCCATGACGAACTGCACCACCCCGGTGAGAAGCGGGTAGTGCGTACACCCCAGCACCACGGTGTCCACCCCGGCCTCCTTCAGCGGCTCGAGGTAGCCTTCCGCCAACGCGTGGATCTGGCGGCCCGAGGTGATCCCCCGCTCCACGAAGGGCACGAACTGCGGGCATGCCTGGGCGACGGCGGTGACGTCCGGACTAGCGGCGAAGAGGTCCTGGTAGGCCCCGGAGGTGACCGTCGCCTGCGTCCCGATCAGGCCGATGCGGTTGTTCCGGGTCGCGGACACGGCGCGGCGGACCGCGGGCAGGATGACCTCCACGACCGGGATCGGGTAGCGCTCGCGGGCGTCGCGCATGAAGGCGGCGGAGGCGGTGTTGCAGGCGATGACGATCATCTTCACCCCGCGGGAGACCAGCTCGTCGGCGACCATCCGGGCGTATTCGCGGACCTGCGCGATCGTCTTATCCCCATAAGGCGAGTTAGCGGTATCCCCGATGTAGATGATTGATTCGTGCGGCAGAAGGTCCACGATCGTGCGCGCCACGGTGAGGCCGCCGACCCCGGAGTCGAAAATCCCGATGGGAGCGTTGTTGTGGGATTCCTGCTCCGGGGCGCTGCCCGCCGCGCTGCCGCCGTCCGCCTGCTCCGCCATGTGCTTACTCGGCCCTTCCTTCGTTGTTCTCGCTGTTTTAGTTTAATGACGTCGCTCACGGCCCCAAGCAACCGTGTGCCGGCCGCGTCCTGGGGTTGGTCGGCCGTGGCTACATGCCGAGGGAGGCACGGCCTGCGGTGCGCACGGCCCGCGTGGCGGTAGGCATCTTCGGAATCAGCCAAGCAGCGAGGATGCCGGCCAACGCCCCGCAGAGGTGGCCCTGCCAGCTGATGGCCTGGTTGGTGGGCAGGATTCCGGTCCACAGGGAACCGTATAGCAGCAGGACCACGACCCCACCGGCCAGCTGGCTGAGCTTCTTGGTGAAGAGCCCCCGGGTGATGAGGAATGCGACCCAGCCGTAGACCATGCCGGAGGCGCCCACGTGAACGGTGCCCGCGCCGCCAATGAGCCAGGTCCCGGCCCCGCTGGCGAGCAGGATGATCAGGGAACTGCGCCAGAACGCGCGTCTGCCTGACCAGCAGATCATCGTGATGAGCACGACCGCGGTCATGGAGTTGGCGATGAGGTGGTCCCAGCCACCGTGCAGGAAGGGCGCAGTGAACACGCCCAGTAGGCCGTAGGGGTCGCCGGGCCGAATGCCGAAGGCGTTAAGCCCGTAACCCAGCATCATGTTGATGACCTGGACAATCCAGGCGACCCCCACGAGCCGCAGGGCGAAAGCGAGGTTCTGCATGTTCAGGCTCCTGAACTTGAGGGATGGCACCACCCCGGCGCGGTGGCGGGGCAATCCGTGGGATTCTTTAACCGCCCACGGTACTGCGCCAGGAGGGGTGCTCGTAGGCGGGCTCGGCCGCCAGCACGGCGTGGACGATAGCGCGCTCCACGCAGTTGGCGGCCGTCGCGGCGAGCACGGACATGCCGACGGCGTCCACGCTGCTGCTCCGGGTGCCGGTGGCCAGCCCGAAGAGGGTATCCCCATCCATGGGCATGTGGGCCGGGCGGATCGCGCGCGCCAGGCCGTCGTGGGCGGAAAGCGCCAGGCGCTTGGCCTGTGCCTTGGTGAGCGGGGCATCCGTTGCGACCACACCGATGGTGGTGTTGAGCTGCGGGCTATCGCCGCCGGGCTGCCCGTCGCCGGGTGCGGGGAACTTGGTGCCCGCGAGGTTCCTTCCGCGCAAGTGTGCCGCGGCTTCCTCGGAGACCGGCGTGGTCGACGCTGCGCCAAACTCACCCGCCAGCTCTGAGTCGAAACCCCACAGCCGCCCCGTGGCCGGGTTGAAGACCGCGCCCTGCGGATTGACGACGATCCCCGCGGCCACCGTCGTCCCACTGAGCGCCGCCAGCTCGCCCGGCAGTTCCGGGAGCACCGCGCTGGCCTGCCCGAACCCGCCCTTCAGGGCACCGGCGGAGGCGCCCAACCCCGCGCCGAGGTTGCCCGATGCGGTAGCGGCGGCAAGTGCGGAATCATCCTCGCCCTGCCCGGTTGCTGATTCCTCATCGCGGGCGATGCTCGCGCTGCGCAGCGCAGCCTCGGTCGCCGCCGCGCCGGTCGCCGCGGTCGGGCGGGAGTCCCAGCGGCCCAACAGCAGGTCGAAGATCACAGCACCCGGGACGATCGGCACGATCTTCTCGGGTGCCTCCTCCCCCAGGACGGGGAAGCCGATGCCCGCAGCCTCCAGGGCGCTCATCGCACCGTCGGCGGCGGCGAGGCCGTAGGCGGAGCCGCCGCACAGTGCGATGGCGTGAACCCGCTCGACCGTATTGTGTGGCTCCAGCAGGTCCGTCTCGCGGGTGCCGGGCCCGCCACCCCGGACGTCGACCGAGGCAACTGCTCCGGCGGGTGCGGCGATGATCGTGGCCCCAGAGTCTCCAACCCCACCCTCACTGATCGCGTGGCCCACGCCGAGGCCACGGACGTCCATTAGCGAGTTGCTGGGCCCCGGCTGGGCGCCGAACAATTCGGCGGACATCCTAAAACTCGCCCGTCGGGCGACCATCTGGGCCGGGTTGCCCCTTCGGCCCCTGGCCACTGCCGTCGTCTGGGTTCTGCGGACCGTCAGCGTCGGGGTTGTCCATCATCTCCGCCGGCGGCTCCCCCATCATCGCGCGCAGCAGGCTGTCCTGGTGGAAAGTCAGCCAAGCGGTCAGCTCCTTGGCTGCCTCAACGCGGTCCGGCCCCTCCGCGCCGTGCAGCGCGGGCTGGCAGAGCTCGTGATAGTAATTCCGCACGTCGTTGATAGCCGAGAGCCAGGGCTGGACTTCCTCCTGGCTCAGGGTGATGTTCACCGAGCCGTTTGGGCCGATGTGCTCTGCGATGAGTGCGAGGTTCATCAGCTTATTTTTGATGATCTCGGTCTCGTTGAGCTGCCGGGTCAGCGCGGCATCTCCCTCGACCTTCTCGGCGCCGTCTGCGAAGAAGTCCGGCAGGATTCGGGCAAGCGCCGGGCTGCTCGGTCGCTCCGAGTGGCCGCTGGCCATGCCGGTCAGCTCCGCCAGCTCATCCTTCGGCGCGGTGCGCACCCGCTCCATCAGGGCATCGGCGACGGTGGCGGCGCAGTTACCCAGGGTCTCCCGCTCCAGGGGGTTGAGCTGGGTGACAAAGCGCGTGCCACGCAGCATGCCGGTCTTCTTCTTCCACGGTTCCATCTGTGGGGAGTCCTCCTCGCCTCGCGGGTGTTGTTGTACTAGCCCGCCGCCTGCTCCATCGTGGCCCACAGGCCCGCTGTATGGAGCTTCTTTACATCTCCCTCGACCTTATCGCGCTCGCCGGACGAGACAACGGCCTTGCCCTCGGTGTGAACCCGCATCATCAGCTCGGTGGCTTTCTTGCGGGAGTAACCGAGCACGGTTTCGAAGACGTAGGTCACGTAGCTCATGAGGTTGACGGGATCGTCCCAGCAGATGCACTGCCACGGCAGATCGGCATCCGTCAGGGTCTCGGGTCGTTTCTCCGCAACTGGGGTTGCGCTTGGTGCAGCCGGGGAAGTCATGTCACCAAGGATACCGTCGCCACGCCGGGGCGGCGAAGGCATCGTGGCGGAATTTTTCTTTGCCTGTCCGCACCGGTCGCTAGAGTGTGAGTATTCGCCGGGGCCACTCATCGGCCACGGCACCACTTGAAGAAGAAAACGCGTAGGGATCCACTTGTCTTCCACAGCCCAGAACCCACAACAGGACGTCGCCTACGGCTCGATCGGCCACCTCGACCCTTACCTCTCCGCGCCGCGCTCCTCCGCGCTGCTCACCGACAAGTACGAGCTGACCATGCTGGAAGCCGCGCTGCAGGATGGCACAGCAGAAAAGCAGTGCGCCTTCGAGGTCTTCACCCGCCGCCTTCCCAACGAGCGCCGCTACGGGGTCGTCGCCGGCACCGAGCGCGTCCTCCGCGCGATCCGGGACTTCGTCTTCACCGAAGCCCAGCTGGAAAACCTGGATTTCCTGCAGCCTGAGACTCTGGAGTACCTGCGCAACTACCGCTTCCGCGGGCAGGTGGACGGCTACCTGGAGGGCGAGGTCTACTTCCCACACTCCCCAATCCTCACGGTGCGCGGCACCTTCGCCGAATGCGTCATCCTGGAAACGGTGATCCTCTCCATCCTCAACGCGGACTCCGCCGTGGCCTC
>DWUR01000093.1 GCA_019120635.1 Candidatus Corynebacterium intestinavium | reverse complement strand
CGCGAGCACGATCAACACAATCAAAAAGTCCGGGCGGTAGCCCAGAATCTTCTGCATGACCGTCTGCTTGCTCGGGGTGGGGTTATCGGCGCTCATTCTTGGCATTGTAGCCTACGTCACAGAAGCGACAGCGATGGGGAGAATTGCACCCCGCGGGCAGCTTTAAAACTTTTTCACAAATATAGAATACACAGAGGGTTTCGTTGGGTTAACTAACGAACATGACGAATAACCGAGGGGACCACAGCACCGGCGCGGCAGCTGGCCGCGCACCACAGAACCCGACCGCAGGGCCACAGGGCACCGCAGGCGCCGCGAGCGCGAGCACCACGCCCGCCCCGGGCAGCCCAACCGCGACCGCCGAAAGGATCGACCCGACCCAAGCGGCGCAAGAAACCTACGACGTCATCATCATCGGCGCCGGCACCTCCGGGCTGAACATCGCCCGCGAACTCGCCGCCGCAGGGCTCACCGTCCTCGGCCTGGAAGCCGGCAAGCGCTACGACCGGCACACCTACCCACGCACCGAGGTCGACTCCAGCTCCCAGCTCTTCTGGGGCGGCGGCGTGGAACTGACCATCGACGCCGGCCTCGGCCTGCTCCGCCCCAAGGCCGTCGGCGGCGGCTCCATCGTCAACCAGGCCCTCATGGACCGGTTCGACGACGTCGCCTTCTCCTCCTGGCGCGACCAGTCCGGCGTCTCCTGGCTCAACGAGGACGACCTCGCCGACTACTACGATCGGGCCGAGGGAAACATGATCCTCAAGAATGTGCCCGAACAGTGGCGCAACGGCAACGCCAAGAACTTCGCCGAGGGCTTCGACGCCAACGGCTACCGATACGCCCCACTGCGCCGCGGTGAGGCCGACTGCCGCTTCGAGGACGGCAACTGCTGCGTGGAATGCCTCAGCGGCTGCGGGATCGACTCCAAGCAGTCCACCGCCATCACCGCCCTGCCAGCAGCGGAAAAGCACGGCTTCCACCTCATCGACTGCGCTGAAGCGCGAACAATCACCGAGCACCCCGACCGCGTCACCGTCACCACCCGCGTGCCAGCGGACAGCACCCCGAAGGGCCGTCGCGGATTCGGCAAGCCGACCTACTTAGAACCCCACGTGGAGCGCACCTTCACCGCCCGGCGCGTCGTGCTGGCCTCCGGGGCGATCGGCAACACCGCCCTGCTGCTGCGCAGCGGCTACGGCAAGCAGCTGCCGGACCTGGGCAAGAACTTCTTCACCCACCCGCAGTACATGAACCTGGGCCGCTACGCCGAGGACGTCCGCGCCTTCGCCGGCCCGCTGCAGAACTACAAGTCCGACGACCCGACCTTCCGCCGCCAGGGCTTCAAGCTGGAGAATGTCTTCGCCGGCCCCGGCAATATCGCCCTCCTGCTGCCCGGCTTCGGCGCCCGCCACGCGGAGATCATGCAGGACTTCCCGCGCCTGGGCTGCATCGAGGTCTGCGTCCGCGACACCAACCCCGGCGAGATCACCATCAACCGCAAGGGCAACCCGGTGGTCAAGAAGAAGCTCAACCGGGAGGACGCCCGCCGCCGCGACACCGGCATGGCCGCCATCCGCAATATCTTCAACGCCACCGGCGCGGAGGAGATCCTCCACGGCCAGTTCGGCATCGGCCTGCACCTCATGGGCGGGCTCGGAATGGGCGCCAGCGCCAAGCAGGGCGTGGTCTCCCCCGAGTTCACCCTCTACGGCAGCCAGCGCATCCTCGCCGCGGACTCCTCCATCTTCCCGAACGCGCCGGGCATCAACCCCGCACTCACCATCGCCGCCCTGTCCCTCAAGGCCGCCGACCAGATCATCGCCGCGAGCTAAGGAAGGAAGAAAGCAGACATGACCAGCAAGAACCTCAATCCCCGCTCCACCGAGCTGCTCTCCCCCACGCAGATGAAAGGCCTGCTGCGCCTGGGCGACGTCGTCATCCCCGGCGTCCCCGCCCGCAAGTCAGCCTCCGGCTCCCTGACCTCCGGCGGCGGGGCGCTACCGTCCTTCTCCGAATCCGGATGCGCGGCCGGCATCGACCGCATGCTCTCCTACATGTACGACGACGACCGCAACGCCTTCCTCATCCTCGCCACCGTCTGCGCCTACGCACCAACGCCCCTGGTCCGCCTGATCGTCGCGATGGCCAACGCGAATGCCAAGTTCCCCGAGCCGCTCGCCGGGCTGATGCGCATGGCCAACCTTGGTATCAAGGGTGTCGTCCACAGCCTCTACTACTCCAACCTCGGGGTGCGCCTGGGTGAAGAGCTCACCGACTCCCCGCTGATCGCCCGGGGCAGCAACCCCAACCAGCTGCCGAACATCCACCAGGCCATCGGCTACGAGACCACCATCAACCAGGAGGCCTACGAGGCCGCCCTCGCCGCCACCGACGCGCAGAACCCACGCGACTAACCCGCGCTCAGAAACCACAAGGAGCACACACCATGGCAACACAGATCCCAGAGTCCGAATACGCCCAGGTCGAGGGCGTCGTCGACAGGGCACGCGAAGCACAGAAATCCATCCGTGCCCTGAGCGTCGAGGAACGGCTCGAACACCTCCGCCTCCTGCGCGGTGTGATCGTCAACCGCACCGAGGAGATCGTCGACCGCGTCCGGGAGGAAACGGGCAAGTCCCGCAGCGACATCCTCATGTCCGAAATGTTCGGCGCGCTGGACGTCATCAGCTGGCACGAAAAGAACGCCGCGAAGGTCCTGGCCCCGCAGAAGGTCGAGACCCCGCTGACGATGATGGGCAAGAAGTCCGAGATCTGGTACGAACCACTCGGCGTGGCCTTCGTGATCGCGCCCTGGAACTACCCCTTCTTCCAGGCCATCGTGCCGATCGTCGCCGCACTGGCCGCCGGCAACGCGGTCGTCTACAAGCCCTCCGAGCACACCCCGCTGGCCGGGCTGATCGAATCCCTCATGGAGGAAGCCGCCATCGCCCCGAACTGGGTGCAGGTGGTCTACGGCGACGGTGCCGTGGGCGCGGATGTCATCGACCAGCACCCCGACCTCGTCATGTTCACCGGCTCGTGCGCGACCGGCCGGAAGATCATGAAGCAGTGCTCCGACATGCTCATTCCTGTCGAGCTCGAGCTCGGTGGCAAGGACCCCATGATCGTTTTTGAGGACGTCGACATCCCCCGCACCGCCGCGGGCGCACTGTTCGGCGGTCTGACGGCGACGGGCCAGTCCTGCACGTCTGTGGAGCGGCTCTACGTCCACGAGAGCATCAAGGAGGAGTTCGTCGCGGAGCTGGTCCGGCAGGCCCGGCTGCTCACGCAGGCGGACACGGACGCCCGCAACAACGACCTGGGCCGCATGACCGTCGACTTCCAGATCGAGCGAGTCAACGAGCAGGTTCAGGACGCACTGGCGCGCGGTGCCCGCCAGCTCACCGGCCAGGACTGGGACGGCCGTTCCGCGCTGATCCCGCCGATCCTGCTGGTCGACGTGCCGGAGGACGCGCTGGTCGTCACGGAGGAGACCTTCGGGCCGGTGATCCCGGTGCTGAGCTTCAGCTCCGAGCGGGAGGCCATCGACCGGGCGAATGACACGCCGTTCGGGCTGACCGGCTCCGTGTGGAGTGCGGACATGGATCGGGCGCGCCGGGTGGCCGGGGCGCTGCGCATCGGCGGGGTATCCATCAACAACGTCATGGCCACCGAGGCAACCCCGGCGCTGCCGTTCGGTGGTGTGGGCGACTCCGGCATGGGCCGCCACAAGGGTGCCGAGGGACTGCGCGCGTGGTGTAACCCGAAGTCCGTCATCGTGGACAAGGACGGCTCCCAGGGCGCTGGCCTGGAGGCGAACTGGTACCCGTACACGGAAAAGAAGTACGAGAAGTTCAGCAAGATGCTGCAGGCTTACTTCGCGGAGCAGCCCGCGCCGGTGAAGCTCGCAAAGTTCGGGCTGCTGGGAACCTCGCTGGAGTCCTACGCGCAGAAGGCGCTGGAGGAGCGCGAGAAGTAGGGCGCTGGCCCGTGGGGCGGGCCCCGGTGGGGGAAATGGTGCACCGGCCCGCGGGGCGCTAACCCCGGGGCCGGGTGAAGCAGGAAACTAACCCCCGGGTGGGAGGCCCCCACGCCTCCCGCTGCGAGCCCCCGCGCTCTCCCCCGTTAACCCTTTCGGGCCTTAAGCCGTGGCGCTTTCCTTCGCCGCGGCTTCTTGCTCTGCCGTGGTCCTCTTCGGGATGAACAGGCTGGTCAGGGCAGCCAAGCCCAGGATGATGCCACCCACCAGGAAGGCCGTGGTGTAGCCCGCGGCGGAATCCGAACCCTCTGGGGAGCCCACCACCTGGAACACCGGCAGCACCGCGAAGGAGATGCCCGCACCCAGGTTGAAGGCCGCCGAGTTCATGCCCGGCAGGAAGCCCTGGTTATCCTGCGGCGAGTTCACCACACCCAGGTTATTCAGCACGATATTGCCGATACCCGCGTAGGTCACGCCCAGCAGGATCACGCCCACGATCAGCACGATCTTCGAGCGCGTGCCCACAAACGCCAGCAGGAACAGCAGCAGCATGGACGCGATATTGGACAGACGCAGCAGGTTCGCATAACCCACCTTCGGTGCCAGGCGACCAGCGAACGGGCCCACCGCCCAACCGATCAGTGCGTACGGGGTCAGGAGCAGCAGGGACGCCATCGTCGCCCGCATGCCGAAACCAGCCTCCGCGTTCTGCGCCAGGGACGGTGCCACACCGTTGACGGCAGCGAACACGCCCGTCATCGTCAGGACGGTGGTCAGCAGCAGACCCCAGGTCTCGCGGCGGCGCAGGTACTTCGGCGCGACCAGCGGGGCCGCACCGGCGGTGTTCTCCTGGCGGGTCTCCCAGCGCCAGAAGATGGCGAACACGATCAGACCAGCAGCGACCAGGCCGATGACGTAGAACCAATCCGCGGCGGCACCCTTGCCGGCCTCGTTCGCGGCCAGCGTGATGGACAGCACGGAGACCACCAGGACCGCGGCGCCGATCCAGTCCATGCGGACGTTATCGGAAGGCTTGGACTCCGGCGCGAACATTGCGACCACGATGGTGGCGACCGCGCCGACGGCGAAGATCAGCCAGAACACGGAGCGGAAGCCCCAGTGCTCAGCCATCCAGCCGGAGAGCAGGACGTCGATACCTGCAACACCACCGTTGATCGCGGCGATCAGGCCCATCAACGTGCCGAGGCGAACCTCGTCCTTAACCTGGCTGCGCAGGATGATCAGCGTCATCGGGATGGTCGGGCCAGAAATGCCCTGCAGCGCGCGGGCGACCATCAGGACGCCGATGTTCGGGGCGAGGGCGGCGAGCAGTCCACCCAGGGACATCACGCCCAACATGATGACGAGGATGCGGCGGCGTCCCACGATGTCCGAGAGGCGTGGGAGGAACAGGCCGCACATCGCGCCGCCGGTGAAGAAGGCGGTCTGGGTCAGCCCCACCGCGGATTCGTCGGTGTTGAGCTCCGTGGCCATCGTGCGCAGCACCGGGGAGAGCATCGAGGCGTTGAGCTGGAAAGCCACCGCCGCGGTGATGAGCACGAACATGAGCAGTGGCAGGCCGCCCTTGCGAGAATCCACCGGGTCGATGACCGGGGCCGCGGTGGCGGGGTTATTAGGCCCGCCTGAGCGGGGCGTAGTTGCGTTCATATATGCAGGATAAGTGGGCGATTCGTGCGAGTCCACACTTTTCCCTGTGATGTTGGCTGCACGCCCGCCCCGGGCGCCTCGCGGACGCGTTCCTTGTGCGTTTTGCAGAGTTTGATGTCGGAAATCCGCCCAAAAGCGACCTCAAACTCTGCAAAACCTAAGGGGGAAGGCCAGAGCGGGTGCGGGAAGAGGGGCGGAACCCGAACGGATGCGTGTGTGCGCGTGCCGGGTCCGCGGGGCCCGGCCCAGCCCGCTCCCCTGTAACGCCCGCCCCAGTACGTGTTTCGCGCGTTCCGTGCGCTCCGCGGGCCCCTGTTCGTGTTCTTGCGCGCTTCTTGTGCACACCTTGTGCGTTTTGCAGAGTTTGATGTCGGAAATCCGTCCAAAAGCGACGTCAAACTCTGCAAAACCTAAGGGGGAAGGGAGGGGCCCGGGCCCGCCCCGCTCCCCTGTCCTAGCCGCCCCTGCCCTAGCCGCGGGGGCCTAGCTGCGGAAGCCGGTATCCCCGATGCGGGTCAGTGCATCAACCAGAAGATCCCAGAAGCGATCCACGTCCACGTCCACGCCGACGCGGTGGCGCACCGGCTCCACGTGCTCGCCGTAGGTATCCATGCCCGCGCAGGCGTAATCATCCGTCAGACACAGCGCGGAAGGATCGCCCGGCTGCTCAGCCGTCTGATCCTGTGCGCCCCAGGTGCGCCGCAGGTCAACCACGGTCATGCCGCGGGTGTGCTCACCCTTGGTCTCCACTACGACCGGAGCCGCCACGGTGCGCAGCACCTCCGGATCAGCCACTGCCGCAACGGCCAGCGGGTCGTGCATCGGCGGCCCCGGGTAACGGCGCTCCTTCATGTACGCGCCCCCGAAGAACTCCACGAGCTCCGCGATGAACTGCGCAACGTCCGTGCCCACGGCCTTGAGCTGCTCCATGCGAGACGGAACCGCGAGCACCTTGTGGGTGACGTCCAAACCAACCATCGTGACCGGCCACTCCGCGTCGAAGACGATCGCGGCGGCCTCCGGGTCTGCGAGGATGTTGAACTCCGCGGACGGCGTCATGTTGCCGGTGTGGTGCCCGCCGCCCATCAGCGTCACGCCCGCGACGCGGGAGACGAGCTCCGGGTAACGGCGTGCGAACAGGCCAATGTTGGTCAGCGCGCCGGTCGGCACGAGTGTGACCGTGCCCGGCTCCTCGCGCTCGATGACCTGCGCGATCAGGTCAACGGCGTGGGTGTCCTCCAGCTCCACGCCAGCCTCCGGCAGCTGCGGGCCGTCGAGGCCGGACTCGCCGTGGATCTCATCCGGGATCAGCTGCGGACCCACGAGCGGACGGTGCGCACCCGCGGCGAAGGGCACGCCGGTGATCCCTCCGACGCGGGCCAGCGCCTGCGCGTTCTTGGTGACCTTCTCGAGCGTCTGATTACCCGCGACGGTCGTAACCGCGAGCAGCTCGAGGTTCGGGTTTCCCCAGGCCAGGAGCATGGCGATGGCGTCGTCGTGGCCGGGGTCGCAGTCGAGGATGATCTTGCGAGGCTGGGTGTTATTGGCTGCAGAAGTGCTCATACCTCAAGTGTGCCACGCGGACCTGGGAGAACGCGGGATGCAATCTAGGATTTTGCCCAGCCACACTCGCCCCAGCACTGGCCCCTCCGGGGCGACGTTCCCCTAGCTGCGGTTTTCCCTTTCCGTCGCCAGTGCGCGGATCTCTGCTTCCGTCGCGTACGACGCCGCCGCGCCGGCCTTCTGGGTCGCCAGCGACCCGGCCGCAACGGCCACGCGGGTGGCGTCCACCAACGAGGAACCGGTGGCCACAGCCGCCGCGAGGGTGCCGCAGAACGCATCCCCGGCACCGGTGGTGTCCACGATGGTCTCCATCTGCGGGGCGGGCACGCGGGTCACGCCCGCGTCGTCGATGACGGCCGCGCCCGCCGGACCCAGGGTGACCACGCAGGTGCGGGCGACGTCCTTAAGCGCGGCGAAGAGCTCCTCGGTGGGGGTTTCGCGGGGCAGCCCGGTGATGTCCGCGGCCTCCAGCTC
>DWUR01000092.1 GCA_019120635.1 Candidatus Corynebacterium intestinavium | reverse complement strand
TCCCGGAACTGCTGGTAGAGCTTCTCCCGCTTCGTGGTGCTGGTCTTGCCATCGATGACGGGCACGTCCAGCTCCTCGGCGATCTCCTCCAGCTGGTCCACGTAGGCGCCGATGATCAGCGCAGGCTCCTCAGGGTGCATCGCGAGCAGTTTCTTGACCACGCGGTTCTTCGCCGGGGTGGTGGCCGCCAGCCGGTACTTATCGGACTGCTCGGCGGTCGCATAAACCATTCGTTCGGACTCACTGAGCTGCACCCGCACCTCGGTGCAGTCCGCCGGTGCGATCCACCCCTGCGCCTCGATGTCCTTCCACGGCGCGTCGTAGCGCTTCGGTCCGATGAGGCTGAACACGTCGCCCTCCCGGCCGTCCTCGCGCACCAGCGTCGCCGTCAAACCCAGGCGGCGGCGGGACTGCAGGTCGGAGGTCATGCGGAACACCGGCGCGGGCAGCAAGTGAACCTCGTCGTAAATGATCAGGCCCCAGTCGCGGGAGTCGAACAGCTCCAGCGCGCGAAACTCGCCCTTCGTCTTCCGGGTGACCACCTGGTACGTGGCGATCGTGACGGGGCGGATCTCCTTCTTCTCGCCGGAGTACTCGCCGATCTCGTCCGGGGTCAGGCTCGTGCGTCGCAGCAGCTCGTCCCGCCACTGGCGCCCCGCCACAGTATTCGTCACGAGGATCAGGGTCGTGGCCTTCGCCTTGGACATCGCGGCCGCGCCCACCATCGTCTTACCAGCACCGCAGGGCAGGACGACGACGCCGGAGCCGCCCTCCCAGAAACTATCGGCGGCGAGCTGCTGGTAGTCGCGCAGCTCCCAGTCCTCGTGCTCCGTGGACAGGCTGATCGGGTGCGCCTCGCCGTCCACGTAACCGGCCTCGTCCTCTGCGGGCCAGCCGACCTTCAGCAGCTCCTGCTTGAGCCGGCCGCGCTCGGAGGGATGGACGATGACGGTGTCCGCGTCGATCTGCTCGCCCAGCATCGGTTTGATCTTCCGGTGCCGTTGGATCTCCGCCAGGACGGCGGCGTCCCGGGACTCGAGCACCAGGCCGTGCGCAGGGTGCTTGACCAGGGTGAGCCGGCCATAACGGTCCATCGTCTCCGCGATGTCGATCAGCAGGGGCTGGGGGACAGGGAAGCGGCTGTACTCCTCCAGTACGTGGACGACCTGCTCGGCGTCGTGGCCGGCGGCGCGGGCGTTCCATAGGGCCAGCGGGGTGATGCGGTAGGTATGCACGTGCTCTGGGGCGCGCTCCAGCTCCGCGAACGGGGCCAGCGCGTTGCGTGCCTCCTGCGCCTTCGGGTGGTCGATCTCGAGCAGCACGGTCTTATCCGACTGCACGATCAAGGGGCCGTCGCCGATGGGCAAAGCCGTTGTCCTTTCCTTGGAAGACGTGTTTTCCCGGCGTGAAAACGGGTTTCGCGTGCCGGGGCATGCGTGGCTTTTGAGTCCCGCGGGTGAGGCAGGGGCTCAAAAGCGTCAAAACTTCAGGCTAGCGCGATGGGACGGAGACTGCGACCACTCGGTGCGGGTGCACCGTGAAGGTCTCGCCGTCCGGCTCGCTCACGGCGGTGATCTGCGAGGCGGTCACCATCACCACCGAGATCCACGCGTTCACCGTGGAGCCATCCGCCTCCGCGTAGCTCAAGCGCACCTGGTGGCCCGAGGTATAGGCCTGGCGCAGCGCGGACAGCGCGGCGCGGGGCTCGGTTAGAGTGACCTCGTCACCCTCGTGGGCGTCCTCCTCGACACTCGCTGCCCGGCGGTAGCTCTCGATCTCTGCTGCGATGGCCTCCCGCAGCTGCGAGTCCGTATGCCGGCGGGATCTTCCTTGCACGCGGTGCGGCACGGAGCTGCCGCCGTTAGCAGTGGCTACCTCCGGGGTGCTGCCCGAGAGCTGCAGGCCCCGCTCGGCGTCTTCGATGAGGTAGCGGATGGACTGCGGCACCGCCGGCAGCCCGCCCGGGGTCATGGTCGAGAGGAACTCCGAGATCTCCTCGCTGCGGTGCCCAGCGCGGAACGCGGACTGGAGGCTCGCCTTCGTGATCCGCCAGACCGACGCGATGCCGGAGGACTCCTGCACCGCGATGGCGCGCAGCATCGCCGCGTCCGCCGGGGCCAGCAGGCCTGGGGCCATGACGGTGTGATCGCCCTGGATGATGAGGTATTTCACGGGGGAGGGCAGGAGCTCGTCCAAGCTCGCTGCTAGCGCGGCGATCGCGTCGTCGTCGGTGCCGTGGGCGCCAGCGGCGACGTCGACGTCAGCGTCGGCATCGTCCTTGTTTGGCGCACCGCCATCATCTGGGTCACTGGCAGCCGCGGCTGCGCTCCGGGCGGCCCGCGCTTCAGCGGCCTCGCTAGCGATCTTCAACGCCGACAGCGCTGCCGTGGGCTCGCCCAGTGCGGTGAGCCCGAGGTCCACTGACTCGGCAACGATGGCTTCCAGCCCCGCCGCGGTCGTGCCCCAGGCCTGGAAGGGCTGCACGCGCCACAGCTGATCGGCCAGCTGCGCGGTGGTCGTTGTGGCGCCCGTTGGCGTCCTAAAAAGGAAGGGGAACAACTGACGGAGGTGTGCCGCATTCGGGTCCAGCAGCTCCTCCTGGAAAGCGCGGACGTCCAGCGCCTCAGCGTGCCAGGGGGCGTAGGGGCTAGCGTGCCAGCCGAAGAGCAGCATCGCCCACTGCGTAGCCAATGAGGATTCGAGGAAGTCCATGGCGGGCTCGGTCGGGGCCCAGACCGGGCCGTCCCCGGCGGGCGGATGCGCGAAACCCAAATCCACCAGGCCGGCTTCGTATGCCAGCGTGAGGCGACGGGCGACCTCCTCGGAGGCGGTGCCCCAGCGGCGAGCGATGCGATTCATCTCGCGGACCCCGATGCCGCCGGACATCAGTGGCTGAATGGGGTCGGAACCCAGCTCCTCCAGTAGCTCGGTTAAGTCCTGGATCGTCTGGATGACGTTCGCGACCGCCGTGGCCGAAGCCTGGCTATTCGGGTCGGTGGTTGAGGGTTCCGCCGCCGAGTCCTCGGGGTCCGCCGTGTCGGGGTTGCCGGTGTCCCCGGCAGCTGGCTGGATGGGGCGCGCCGGGCGGAAGTCCCCTCCAGGTTCGGCGATCAGGGTACCCCGCAGGTACTGCGCGACCCGCCCGCTTAACCGAGCGGTGTTCTCGTCGATCTGGTCCAAGATCCCGGTGCGCACCAGCGTGGGCAGTGGCTGGTCGGGATCCGCGCCCGGCCGCAAGGATTCTGAATGACCCACCCCGCCCGCGTTGTTGAGGGTGCTGAGCAAGCGGCGCTGGCGGTCGGGGAGGGTCTCCACCGCGCCGGGCAGTTCCGCGGTCGGGATGGGGCAGCGGTTGCAGTCAGCGAGCCGCCACAGTTCCCGGACCGAGGGGTGGAACATGGTCGTGAGTGGTCCCGGGAGCTTGATTTGCAGCTCATCCAGGGCTTCGGGGGCGGAAGGCTGCTCCGACTCGGGGGAGAGTGACCATTCGGGGCCGTAGATCAGGCCCCACGAGGCGCAGGAGCGCATGGCTGTCAGCAGATCCTGCCGGCTGGGGCGGCGCTCGGCCGGTGTGCCAGCGATGTCCAGCAGTTCTGTCGCGGTCGCGATGATGTCGCTGGCGCTGACCCAGTCGTGGGTGGCGTCCAGCTCGAAGCCGGAGTGCAGCACCAGCAGTTCGATGGCGGAGAGGAAGCGCACGCTGGCGCTATCGAGCAGCGTGTCGTCCAGCGCTCCCATCGCACCTGCCTGCGTGTCGGAGCCGGCGTGATAGGACGCCCCGCGGGCGGTGGACCCGAGCTCGGAGAGTGGGGTGGGGGCGAGCAAGTCGATCGCCCCGCGGCTGTGGAGCCGGCCCAGGAGCCCGGCTAGTGACGCGTAATCCTGCCCCAGCAGCCATGCGGGATAGCTCAGGGGTGGGTTAAACGCGTCGTCACGGGGAGAATCGGGGCCAGTCATAGTCAAACCACTCTAGTGGACTCGCCCAACCTGTGCCCGCTGACGGCTTGGCGCGGGGTTTCCTAAAAGGGTGGGTAGCTTAGCTGTTTTTCGGTTCCTATGGTGCGATTTTCGGTGTGATGTGAGAAACTCAAACTATGGCGAACGTTGAAAAGAAAAAAGGCTATGTAGACCCGGCGTGGCCGACTGATATTCCAGAGGGTCAGCACGCTGTCACCGAGCTGGTGGCTTTCTCCGCAGGCGCTCTTTCCCCTTACGGTGAGATCGAGTGGCCGGTCGACTCCTCCACTCTCCCGTACGTGCACCCGGACACGGTGATCAACCGCTAAGAGCGCGTTCTCGCTGTGGGGTTCAAGCGCCCCACGGCGGGTTTCTCGTCCCCTGCTGCCAGGGTTGAGCGGTAGCTGCCACCGGCAAAGTGGCTGGTAATAGCAACAGCCCCGGTCGGCGAGTTTTCCTCGCTGGCCGGGGCTGTTGCTATTCGTTCTTAAGCGTTGAGCTTAGAGACCGAACTGGTTCAGGATCTGCTGTGCCTGAGCGACGCGGGCGCTGTGCGCGTTGAGCTGGTTGTTGAGGTTCACGCGCTCAGCCTTGTAGAAGTCCTCAACTGGTGCCGGGACTGCCAGGCCGGCTGCCTCGAAGCGCTCGACGATCTGCTGGTAGATCTTGTCGATCTCTAGGACGTTCTTCTGCTGGGCGAGCTGGGAGACGGCCTTCTTGGTCTCGGCCTGCGGTGCGGCCTTCTTCGCAGGGACGTCGCGCTGGGTCGGCGCGGAGTTCAGGCCCAGTTGTGCGGAGCAGGACGGCCATGCGCCCCAGCCCTGGCCAGCCAGGACCTTCTCTGCCACGGCGATCTGCTGCTCACGGCTTGCCTGGTATGCGTACGGTGCGTACTGCTGGCCACCGTATGCGGACCAGGTGGACGGGGAGAACTGCAGGCCACCGTGGTAGCCGTTGCCCGTGTTGATCTGCCAGTTTCCGCCAGACTCACACTGAGCCAGACGATCCCAGTCGGAGTCCGGTGCAGCGGAGGCTGCCGGTGCGAAAGCTGCAGCACCTGCGGAGAGTGCGGCACCTGCGACGGCGATGCGGCCGACAGTGGAGATGGAGTTGCGCTTGGAGTGGCGTCCCATTTTTCTTGAGTTTCCCTTCCGGTGGCCGGTCGCGTGACCAGGCCGAAAACCGTTCGTTTCGTGTTCTCTTGCTTCAATGGTGCGCCGTGCGAATCTGCGCGACGCTGTGAGCTTTTTGCTCTGTGCTGAGAACACACGCTAGCCGTTTATAACGAAATAGTCACGTTCTTCGGGAAGAAAACCCGTCGTGTGCCCTGCGGGGGAGCGCCATAAAAGGTGTTTGACCTGCTGGTTAATGGAAAATAACGAATCGTAACTTTTTCCTGGATTGTGACGCGTTTCACTCGTTATGGCGGTGGCCTAGCGCATTAATGCCCCACGCAGTGGCCTGCGTTACGGATTGTGCACTCGCTGGGCCAGCCTGCTAATTTCAGCTTCTTCTGTAACCCAGGGGTGCGCGCAGAAGCGGGTATCCTGGGGGCTTAACGCCGGGCGGGACCGCACACCCAACGTGCGGGGCTGCCTGTGGCATCCGCCCCACGGCGCGCGGAGCCTCGCGGGAAAGACCGCACAGCGCGCCATAGGTAAGGAAGAGAAGAAAGGTGAGGCAACATGCCGGTCGGTAAAGTTCGTTGGTTCGACGCCGACAAGGGCTTCGGCTTTGTATCCAACCCTGGTGAGGAGGACGTCTACGTCGGCCGCCAGGTTTTGCCCGAGGGAGTCACGGAACTCGTCCCGGGTCAGCGCGTGGAGTATGAGTTCGTGGCTGCCCGCCGCGGGCCGCAGGCGCTGAGCCTGACCATCTTGGACGACGGCCCCCGCCGCGCCCAGCACCGCTTCAAGCCAGAGCAGCTGGCTGGCATGGTGCAGGACACCATTAATCTGCTGGACTCCGAGGTAGTCCCGGTCCTGCAGGCGGGGCGCCGCCCGGATCGCCGTGACTCTCGCCAGATCGTCGAGATTCTCCGCACCATCGCGCGCGAGCTCGATTCCTAACCCCTGTCAATCCCCTCAATAAAAGCCCCTGCGCCCCGGCATCGCCGGGGCGCTTCCTTTTTACCCTTGGCCGTTACTTCCTGGCCGGGGAGATAGCCCACACCGTGGCCACGGGGGTCTCCTCGCCGTCAGCGTCGCGGCCGACGAGCAGGGAGTGAATCTCCACCACGGTCAGCTCGGGGTTGCTGCCGTCGGAATTCTTCTTCTCCGACTTCAGGCGCACCGTGGTCTCAGTCGTCTCGTTGGCCTTGTGGTACTGTTCGTCGTTCGCGCCCGGGTCGTCGAAGATGCTGAGCATCGCCCAGTCGTGGTCGTAGACGTCTTCTGGGATGCGGAGGGTGATCTCGTCCTGGCCCTTGAAGTCCAGCTCGAAAGGCTTTCCTGGCTCGCAGTCGGGGTCGTCGATCTCGCAGGCCGAATACGGTGGGATTTCTACCTCTTCGTCCCCGACGACAGCGACGACTCGCTGGTCTTCCGGAAGCGTGCCCTCGCGGTTGTTCTGCCACCAGTTGACCGCAAGTACGGCGCCGACGATCACCACGACGAGCGCGAGGATGCTCAGCATGGTGATCAGCTGCTTGCGTTGCTCCGCTTTGCGGCGCTGCTTCGCGCTGGGGCGGGAGCGCTGCGGAGAGCCCTCCGCCGGGGTCGGCTTGCTTGCGTTGGCTCGCTTGAGGAACTGCTCGGTGTCCTCGGGGCGCGGTTGAGAGTTAGAAGAGTTCACGGCTACTCATGCTAACTTGCGCCGATGCAAAGTCGCAGTGGCTGCCCCGGCCGGACGTACCCCCGCAGCGTGCGATCGGAGAACACCTTGAGGGAAAGGGAGAGCGTTGGCGCGTAGCTCCTACGCGGGCTCGAAGGTGACCTCGTACATTGTGTCCCACAGCTTCCCGGTCAGGTAGAAGCGGTCGGTTCCCGGCACGTGGGCGATGCCGTTGAGGACGTCGACCCCGGCCTGCCGAGCGTTGGGCACCAGCCCCGTCATGTCCACGACCCCGGTGACCTCCCCAGTGGTGGGGTCGATGCGGTAGATCTCGTTGCTCTGCCACACATTGGCCCAGACCTCGTCACCCCGGCAGTCGAGCTCGTTGAGCATGGTGGTGGGCTCGCCGCCGCGCGTGACGTCCACGCTGCCCGTGGCGGCGAAGCTCTCCGGATCGCGGAAGGTCAGCGTGCCGGAGCCGTCACTCATCACCAGCTGCTCTCCGGTGGAGCAGATTCCCCAGCCCTCACCCTCGTAGCGGACTTGATCCAGTTCCTCGAGGGTGTCGGCGTCCCGCCGGAATGCGGTGTTTTCCTTCCAAGTCAGTTGCCAGACGGTGGCGTGGCCGTCCTTATCGACGTGGCGGGTGATCCCTTCGCCGAAGTAGCGGCGGTCGAGGTCGTGGCTATTGGACCGCTCGCCGTCGACGGTGCTGTGGTAGATCCGGGATTCGCCGTTGCGGCCCGTCCCCACCAGGAGTTTCCCCTCGTCCACGACCTCCACGCCCTGGGTGAAGCTGGTGGCGTCCCACGGGTGCTCGGCGATCACGGTGACCTTGAGCTGCTCCGGCTGCCGGGCATCTTCCGCTCCCGTGGCGGACCCGGCGACCTGGGCGTCCTCGTTGCCCGCGGAACCGCAGCCGGTCAGCAGGCCAGCGGCGAGTACCGCACCGATCGTCAGCCGGACAGGCCGGCGCGTAGAACGAGCAAAAGCTGCAATGGTCATGGCCTCCATTGTGCCCCAGGCGCTCGGCTGTGCCCCGCTCGGTGGCGTGCAGGGCATAATGGGGGAGATGACTAAGCACAAGAAACAGCGCGACCAGCTGCTCTTCAGCGCCGAGGCCCGTGAGATCGCCCGGGAGGTAATCACCGAGGCGGCCGAGGGGGAGGTGGGCGAGCACCTCGGGGTGAAGGTTCCGCCGCGCCAGGGGCGGGACTCCGGGCACGTGGCCATCCACCGCTTCGTGAGCCTCACTCCCGGATATAAGGACTGGGAATGGATCGCGGTGCTCGCCGCGGTGCCGGGCAGCCAGGAGATCACCGTCAACGAGGTCGCCCTCCAGGCAGGGGCGAAGGCCGAACTCGCACCCGAATGGGTTCCCTACGAGGACCGCGTGCGCCCGGGGGACCTGGGCCCCGGCGATACCCTCCCGCCCCGGGAGGACGACGAGCGCCTGGCGTCCTGGGATGAACTCGCGAAGGACCGGCGCGCTGAGCTGGAGAACTTCCCGCGCAATCAGAAGGCACCGCAGGCGCTGAGTGCGAAGGGCCTGGCCGAGACCCTGCAGCGGTGGCGGAAGGGCAACTTCGGGCCGAACTCCGAGTTCGCGGAGAAGGCAGCGATGAGCTGCAAGACCTGCGCTTTCTACCTGCCGATTAATAACCCCGATACTCAGTTCGGCATGTGCACCAATGAATATTCCGCCGATGGGCGCGTGGTTCACGCGACCTACGGTTGTGGCGCGCATTCGGAGACGAAGGAGGAGTTCGACTCCACCGGTGGCCGCGAGTACGGCGCCTTCGACGACGGAATCTAAAGACACCACGGTCGGCGCAGCGCCCGGAGCGGTTGTTGCCGCATCCCCGGCCACCCGTAGGTAGGGCTCCGCGCAAGTTCTGACCGCTGCCCCGCGACCAGCCCCGGCCACCCCCGAGCTAACGAGGGTGTTAGTTGCAGAATCTTGGGCCGAAGTGAGAATCTCTTAGGCGAAATAACACTGCGTCCGAAGGGATTTTGCGCGTCCATGTCCACCTCCGCCGCCTCACCAGATTCGGCTCCATCGCAACAGCCCGCCCGTAGCGGGTTGGATCGCTTCTTCCACATCACGGAGCGTGGCTCCACCATCCCCGACGAGATCCGCGGTGGCGTGGTCACGTTCTTCGCGATGGCCTACATCATCATCCTGAACCCGCTGATCCTGGGTACGGGAGCGGACGTCAACGGCGACGTCCTGGGCACCTCCCGCGTCGCCGCGGTGACGTCCTTCGCTGCCGGCGTGATGACCATTGCTTTTGGTGTTATTGCCAAGTACCCGTTCGGTATCGCTGCGGGCCTGGGCATTAACACCCTGGTCGCGGTGACCTTCGTTGCTACCGAAGGGCTGAGCTGGCCAGAGGCCATGGGCTTGGTGGTCATCGACGGCATCATCATCGTGCTCCTGGCCGTCACGGGCTTCCGCGAGGCGGTATTCAACTCGATCCCGGCCAGCCTGAAGGCCGCGATCGGCGTGGGTATCGGCCTGTTCATCGCCATGATCGGCCTGGTGGACTCCGGCTTCGTCCGACGTGTCCCGGATGCCGCTGGCACCACCGTCCCGGTCGGCCTGGGTATCAACGGCTCGATCGCTACCTGGCCGACCCTCGTCTTCGTCCTCGGTCTGCTGATCTGTGGCGGGCTCGTGGTCCGAAAGGTCCGCGGTGGCCTGTTCATCGGCATCGTCATCAACACGATCATTGCGGTCGTCATCGAGGCGCTCGCGCCGTCGGGTGCGTCTTTCGAGAACGGTGAGCCAAACCCGAAGGGCTGGTCCCTGTCCGTGCCGACTCTGCCGGACTCCGTGGGCGGCCTGCCGGACCTCTCCCTGCTGGGTGCGGTCGACCTCCTCGGCGCTTTCTCCCGAGTGGGCGTGCTCGCGGCCTCCCTGCTGGTGTTCACTCTGGTGCTTGCGAACTTCTTCGACGCCATGGGCACCATGACCGCGCTCGGCAAGCAGGCCAACCTCATGGATGACGAGGATCGCCTGCCGAACCTGAAGACCGCCCTGGTCGTCGAGGGCACGGGTGCGGTCGTCGGTGGCGCGGCATCTGCTTCCTCCAACACCGTCTTCGTGGACTCCGCCTCCGGTATCGCCGACGGTGCCCGAACCGGCCTGGCAAACGTCGTCACCGGCCTGCTGTTCCTCGCCGCGATGTTCCTCACCCCGCTGTACGAGATCGTCCCGATCGAGGCCGCAGCACCCGTGCTGGTGATCGTTGGTGCGATGATGATGTCGCAGGTCAAGGACATCAACTTCAGCGACTTGTCCATCGCGCTGCCGGCGTTCCTGACGATCGTCGTCATGCCGTTTACCTACTCCATCGCTAACGGCATCGGCGTGGGCTTCGTGACTTACGTGGTGATGTCCGTGCTCGCGGGCCACGCGAAGAAGGTCCACCCGATGCTGTACATCGTGGCTGCCCTGTTCGTCGTGTACTTCGCCGTGGATCCGATCCTGGGGGCGATTAACTAGTGCACCTGGCCCCGGTCGCCATCACCGACCCGGCAGACCCGCGGCTGGACGATTTCCGGGACCTCAATTCCTCGGATTCCCGGCCCGACCTGCCGGGCGGCAAGGGGCTGGTCATCGCGGAGGGGTCGCTGGTCGTGCCCCGGCTGTTGGCCTCGGGGTACCCGGTGCGGTCGGTGGTCGGTTTCGAGGGCAAGCTCTCCGTTCTTCAGGACGTCACCTGCTCGGCCGCCCAGCCGGCCGGCGGACCAGTGGTCTACCAGGTCTCCCGCGACGTGCTGCGGGAGGTTGCGGGCTTCGACATGCACCGCGGACTCGTAGCCGCAGCAGATCGCATCCCGGAACGCACGGTCCTGGAGGTTCTGGCGGATATTCCCGCAGGGCCGAGCGTGATCGCCATCCTGGAGGGCGTGGGGAACCACGAGAATATTGGTGCGCTCTTCCGCAATGCCGCGGGCCTGGGGGTCGATGCGGTGCTCTTTGGTGCAGCAACGGCCGACCCGCTCTATCGCCGCGCGGTGCGCGTGAGCATGGGGCACGTGTTGCGCGTGCCGTGGGCGCGGTTTTCGGGCAAGACGACGAACTGGCAGCACGGCCTGGGCGCGGTTCGTGAGGCGGGTTTTCAGATCATCGCGATGACCCCGGACACGGAGCTGAGTTTGGTGGACGCGGTGCACGCGGTGCGCCGCGAGCAGGGGGAGGGGGCGCGCATCGCGATCATGGTTGGTGCCGAAGGGCCGGGTTTGACGGAGCACGCGATGCGCGCGGCCGATATGCGGGCGAAGATTCCGATGATGCCGGGGACGGACTCGCTGAACGTGGCGACGGCCGCCGCCATCGGCTTCTACGCCAGCCGCTACTAGGGGGGGGCGAAGCCTGGGGCAGGCCAGGCCGAGGTGTGCGCTAGTTCCGCCCGCTATTGCGCGCCAGGCGCTGGGCCTCGTCGCGGAGCTTGCGGCCCATGTTCTTGATCCCGTAGCGGCCGCCCCAGGCCTGCTTGGCGCCGCGCACGGCGAGCCTACCGGTGGCGGCGGCGACGTCCTTCGCGAGCTCGGCTGCCGGCTTGACCTCAGTATTCGACGTGCCACCCGGGGTGTAGTCGTCGTAGCTGGCGCCGTCGTCTGTGCCGGACAGTCCGGAGTCCTCGGCGGACTGCGAACGCGCCCCGCTATGGCGGGCAGGATTGGTGGCCCGCGACTTCGTTTCTGGGCGACCGTCGGTAGCGAAGGCGCTGATGTGGATGCTGGGGCCCGAGCCGTCGGTGCGGAATCCCAGCCACTCCTCGGCGGCGGCCGCGGCGATCTCGTGGGGGATAAACGGCAGCTGGATGCCCGTGGCTTCGGCGTTGCCCTCCCAGAAGGGCATCTCGAAGGGCATGGGAAGGCCCACGTCTTCCAGGATGTTCTCCCGGGTGGCGCTGAACGCCCGCTTGAGGGTGCCGCCGGACCAGTGGGCGAATCCGCCCAGACCAGCGTAGGTCTGGGAGTCCTCGGATTCGCCGGCATCCTCGGGCACGTATGCCGTGGCATACACATCCGCGGCAGCGACGAGGTTGCGGTAGCTCTCCGGGATCTCAGAGAGACGCAGCAGGCCCGGCATGATCGTTTGCACGACCGAGACCTCGGGGAACGCGCCGATGTAGAACTCATGGACATCGGGTGAGGTGCTGCGCGTCATGTCGAAATCCCCGATGTGCGTCAGCGGCCAGGCCGGGTTGACCTGCGCGAGGTACTTGCGCGCGAAGCCACGGTCGGGGGCGGGCTCGGCGTCCAACACACTGCGGGGATCCGCCGCGTTAACGAACCACAAGGTGACCAGCGTGTGCGGCTGGGTGATGACGGCACCCTGGTTGGGGTTCGCGGTGTCTTCGGCCATGGCTTAACCCTATCGACGGTGTGCTTTAGCGCTTCTTCTTCGGATTGGTGCGCACGCCCAGCAGGACGTCCTCCCAGTGCGGGGTGACGGCCTTGCGGCGGCGCTTCTTGCCCTGCTCCCCGGTCGGATGCAGGAGGAAATCCTTGCCCTGCTCGGCGCCGGACTCAGCGGCCTCGCCGCTGGCCGGTGCATTGCCTTGCTCCGGTGCGCGCTGATCCTCCTCGCGGAGCTCAGGGGTCGTGCCGCCCTGGGTGTTGGCGAACAGGTCGTGGGCACCAGCGGCCGGGTGGCCACCACCTTTTTCCGCATTCTCCACCGGGTGCAGCGGGGTCACGCTGCGCACCGGCTGGGAGAAACGCGGATCCACCAGGTCGCGTGCCACGGAGTCTAGCGGGTGGACCAGGTTGTGACCGCCGGTGGCGGAGGGCTCGAAGAGGAACTCAGCGGAGTGCGTGTTGGTCTGACCTGCCGCAGCCTTCGCCCAGCTGACGGTCACGACCCACTGCCGGGACTGATCCTGGTGAGCATCCCACTGGGTATCGGCGACGTTCTCCTCGCGCGCAGCGAACGCCGTGGCCAGTGCCTCCCACAGCGTGTGCTCGGACGTTCCCTCGCTCGTGGCCGGGCGAGCCGAGCGGGCCAGCTCCGCAATGCGGGAGCGCTCCTGCAGGATGGGCCACGCATAAGGCTCGATGCGGGATTCGTCCGTGTCTGCTTCCTCGGCGAGCTCCGCGATGCTGGCGCCGTGGCGGACCCGATCCTGGATGATGCGGGGGCTCAGCGCGATGCGCGTGCGGTGTGGCCGCCCGCTGCCCGCCTTGGTTCCGAAACCCTTGCGGACGCGTTCCTCATCCGCAGACTCCTGCTCGGTGTGGCGGGCGCGTTCGCGCTCGGCACGGGCCCGGGACTCGTTCTCCCGCAGCTCGGAGAACGCGGCGGCCAGCCCGTCACCAGAAGTGCCGGAACCGGCGTCGTCCTCCGAAGCATCCGATGATTCGGCACCAGCGTCCTCGGTGTTTGCCTCCGGAACCCCGGCAGCGTCCGCAGCCTGCTCGGAGCCGTGCTCGGCCACGCCCAGCAGCTCGCGGAGCTCGTCGGTGACCGCGAGGAAGAACTCTTCGGCAGGTTCAGCCCCCGCCGTTGCCTCGGCGGGTACGAAAACCAGCGACTGAGCATCGCTGTCAGTCGTTACCAGTTTCAGTTCCCTCATTGGGCCTCCTCACGCCTAAAAATCACTCTTTACAACTTTAACGAAGATTGCCTGCCGGTGTGCCGCAGTCACAGTGCTTGTCGGCTAACGAACCCCGGGCAGGTACGTCGGCGCCGGCCGGGCCCGGATGGTTCTCGGGCGCGCGGCCGGCGCAGGGGAGGGGCTAGAAACCAGCCCCGCTGGATCAGTTACTTCGCGGCGTGGCCGTTATCGAGGATCCAGTCGATCGCGGCGGTCAGCTTCTTGATGTCCTCCGGGTCGATGGCCGGGAACATGCCGATGCGCAGCTGGTTGCGACCCAGCTTGCGGTACGGCTCGGTGTCCAGGATGCCGTTGGCGCGCAGGATCTTGGCGATCTGCGCGGCGTCGATGGACTCGTCGAAGTCGATGGTGCCCACGACCAGGGAGCGGGCGGAGGACGGGGTGACGAATGGGTTGGCTCCGTCGCGGTTCTCAGCCCAGGAGTACAGGTGGCTGGAGGATTCGGTGGTGCGCTTGACCATGCCGTCCAGGCCGCCGTTCTCATTCATCCACTGCACCTGGTTGTCGAGCATCACCAGGGTGCCGACGGCCGGGGTGTTGTACGTCTGGTTCTTGCGGGAGTTATCGACGGCGGTCTTCAGGTCCAGGAAGGCCGGGATGTAGCGGTCGGTTGCGGCGATCTCTTCGACGCGCTCGATCGCGGCAGGGGAGAAGGCAGCGAGCCACAGGCCACCGTCGGAGGCGAAGCACTTCTGCGGGGAGAAGTAGTAGGCATCCGTCTGGGCGATGTCGACCGGAAGACCACCAGCGCCGGAGGTGGCGTCGATCAGGACGAGCGCGTCGCCAGCCGGGCGGGTGACGTCCACCATCGCGCCGGTGGAGGTCTCGTTGTGGGCCCATGCAACGACGTCGGCGTCCGCGTTATCCAGCTGGGACGGGGACGGTGCGGTGCCCGGCTCCGCCTCGACGATCTCCGGGGCGTCGAGCCACGGCGCCTTTTTGGAGACGGTGGCGAACTTGCCCGAGAACTCGCCGTAGGTGAGGTGGGCGGACTTGTTGCGGATCAGGCCGAAGCTGGCGGCGTCCCAGAATGCGGTCGCGCCACCGAGGGAAAGCACGATCTCGTGACCCTCCGGGAGGCTGAACAGTTCGCTTAGGCCCTCGCGGACGCTACCGACGACGTCCTTGACCCCAGCCTGGCGGTGGGAGGTGCCCATGATGGCTGCGCTATCGGTGATGGCCTGCAGCTGAGCTGGGCGAACCTTGGACGGGCCACAGCCGAAGCGACCGTCGCCGGGGATGAGTTCCTGGGGCAGAGTTGGCAGTTCGTTGTTTGGAGTTGCCATAGATTCGGACCTTCCTTGCTGTCCTAACTGTCCTCACTGCGTGGCCGCGTGAGGTGGTGGGCTTTGTGGTTCAGTTCTCATTTTAGCGGGCGGCATTCTGGGGGCTGCCACCCGCTGGGGGTAGAGGCGGCGCACCCCAAGAATGTCGCGTAGCTCACATATGACGTAGAATGCTGGGGTATCCCCACGGCGCTGTGGAACGGCAGCGGCAGGGAACTTCACTAGAGTCGCCTGGCGGCTCGGTGCCCGCTCATGCGGGCGCAGCACGCAAAGTTTCAAGGTGTACGCCGCGAGACGAGCCACAAGCGCTATACACTGTTAGCTACGGACGTACTCCGCGTGTGGAGATATCGCACGTGAACTTTTAGAAAGGGATGGCAATTGGCTACCGATAATCAGGACAAGGCCGTTCTCCACTACCCAGGTGGAGAGTACGAAATGGACATCGTCAGGGCGACCGAGGGTAACGACGGCGTCGCGCTTGGCAAGATGCTGGCCGAAACCGGTCTGACCACCCTGGACCCTGGTTACGTGAACACGGGCTCCACCAAGTCCGAGATCACCTACATCGACGGCGCAAACGGCATTCTGCGTTACCGCGGTTACGACATCGCTGACCTGGCTAACAATGCCACCTTCAACGAGGTCTCCTACCTGCTGATCAACGGCGAGCTGCCGAACCAGGATGAGCTCAAGGAGTTCTCCGAGCGCATCCGCCGCCACACTCTCCTGGACGAGGACTTCAAGGCTGCATTCCGCGTCTTCCCGCGCGATGCTCACCCGATGAGCGTGCTGGCTTCCTCCGTGAACATTCTGTCCACCTACTACCAGGACGATCTGGACCCGCGTGACCCGGAGAAGCAGCAGCTGAACACCTACCGCCTTATGGCGAAGGTCCCGATGCTGGCTGCTTACGCTTACCGCGCATCCCAGGGTAAGCCGTACATGTACCCGGACAACTCCCTGAACGCTCGCGAGAACTTCCTGCGCAGCATGTTCGGCTACCCGACCGAGCCTTACGAGGTCGACCCGGTCGTCGTCGACGCGCTCGACAAGCTGCTGATCCTGCACGCTGACCACGAGCAGAACTGCTCCACCTCCACGGTCCGCATGGTCGGTTCCTCCGACGCCAACATGTTCGCTTCCGTCGCCGGCGGCATCAACGCACTGTCTGGCCCGCTGCACGGTGGTGCTAACCAGGCCGTTCTGGAGATGCTTGAGGACATCCACGCTAATGGCGACAACGCCGACGAGTTCATGACCAAGGTCAAGAACAAGGAAGACGGCGTGAAGCTGATGGGCTTCGGCCACCGCGTCTACAAGAACTACGACCCGCGCGCAGCAATCGTGAAGGAGTCCGCTCACCAGGTCCTGGATCACCTGGGCGGTGACCACCTCCTGGACCTGGCTATGAAGCTGGAGGACATTGCGCTGAACGATGACTACTTCATCGAGCGCAAGCTGTACCCGAACGTGGACTTCTACACCGGCCTGATCTACCGCGCGATGGGCTTCCCGACCGACTTCTTCACGGTCCTGTTCGCAATCGGCCGTCTGCCGGGCTGGATCGCTCACTACCTGGAGCAGGTCAACGATCCGACCGCGCGCATCAACCGCCCGCGTCAGATCTACACCGGCCAGGGCGAGCGCAAGCTCAACCGCTAATTGCTGTTAGCTGGGCCGCGTGAGAACGTGGTTCGCGTCAGCTACGTCGGCTACGTACAGTCGGCGCTGTGACACCCCGCCTCCTGCATAGGGCAGGGGCGGGGTGCTTTTTTGAGAAGAAAATTTGCCGGCCGGTGAAGGCTGGCGTGAGAAGAGAGGCAAAAATGTCGAAGCCGCAGATTGACGCTGGGGCTGGTCCGGCGCCTGAAGAGCTCGTGATCGAGGACCTGGTGGTCGGCGACGGTGCTGAGGCCGTGTCTGGCGGCATGGTTGAGGTCCACTACGTGGGGGTGGACTTCGAGACCGGCCAGGAGTTCGATTCTTCCTGGGACCGCGGCGAGTCGATCCAGTTCCCGCTCTCGGGCCTGATCGCTGGTTGGCAGGAGGGCATCCCGGGCATGAAGGCGGGTGGCCGCCGGAAGCTGACGATCCCGCCGGCGCTGGCTTATGGCCCGGCCGGTACCCCGCACCCCCTCGCGGGCCGTACGTTGGTCTTCGTCATCGATCTCATCGATGCGAAGTAACTAGCACAGCGTCACCCCCCTAAAGCGACGCTGGCTAGCTACAGCGCACGCAACCCCCGCCTGGTTCTCGAGGGTCCAAGCGGGGGTTGTTCTGTGTATGTGCCGCGGTGGGTCTCGGTGCTGGTCCCTGGGGTTGAAGCTGATCTAGTTTTTTTTGGGCTTCGCGATCATCAGGCAAGGGTAGGCATTGTATGGTTAGGCTACCCTTGGTATTGTGGCTGGGGTTGTTGAGTGACATGCTGTGTTCGTGGCCTTCCGGAGTATTTTTCCGGATCTTTTGGGTCGCTTATACCGTTCAGTCTCTTGGCAGCCGATACGTCATAAAATCTCACACTTTAAGGCCGACATGTTCCTGAAGAAGAATCTGAGCCGCCGCGCGGCTATCAAGACCACAGCAGCCCTGGCTGTATCCGCCCTCGTTCTGACCGGTTGCGCGCGAGGGGAAGAGCAGGCCTCAGAAGGGGAAGGGGCAGGCAATGAGCGGATCGCGGCAGTTGGTCTCGGGGACGCCGATACACTGCTCGCTCTCGGAATCCAGCCTGTCCTGGTAGCGCCGTGGGGTGCGGAGGGCGATGTGGATGCCTCGGGCGTTGGCCCATGGGCAACCGACAAGCTTGGTGATGCGAAGCCAGAAACTGTCTACGGCACCGGTACCGGCTTCACTGCTGAAGTTCTGGAAAAGATTTCAGCTGCCGACCCCGACAAGATCATCGCTGTGAACAACGCCGTGGATGAGCAGGCGAAGAAGGCTCTCAACGACATTGCCCCAACCACCGTCAAGCCAGAGGGAACGACGGCCTGGCAGATCCCGTGGCGAGACCAGGTAACCCAGATCGCGGGGGCTGTGGATAAGAAGGAGGAGGGGGAGAAGCTCGTCGAGGAGACGCAGAAGGCTTTCGAGGACTTCCAAAAGCAGCACCCTGAGCTCAAGGGCAAGCGTGCAGCTATCGTCATGCCCTACGACGGCAAGATTGGCCTATACACCTCCGGCGATGGTCGAGGACAGTTCATCGAGAACTTGGGCTTCGACATTCCGAAGGAGCTCGAAGACAACGGCGGTGAGTTCTACCGCGACATCGCTCCCGAGAATTACAGCGAGCTCAACAACGTGGATTACCTCTTTGTGCTCGATTACCAGGGGGCGGCAGAAACTCTGAAGAAGGATCCAACCTTCAGCAAGCTCGAGGTAGTTCGCGAGGGCAAGGTGTACTGGATGGAGGAAAACGTCGGCAACGCGATGAGCATGCCCAACCCCCTGACCATCCCGTGGGCCGTCGAGAAGTTCTCCGACGCGGTCTAGCTGCAGAAGCTCTGTGATCAAAGCGCTCTCACCGCTCGCCTCTCCCGCACAACGCCTACGTGGCGGTGCGGGAGCTAGGCGTACCCTGTCCGTTGTCGCGGTTACGCTTGGCGCACTGGTTTTTCTGGTGCTCTTGATGATCGCCTCCCTGTACCTAGGGGCCCGCAGCCTGTCGATGGGGGAGGTGACCAGCATCCTCCTGCACGGACCGCACCAGGTGCCACCGTCTGGCGCTGGTGCAGAGCAGGCAGGGATTATTTGGGACCTGCGCGTCCCCCGCACTCTCTTGGCTGTGTTCGCGGGCGCAGCCCTCGCCATGGCGGGAGCGATCGCGCAGAGCTGGACACGCAACCCCTTGGCGGACCCCGGCATCATCGGTGTCAACGCCGGCGCGGGATTCGCGGTCGCCGTCTCTCTCACCGTGGGATGGGCGACGACGGTCGGGCACCGGGCAGTGGCAGGGCTTATCGGTGCGGCCATTGCCGCGCTGGTCGTCCTGCTTATCTCCCGGGTCTCCCGCGACCCACTAACACTGGTGCTCGTAGGCGTCGGCGTCACGTTCACCCTGCAAGCGGCCACGAATATGCTGAGCCTCTATTCCTCCGACACCCTGGAGGGGCTGCGCCGCTGGACCGTCGGCTCCACCGCAGGGCGCGGTATGGATGACGTGCTGATGGCTGCTGTCGGCCTAGCCCTCGGGGCGCTGTGCGCGGCGTTAGCGGCACGCCCACTGGACCTTCTGGCTATGGGTGAGGATGCGGCTCGTTCCCTGGGTGGCTCGCCCGCCCGAGCACGTCTGCTCGCTGGCGCTGCAGTGGTTATTCTTGCCGGTTCGGCGACCGCCACCGTGGGGCTTGTTACTTTCGTGGGCTTTGCAGTACCGCATTTGCTGCGGCCTGTCACCGGCCCTGGGCTTACGCGCTTGCTGGTGCCCACCGCGGTGGTTGGGGGCGCTGCCACGTTGTTGGCAGACATTGTTGGTCGTTTCGTGCTGCAGCCGAATGAACTCGAGATGTCGATTGTTCTGGCTATCGGCTGTGCACCCATTATGGTCGCGGCTGTTCGTCGTCGGAGAGGCGTTTCGGGCTCGAAAGACGCGGAGGTGGCAGTGTGAGCGGGATGACGGCATTGCACGCAGTCAAGCGCGCTCGGACCAGGCGTATCTTCCTGGCGACATTAGGCTTCGCCGCCGCCACGGTGCTGTGTTATTTCCTCATTCTTGGGCAGGGGGCTGTGAAGCTCAGCCCGGCTGAGGTGCTTGATGTTCTCACCGGTGGCGGTACGCGCCAGGCGATCAACGTCGTGTGGGACCTGCGCCTTCCCGTCGCCATCGCCACCGTCGTGGTTGGCGCGGCCCTGGGGCTCGCCGGATCATGGACGCAAGCCATGGCCCGCAACCCGCTAGCCAGCCCCGATATTCTCGGTGTTTCCGGGGGTGCAGCAGTGCTTGTTGTTGCGGGCACAGTGCTTGCCCGACCGGCTTGGAGCGAGGGCATCCCGACGTTTTGGTGGCGTGCGGGGCTCGCCCTCATCGGCTCCCTGGTGATTGTCGTGCTGCTTATGCTGCTCGGTGGCTTTGGCACCTCACAGCGCGTTGTGCTCATTGGCCTGGCGCTTTCTTTTCTGACGCAGGCCTTGGTGCAGTATCTTTTGCTCAAAGCGGAGCTGACCCGTGCTGCCGATGCCCAAACATGGCTCGCTGGTTCCACCGGCTTCGTACGCACCGAAGCGCTGCTGCCCATGGTGTTGGGAATGCTGCCTTTCGTGGTTTTGGGGCTCGTCGTCGCGGTCGATCTTCCACTTTTTGCTCATGACGACGCCACCGCGTCCACCCTTGGCGTGAATGTCACCCGGGTGCGCTCGATCTTGCTTATCGCAGCGACGGGCATCGTTGCGGTCGTGGTTTCCTTTGTTGGCCCCATCGGATTCATTGCGTTGCTGGCCCCTCAGGTGGCCAAGTTGGTGGCCGGCACCCCTACGCCCCATCCGTTGTGTTCGGCTGTTGCGGGATCAGCGCTCATGACTGTGTGCGCGGTGGTGGCAGGTGCGTTGCCCTTTACTGCTCCTGTGGGTTTGGTGACCGCGATTATCGGCGGACCTGCACTGATTTGGTTGGTGTGGTTGGCCGCGCGTCGCGGAACTGTGAAAGGAATGATCCAATGAGTATGCGAGTCGAGCACGTGGCGGCCGGCTACAGCGACGACCGGAGCATCGTTAAGGATGTCTCTTTTGAAGCGCAGCCGGGGCAGGTCACGACTCTGCTTGGACCCAATGGCTGTGGCAAGTCCACCCTGCTCAAGGCGCTGTCCAGGCTTCTCGTTCCCAGCCAGGGGCGGGTGCTCGTCGGGGATAAGGACGTCCACAGCTTGGGCGCCCGCGAGGCGGCTCGGCTCATCGCGCTCTTGCCGCAACATCCGATCTGCCCGCCGGGGCTGACGGTAGGGGAGCTGGTGGAGCGTGGGAGGCACCCCTACCGGCGCGCGTTGTGGGGTGGGAGCGAATCGCCCTCCGAGGATCGGAAGAAGCTGCGGGAAGCGTTGGAGAAAACAGCGACTGACCACCTTGCCGCTCGTGATGTGGCGGCGCTCTCTGGTGGCCAGAGGCAGCGCGTCTGGATGGCGATGGTGCTGGCGCAGGATACGCCAGTCGTGTTGCTGGATGAGCCGACAACTTACCTAGACCCAGCGCATGCGATGGAGATCCTGGGGATCGTGCGCGAGCTTGCTCGGGAGGGCAAGACAGTTGTGACGGTGCTGCACGACCTCAGCCTGGCTGGTGCCTTCAGTGACACCATGATCGTGATGAAGGAGGGTGAAAAGATCGCGCAGGGCACACCGCGGGAAGCACTCACGGAGGATGTGCTCCACGAGGCCTATGGCCTCCGCGCTGAGGTGTGGGAGGACCCCCGTGGCACAGCGCCGATCATCGTGCCACGAGGTGTCGTCGACAGCCCCGCCCAGACCTCCTAGTGCACTCCGCTAAGGGCAGTGGCTAGGTGCTCTGGGTTGGCATCATCTGACCCGAGCTAAGGGCGAGCCCTGCCGATGAACCAGTACGGGCACCATTGCACGGAGCCGCTCTTAAGACCCCCACGAGTCGATGGCGTGGCGCCGTACCTCTTTGCAGAGATCTCCTTCGCCCGCGACCCACACATATGACGCGCGGGTGGCGGAGGCAGGGGGAGAGGAAAGGCTATTTCAGCGCGCCGATCCAGCTCATCTTCTTGCCGTTATGCAGGATCGCGTTGCGGTAGATCCGCGCCACTAGCGCCAGCACAGCGATGACCACGACCACGCAGAGCGCATAGGCCGCGAGTACCGCAGCCAGGCTCATGTGCCCGGCCACGTACTGCAGCGGGGCGACGGCCAGGCTGAACGGCGGAAGCCAGCCGAGCACCTGCATGATGGTGCTGTCGAGCGCGCTGAAACCGAACGCGGGGGCATAGATCATGCCGAAGACGAACAGCAGGATTGGCATCTGCGTGGACTGCAGGTCTTCGGTGCGGCTAACCATCGATCCTGCGGCGGCGTAAAGGCTGCCGAAGAAGAGCATGCCCAGGATGAAGGACACCAGGATCATCGGCAGCACCGACATGTCGAATTCGAAGCCATCGGTCAGCCCGGAGATCGATAGTGCCGCCACGCTGGCGAGGACGATCACGGCGGTGGCTACCAGGCCCACGATGGTGTTTCCGATGAGCTTGCCCGCAAGGAAGTCCAGCGGTCGCACGCTCGCCAGGATGATCTCCACGACGCGGGAGGACTTCTC
>DWUR01000091.1 GCA_019120635.1 Candidatus Corynebacterium intestinavium | reverse complement strand
TCGCCGTCAGCTCCGCCGTGGACGCCCGGGTCAAGCTGAAGGAGCGGGCGGACGCCTCCGCCGTGGATGTCTTCGCGAAGAACCTGCGCGATCTTCTGCTCGCCGCACCCGCCGGACAGCGCGCCACCCTGGGGATGGACCCCGGCTATCGTAACGGTGTGAAGTGCGCGGTCGTAGATGCCACCGGCAAGGTAGTGGACACGATCATCGTCTACCCGCACTCCGGGGCGGCGAAGTGGGGGCAGGCCCGTAGCCAGCTTGCCGGCCTGGTCGCCGAGCACGGAGTCGAACTGCTCGCGGTGGGCAACGGGACGGCCAGCCGCGAGACCGAGAAGCTCGCCCGGGAGATTGCCGATCTCATCGCCGAGGGCGGCGGGAAGCGCCCGACCCCGGTCATCGTCAGCGAGGCAGGGGCCTCCGTCTACTCGGCTTCCGAAGTCGCGTCGCGGGAGTTCCCGGACATGGACGTCTCCCTGCGCGGGGCGGTGTCCATTGCCCGGCGCCTGCAGGATCCGCTGGCCGAGCTGGTGAAGATCGACCCAAAGTCCATCGGGGTGGGGCAGTACCAGCACGACGTCAATCAGACGTGGCTGACCAACTCCCTGGACTCGGTGGTCGAGGATGCCGTGAACTCGGTCGGGGTGGACGTCAACTCCGCCAGCGTCGAGCTGCTCGAGCGGGTCGCGGGGATCACTAAGACAGTGGCGGAGAACATCGTCACGCACAGGCACGACAACGGCGCCTTCCGCTCCCGCAAGGAGCTGCTGACGGTGCCGCGCCTGGGCCCGCGCGCCTTCGAGCAGTCTGCGGGCTTCCTCCGTATCCACGACGGGGAGGACCCGCTGGATGCCTCCGCGGTCCACCCTGAGGCCTACAACCTGGTGCGCTCCATCACGGAGGACACCGGCGTGGCGGTGTCGCAGCTGATCGGCAACTCCGCGGTGCTGACGAAGCTGCGTCCTGCGGATTACGCGAACGAGACTTTCGGTGTGCCGACGGTGCGCGATGTGCTGGCGGAGCTGGATAAGCCGGGCCGTGATCCGCGCCCGAGCTTTAAGACCGCGAGCCTGGCCGAGGGCGTGGAGAAGGTCTCCGACGTGCGCCCCGGCATGGTGCTGGAGGGAACGGTGACTAATGTGGCCGCCTTCGGCGCCTTCGTCGACATCGGCGTGCACCAGGACGGCCTCGTCCACGTCTCCGCGATGGCCGACCGATTCGTCAAGGACCCCCACGAGGTGGTCCACTCCGGTCAGGTTGTCAAAGTGAAGGTGATGGACGTCGACGTCGACCGGCAGCGCATTGGCCTGAGCCTGCGCCTGAACGACGAGCCAGGTGGCGAGCAGGGCTCCGGCTCCGGTCGTGCAGGTCGCCGCGAGGAGGCAGGAGAGAGGGGCACCCGCGACGGCCGGTCCCGCAAGCGCGGTGGCCAGCGTGGCAAGCGGGGCGGACAGCGTGGCGGCGGTTCACATCCCGTTGGCGCGATGGCCGCTGCCCTCAAGCAGGCCGGCTTATAGCTAGTTTGGATTCTTAGGAGTTGGCTGGCATACTATCCGAGTTAACTATGTTCCGGGTACGAACCCGTAGGCGCGATGAGCATCGAAAAGCCGCGAGGATCCTCTATCCAGGCAAGCAAAGGATTAATCCATGCATATTCTTGACAAGGTCGATGCAGCACAGCTGCGCGACGATATCCCAGAGTTCCGCGCAGGTGACACCGTTGACGTGCACCTGAAGGTCATCGAGGGCAGCAAGTCCCGCGTGCAGGTCTTCCGTGGCGTTGTGATCAAGCGCCAGGGCTCCGGCATCCGCGAGACCTTCACCGTCCGCAAGGTCTCCTTCGGCATCGGCGTGGAGCGCACCATCCCAGTGCACTCCCCGAACATCGACAAGCTCGAGGTTCTGTCCCGCGGTAAGGTCCGTCGCGCGAAGCTGTACTACCTGCGCGATCGCCACGGCAAGGCAGCCAAGATCAAGGAGAAGCGCTAGTCTGCGCCACCGCACGATGTGCGCGTGAGAGGGGAACGGAAGTGACTTCCGTTCCCCTTTTTTCTTGCCTGGATGAGGCAGTGGCCCCAGGAATGGAACGTCCCAGTGTCGCAGATGACCGCCTGGTAGTCTGAACCCTTGTGACTACCGATCCCAAGAAGCACCAGCCCAACCCCGACGCAGCAGCCCCGCACGCAGGCGGCGCTGCGCCTCAGCAGGCGGCAGGTCAAGCCGCTGCACAGCCAGGGGATGGGACAGCACGTGCGGGGGAGGGCACGGCAACCGAGAATCATAAGGCCACCGGCACGTCGCAGGGCAAGGCCAAGGAGAAGAAGACCTACCCGTGGTGGGTGGAGATGCCCATCATCCTGGTTGCCACCATGCTGATTCTTGGCATGTTCAATATCTTCGTCGGCAGGCTCTACCTGATCCCGTCCGAATCCATGGAGCCCACCCTGCACGGCTGCGAGGGGTGCACGAATGACCGGATCTTCGTCAATAAGCTCGCCTACCTCGGCGGAAAAGAACCGAAGCCGGGGGACGTCGTCGTCTTCGTCGGAGAAGACTCCTGGAATACGACCTACGTCTCCCAGCGTTCGGACAATGGGCTGATCAGGGGGCTGCAGAACGCCGGTAGCATGATCGGCATCATTGCTCCTGATGAAAACGCTCTAGTCAAGCGAGTCATCGCCACCGGTGGGCAGACTGTCCAGTGCCGCCCCGGCGACCCCGGCGTGATGGTCGACGGCAAGAAGGTGGACGATTCCTACACGATGAGCCCGCTGGTGAACCCGGTGGACCCGACAACCGGCTCTGATGCCTGCCAGGGCGAGTACTTCGGCCCCATCACCGTGCCGGATGACCACCTGTGGCTGATGGGCGACAACCGCACCAACTCCCTGGACTCCCGTGGCCACGTGGGCGACGAGCACCAGGGCACCATCCCGGTGGAGAACGTGGTGGGTAAGGTCTCCGCGCGCGTGCTCCCGATCGACCGCATCGGCGGGGTCGCGCACCTGGATATCCAGCAGTAGCCATGGCGCGTCCCACCCCACAGTCGGCTGCGCGCGCTCGCGGCGCCGAGCTGGTGCAGCAGGCGCTCTCCGAGGGCTATAGCTTCGTCGATGACTATCTGCGATTCCACGGGTTTACCCACGTGGCCGGGGTGGACGAGGCCGGTCGCGGCGCCTGCTGCGGCCCCATCACCATTGCCTCCTGCGTCCTGCCCGATCACGACGTTCCCGAGCTGGCAGGCCTCAACGACTCCAAGAAGCTCACCCCGCTACGGCGTGAGAAGCTCTTCGGCGCCATCACTGAGCACGCGGTGGCTTACAAGATCGTCCATATCCCCGCCGCCGAGATCGACCGGAAGGGCATCCAGTACGCCAATATCAACGGCATGTACCGCGCCGTTGCGGGACTGTCTGTGGCGCCGGACGTGGTCCTCACCGACGCAGTGCACCTGCCGGAGCTTGATTGCGAGCACGCGCCTCTGCTCAAGGGAGATGCGCTGTCCCCGGCGATCAGTGCCGCGAGCATCTTGGCGAAGGTCTCCCGGGACCGCCTGATGGTGGAGATGGACGAG
>DWUR01000090.1 GCA_019120635.1 Candidatus Corynebacterium intestinavium | reverse complement strand
AGCCTGCTCGCTCTCCTCGGCTGCCGGCGCGGCGGGAGCCGCTGCTGGTTCAGCTGCTGGATCAGCTGCCACTGGAGCTGCGGTCGGTGCTGCCGGGGCGCCTGGAGCGCCCGGGGTGGTGCTGCCCAGCTTGATAGCGCCGGACTCGGTCTTCTCCGCAGCCGGTGCTGCTGGCTTCTCAGCTGCAGCCTCACTTTCGGCGGCAGGAGCCGCTGGTGCGGATGCGCCCGGGGCGGCCGGTGCACCCGGAGCCCCCGGTGCAGCCGGGGCGCCTGGAGCACCTGGTGCCGCTGGAGCCTTCGGTGCGGCTGGGGCGGAAGCACCTGGAGCGGCTGGGGCACCCGGAGCAGCAGGAGCCTTCGGTGCAGCTGGGGCGGAAGCGCCTGGAGCCGCTGGAGCGCCCGGAGCACCCGGAGCTGCTGGCGCACCTGCAGATGGTGCAGCCGGGGCCGACGGTGCACCCGGTGCCGCCGGAGCACCCGGGGCAGAAGGAGCGGCCGGAGCGCCACCAGGCGCGCCCGGAGCGGCGGCAGCGGCACCCGCGGCACCAGCAGCTGCAGCACCACCGGCGGCAGCGGCAGCCTGCTTCTTCTTATCCTCGGCAGCCTTGGCCTCCGCCTTGCGCTTCTTCTCCTCTTCAGCGCGGCGCTTCTCTTCCTCGGCGGCCTTGCGCTCGGCCTCCTCGCGAGCCAGCTTCTCCTCGTCGACCCAGCCACGCTCAGGGGCGGCCAGGAACTCAGGGGAGCGCGGTGCCGGCAGCTCGCCGTCGACCAGGATGGACTCGCGGAACATCTGGGCGATATCCAGGACCTGGGTGCGCTCGCTCTTGTCTTCGACGTCTGCCTGACGGTTGTTCACGCCGTCGTTGATCATCGTCTTACAGAACGGGCAACCAATCGCAATGGCGTCCGCGCCGGTAGCCAGCGCCTCGTCCGTGCGGTTCAGGTTGATGCGGGAACCGAGGTCCTCCTCCATCCACATGCGGGCACCACCAGCGCCACAGCAGAAGCCGGTGTTGCGGTTGCGCGGCATCTCGGTGAGCTCAGCACCGGAGGCGCCGATCAGCTCACGCGGGGCGTCGAAGACCTTGTTGTGACGGCCCAGGAAGCACGGGTCGTGGTAGGTCACGGTACGGCTGGAGTTCGGCGTGTTCACCGGCTCCAGGTAGCCCTTCTGGACCAGCTTGTTCAGCAGCTGGGTGTGGTGGATGACCTCGTAGTTACCGCCCATCTCCGGGTATTCGTTGCGCAGGGAGTTGAAGCAGTGAGCACAGGTAACAACGATCTTGCGCTGCTTCGGCGGCACGCCCTCGAAGGCGTTGTCCAAGGTCTCGATGTTCTGCTCAGCCAGCATCTGGAAGAGGAACTCGTTACCGGCACGGCGGGCGGAGTCACCCGTGCAGCCTTCGTTCTCGCCCAGGACGGCGAACTTCACACCAGCGGTGTACAACAGTTCCGCTACCGCGCGGGTCGTCTTGGTGGCGTTGTCGTCGTAGACACCGGCGCAACCGACCCAGAACAGGTACTCGGTGTCGTCGAAGTTCTCGATGTCCTCGCCGAAGACCGGCACCTCGATGCCGTCGGCCTTCGCCTTCTGGATCCAGTCGGAGCGCTGGTTGTTGTTCTGGCCCCAAGGGTTGCCCTTGGTCTCCATGTTCTTGAACAGGCCACCCAGCTCGGTCGGGAACTCGGACTCGGCCAGCACCTGGTAGCGGCGCATGTCGACGATGTGGTCGATGTGCTCGATATCCACCGGGCACTGCTCGACACAGGCGCCACAGTTGGTGCAGGACCACAGGACGTCCGGGTCGATAACGCCCATCTCGCCCTCGGCGACCAGCTGCAGTAGTGGCATGTCGGAGTGCGCCTCGGCTGCCGGGTCCACCTCGGTGGCGTCCCCGGTGAACAGGCCGCCACCGGCTGGGGCGGAGGCCTTCTCCAGCAGGTACGGGGCAGAAGCGACCGCGTGGTCGCGCAGATCCATGATGAGCTTCTTCGGGCTCAGCGGCTTCTCCGTGTTCCAGGCCGGGCACTGCTCCTGGCAGCGGCCACACTCGGTACAGGAGGTGAAGTCCATCCAGCCCTTCCAGGTGAAGTCCTCGATGGAGCCGGCGCCGATGTTGTCCGTGTCCGGATCGGCGTTTTCCATGGTCAGGATGCGACCCTGGGAAGTCATCGGCTTCGCCGCGCCGAGCGCGTTACGGCCGTCGGAGTTGCGCTTCAGGAAGATGTTGAAGAACGCCATGAAGCGGTGCCATGCGACACCCCAGGTGATGTTCTGACCCACGATGAACAGCCAGACCATGCCGGAGAGTAGCTTGATCAGCGCGAAGATGGAGACCATCAGCGGGGACTCCGGCAGCATCTTCGCGATCTGCATCGTCAGGAAGTCGGTGGAGGCGTGGCCGCCCTCGTAGCTGGCGAAGGTGGCGATCTTGCCAGCCTTCACGAACATCATGCCCAGGCCCTCAAGCAGGACCACGATCTCGACGAAGTATGCGGCCTTGGCATTGGAGCCGTAGAAGCGGGCCTTGCGCTCCTTATCGCCGATGTTCTGGCGGATGATGATCAGGGCGATGATGCCCAGCGTGGTGCCGATACCCAGGATCTCGTCAACGAAGTGGTAGACGGCCCAGTTGCCGATGATCGGCCAGCCGCCCTCCGGGTTGAAGGTCTGGATATAAGCCTCGAACCAGACCAGTGCGCCAAGGAGGAAGCCCACCATGACGAACCAGTGGGCGATAGCGACCCCAGGCTTCTTGGCCATCTTCGTGTGGCCCAGGATTTCCTTGATCAGGTTGCCAAGGCGAGAGCCTGGGTTATCCGTGCGCTTCAGCGCCGGCTGGCCCAGGCGGATCGTCTTGAAGATCTGCAGGGCACCGCGGAGGAAGAAAATCCAGGCTGGGATGGAGAGCAGCGCGCCAATGATCCCCAGGGGGACCGTGACATTCCACGGAATGTCAGTGCTTGTCGCCTGCCCTGCTGCAAGCAGGTACATGGAGTACTCCTTTATAAGCCAGTCTCGGATGAGCTGGATACCTATAATTCCGTTACTTCATGGGTACGTTAGCAGCTTAAACGCAGGTATATACACTTTTTCGGCCTCGCCCCGGGACGAAATACGCAATAGAAATGTTGCTTAAATTGTGTGCTGGCTCACGAATCGGCGCTCTACCACTAGTGATGCGGAACACAGCGCCATCGGGGTCGCGCTTTAGTTCCCCTGCCCCTGTGCGATGCGGATCATTTGACGGCGGTCGCGGCGCCCCTCGCTGGTTCGGTGCAGGTGGTACATGTAGACGGTTCCTTCGACGCGGGTGACCTCCACCGGCACCTCTGCGTTTTTGAGGTCCTTCTCGAGTCGCCGCGCATCCCGCATCGGCTGGCTGTGCCCACCGACGAAGACGTGGAAGGTGGAGCCCGCCCACTGGCGCCACTCCTGGCGTTCCATGACGCCGGGGTTGACCTTCGCGTTATTCAGCTGGCCGCCGGCCCAGCGGTGGGAGACCTCCTTTAAGTAGGATGCCACCCTTCCCGTGTGTTGCTGCTGCCAGCCGCTCGCGACGAGGTTGTACCAGGGGTCGACGAGGATGACGTTGGCGGGGCTGGCGTCTGGCAGGAATGCCAGCAGGCTGCCGAGGGCGAGCGCGGCGCCGGAGCCATCGGCGATGACCGTGATGTTCTTCGCCCCGTGCTCCTTCAGTAGATCCTGGTAGGCCCGGCGCACCAGCGGCACGGCCTCCCGGGCGGTGTAATCCGGCAGTCGACCCGAAAGTGGAATGTCGACGCGCAAGCCTGCGTCCACCAGGTCGGTGACGAAGCGCCACGCAGCGGTGGGCATGTAGTCGGAGAAGTCGCCGCCCGGGATGTAGAGGACGGCGCGCTTGGCGGTCTGCCGGGGTGTGAGCTCGTCGAGGGCTGGGGCGTTCGGGTCGTACTGCTCGGCCTCAGCGGATTGGGAGTCTCCGAAGACCATCTGGGTGATGGAATAAATAGGAAAGCCTGAGTAGCTGTGCTCGAAAACGGCATAGTGCTGGCGCACCTCGTGGGGCGGATCCGGCACGGTGGCAGTCTTCCGGGCGATGCCGGTTTGCTTCTTGGCGCGCTGAACGCGCGGGTCCGGAAAGAGTGCGGCGATGTGCATCGACAGGCTCATGGCTGTTTAGCCTAGTCTGCGCTGCGGAAATCGTGGAAGGTGAGTCTGATGCACTCAATTCGGCTTGACCGGGAATGAATTTTTTGGATACTGGGTTACAGAAGTTGAGGCGCTGGCACTCATGCGGAGCTTCCGATACCGCCGAAGGGCTCAGAACAAGTGAAAATCGCAAGCTTTCAGGCAAATTTAAAAGATTTTCCGGATGCTGGGAATAAAACTTGAGTCTAGGGCGCTAAGGCTTAGTGAGGGGCTCGCAAGGGCCAGCACATAAAACCCACAACAAAAGGAGAAAAGACAATGGGACGCGCAGTAGGTATTGACCTTGGAACCACGAACTCTGTGGTGTCGGTGCTCGAGGGCGGCGAGGCAACTGTTATCGCCAACTCCGAGGGCGCACGCACCACGCCTTCCGTCGTAGCCTTCGCTAAGAACGGCGAGGTTCTGGTCGGTCAGTCCGCAAAGAACCAGGCGGTCACCAACGTTGACCGCACCGTCAGCTCCGTCAAGCGACACATCGGCGACGACAGCTGGAACGTAGAAATCGACGACAAGAAGTACACCGCACAGGAGATCTCCGCACGCACCCTGATGAAGCTGAAGCGCGACGCCGAGTCCTACCTGGGCGAGGACGTCACCGACGCGGTCATCACCGTGCCGGCCTACTTCTCCGACTCCGAGCGCCAGTCCACCAAGGAAGCCGGCCAGATCGCGGGCCTCAACGTCCTGCGCATCGT
>DWUR01000089.1 GCA_019120635.1 Candidatus Corynebacterium intestinavium | reverse complement strand
GAAAAGGTCGCGAGTTCGATTCTCGCAGGCGGCTCACCAAAAAACGGTCACTACCAGCGCATGCGGTAGTGACCGTTTCGCATTTCGCCACCACGCTGCCCGTATCATCATGGTGATGGCACTTCTCGGTCCCGAAACGGCGCCACGCGGGAAGGGACAGCAGCCACAGCAACCGTTCCCGGCGTCGTCATGTTGAGGGGAGCAGCTGACCAGCGCAGCAGGAATGACCAATAATTAGAGAGAACAACACGGTGGACAGCCACAGCACGCCGCAACCAGACCGCGACCAGCGGCCACGCCGCGCGGCCCATCAGGCCCAGTTCCAGTCCGCCAGCCGCGGCGAGCAGCCCAGCTCCAATCGGCCGAGCTCCATCTGGCCGAGCGCGCTGCCACCAGCCAGCCCGGTGTGGTTCCCCTCGGTCATGGGCACGGCCATCCTGTCCTCCCTACTCGGTCGACAGGTCCCGGATTATGGCTGGCTCCTGTACCCGGCAACGGCACTGATGTTCCTCGCGATCGTGCTGCTCATCGGCCTGGGGACCGGCTTCGCGGTCAACGCCCGCCGCAACCCCGGTTTATTCGCCCACACGTGGCGGGACATGTCGATCCTCCCGACCTGGGGCACCGTCTCCATGGGCATGACAGCCACGGGGTCGGCGATCCACAACGTTGCCCCGCTGTTGCCTTTCGGGGCTGAAGCCACTCACCGCGCCGGGTTGGCGGAATCCGCGCCCGCTGCCTGGGCCATCGCCGTGGCTGCAGCGCTCTGGCTGATCGGCACCCTCATTGGCCTGTTCACCACCTTCCGGGTCGCCCTGCGGCTTATGGAGAAGGGGGCAACCCACCCGGTCCCGGCCTGGGGTCTAGCTGTGGTCCCGCCGATGGTTTCCGCTACGACGGGCGCGGGCCTCGTCGACGACATCGACTCCGATCAGCTCAGGGTGGTCCTAGTGCTGGCCGTCACCGCGTTCTTCTTCCTGGCGCTATTCTTCGCCATTTTGCTGTTCACGCTGGCTTATCGCAGCCACTTCTTCTATCACCCTCTGCCGGTGGATGCCTCCATCTCTACCTGGATTCCGCTGGGCGTGGTCGGCCAGTCCACCGCCACTGCCCAGTCCATCGCCGCGCAGGCGGAGATGGTGATGCTGCCCTCGGCAACCCCGGCAGTCACCTGGCTCGCCCACGCTTATGGCTGGGTGGCGCTGGTCATCGGCATTCCAGTGGGGGGTTTCGCGGTGATCCGCACGGTCTATGGCTTCCGGGAGCGCATGAACTTCACCCCGGGCTGGTGGGCTTTGACCTTCCCGATCGGCACCGTGGCCTTGGGGGCCGCGATGATGGCGGAGACCATGTCCGGTCCGTGGCAGGTGATCCCGCGGGTCGTGGGGACGGGCAGCCTCATCGTGTTGTGCTGCACCTGGACGTTCTGCGCGATCGCGACCCTCACGGCCATTGTGAAGGCGCGCGCTACACGTTAGCCGGGGCGAGCCGGCTGTACATCGCGGCCAGTTTCTCGACATCGCCGCCTGGGACCTTGTCCATGTCGGAGTGCGCGGCCGTCGCTCCGACTCGCAACACCTCGTGGGCGACTAGCTGCGCGGCGGCGTGGTGATCCCACTGTTCTTGCCGCCACTCATAGGACTCGTTGGCGCAGGCATTCGTCACCGCACGTGACTCGTTCAGCTCGTACCGCAGCTCGCGGCGGTCCAGGATGACGTCGTCGATCGAACTGGTCCGTAGGCTGGCGATCATCTTTTTTATCGACGTCAGCAGGTACGCGTAGTTGAGCTCTGCGGTCTTCTGGAGGTTATTGGGGCGGAAGAGCCAGATGGCCAGGACGGAGAGCAGGGAGGCGATCACCAGCTCCGCGCCGCGGTCCATCGCCGTCTGCCCGATGGGTGCGCTGCCCAGGCCAGCCATCATGAGCCCCAACGGGGCGGTGAAGACCATCGCCAACCCGTAGTTCGCGGCGATGAAAAGCTCCGTGCAGGCCATGGCCACCGCCAGGCCGAAGAGGTCCATCAGGATTCCCGGGTGCAGCTGGTAGAAGGCCAGGTACAGCAGGATCCCGATGACGGAGCCAGCGATGCGGTGGATACAGCGCACCGTGCCTGCCATGCGGTAGGGCCCTTGGCCGAGCAGCAGCATCACGGAGGTAATCGCCCAGTCTGGTCGTCCCAGGCCGAGCACCGTGGAGAGGATGGATACTCCCAGGCCCGCGAGCGCGACGCGCTGTGCGGTGACCACTGGGTGGGAGTCGCGGTGCCACTGCCGCTTCAGCTTGGCCCATGCCCCGGGAGAAGCGAGCGGGATCGTGCGTCGGTCGGAGGGAGAATTGCGTTGCGCCTGGGCCTCAGGATCGGCGGTGGCCCAGCGGTGTTGCGCGCTGAGCATGCGGTGCACGAGCTGCTCGCGCTTGGTGCCCTGGGCCTCCGGGGTGATCGTTCCACCGTGGATGGCACCCGCGTGGGCCAGCATCGACCAGGCGCGGTGGATCGCCCCGGCGGCAGTGAGCTTGAGCGATTCGTATTCGGCTGGGGCCTCCTTGGTTCGGGCCTCCAGGTAGTCGGCGACGGCAGCCTCGGCGTCCTCCACCGCCTTGCGTTCCGGCCCGTGTTTGTCGACCAGCCACCCAGACATGCTGATGATGAACCCGGAGACCGCGCCGATGATGGACCAGATCAGGGTGGCGGAGAGGGAGATGGAAATCTTGTTGACCATCAGCCCGCCGGTGACGAAGAGCATCAGGTACGGGCCGGGCGGGGTGAGCCGCAGGCACATCGTCACGTAGACGCAGACCACGCAGACGGCGAGGAAGAGCATCAGCGGCAGGTAGGCGATGAGCGCGCCGCGCGGGTCGGCGATGACACCGCCAAGTCCTTCGGAGAAGTCCATCTGCTCGTGGGAGTGGCTCCAGATGCCGAGCAGGCGGAATCCCAGGGTCAGGCTGGTGAATAACAGCCCATAGCGCAGCAGGGACTTCCAGCGCTCGCGGTAGGGCTTGTTCTCACCATTGATGAGGAGCACAGCCCCCGCGGAGACGAGCAGTAGCTCGGCACCGAAGCCCAGCAGATAACCGATGATTCCCGGGATGAGGATCGCCAGGGCAGCGCGGATGGCGCGGGGGACCTGGTGGCGGAAGGAGTTGAAGGTCAGCAGCATCGCCCGCATCGAGGGCGGGGAAGGGGCATCGGGGAGGGCACGGACGCCGAAGGAATCGGCATCCGTGCCGAAGATACGGTCGACTGAATTTTTGCCCGCTGCTGGCGGGCCCTGCCTATTCTGATCTCCCGAAACTGTCACTCAGTCGAGGCTAGCGCGCCGGTTTTGCGCGAAGGGTGCAGGGGTTCATGGGGCCGCGCGGCTAGTACTTTCCGTATGCCACGGCTTTCTGCCGCGCGGCCTCCCTGCAGCGCTGGCGCTAGTCCTCGCGCCAGCGGCCCGGCTGGCCCACCGCCGGGTCGGACTCGGCCTTGGTGACCATGTCCTCATAGCGCTGCATAAGGTTGACAGAGGTGATCTCCGACGGCACCCCGAAGGCGTCCACCAGCAGCTCCGACCACGGACCAAGAGAGTCCACCAGGTCGTTGAGCGCGGCACGCGCCGCCTTGGTGCGCGTACCCGTGAGCAGGTTCTGCTCCAGGTACCAGCTGCCGTTGCGGACGATGAGGTCCAGGAAGTAGACGTCGCGGACCTGCTCCATCACATGGCGGGCGGTGTCGCTGGTCAGCGTCGCTTCCGCCTCCAGCATGGCTTCGAGGAGGATGCGGTCCACGTGCGCCCACGCGACCTCCAGCAGGTGGTCCTGTGCCCGGTCGACCACCTTTGCGGCCTTTTCTACCGGCATGTCCTTGGCCACCCGCAGGCGGCGCCCCAGGGAGACCATGAGGCGACGCTCGCGCTCCGAAATCAGGCGTACTTGGCTGGCCGGGTCGAAGAGAGTGGCCTCCTCGCTATCGGAGAAGGTGTCCTTCAGGTTCTGGACCAGGGCATCCGCGGCGGTGCGGCGGCGCAACAGGGTGGAGAAGTTATCCAGTCCGAAGCGGACCATCTCCAGCGGGTTGAAGCTGCCGATCTCCTTGGAGAAGCCGGTCATAAGCTCCTTACCGGCCAGCTGCATCATCACCACGTTGTCGCCCTCGAAGGTGGTGAAGATATCCGAGTCTGCCTTCAGGCTGGTCAGCAGATTCTCGGCCATGTAGCCATAGCCGCCGCAGGCCTCGCGCATCTCCTGGATGGTGTCGGTGGCGTGCGCGGTGTTCGCCGCCTTCAGGGCAGCAGCGTGAGCCTCGAGCTCGCGCTGTTCGGCCTGCTCCTCCTTCGTGGCGTTCACGGGATCGACGCCGCCTGCCTCGAGGTCGTGCAGCCCGGAGATCAGCTCGTTCGTCGCCAGCTGCAGTGCGTAGGCGCGCGCCACCCGAGGGATGAGGCGCAGCCGGTGCTTGCGGTGCTGGATGAGGGTATTTTCCGGCAGGTCATCGCTGGGCGCGAACTGCTTGCGCAGGTTGGCGTAGCGCACTCCGATATCCAGGGCGGTTCGCGCCGCAGCACCGGCGGCGGCACCCACCGTCACGCGCCCGCGGACCAGTGCGCCGAGCATCGTGAAGAAGCGGCGGTTCGGGTTCTCGATCGGCGAGGTGTAATTGCCCTCTTCGTCCACGTCTGCGAAGCGGTTGAGTAGGTTCTCGCGCGGCACGCGGTAGTTCTCGAAGACCAGGGTGCCGTTGTCCACGCCGGGCAGCCCGCCCTTGTAGCCGTGATCGCCCAGGCGCACGCCCTCGACCGGGGAGCCGTCGTCCTCGCGGATGCGGGCGACGAGGCAGTGCACGCCGTGCGACTCCTCCACACCCGGGGTGTAGAGCTGCGCGAAGACCGCGGCAAAGCGGCCGTCGCGGGCGGCGTTGCCGATGTACCACTTCTCCGAAGACGCGGTGGGGGAGTTGATGACGAACTCCTGGGTCTCCGGATCGTAGGTCGCGGTGGTCTCGAGGTTCTGGACGTCGGAGCCGTGGCCGCGCTCCGTCATCGCGAAGCAGCCCAGCGCTCGCAGCTCGATCAGGTCCTTAACCAGGTCATGGTGGCGCTCGGTGCCGAGGTTGCCCACAGCGCCGCCGAACAGCCCCCACTGCACGCCGGATTTCACCATCAGGGAGAGATCCGCCATGCCGAGCATCTCGATGCTGGCCAGGGTCGCGCCGGTCTCCCCGGTGCCGCCCTGCTCCTCGCGGAACGCGCCGTGCGGCAGGCCCGAATCCAGCACCGACTGCAGCTGGGCGGTGGTGCGGGCGCGGGCTTCTTCCAGGCTGAGCCCCACCGCGGGCCGGAACTGATCGTCCTTGAGTACCTCGCGAATGTTGTCCCGTGCCTCGCCAAATTGGCCGTCGAGCACCCGCCTGAGCTCCGGGAGGATCGCCGGATTCGGGGTGGTCGGCAGGGGGTTGGGGGCCTTGGAGCGACGGGGGATGTCCTCTCCAAGCTGCTTATTCTTTGGTGAGTTCTGTGCCATGACCCAAGGGTACGCAATGTGGCGAAGGCCACAGCCAATTCGCGATTTCCGCTTAACCCGCATTCGAGTATGTCGGCGAGATGCCGAGGATTAACATTGGTAGCCATGTCACGAAGCTCCGATACCCCAACCAATCTCAACATCGACTCGCGAGGCTCGAAGTACAAGGGTTCGCGAGCGTGGCTCATGGTTGCGTTGGCGGTATTTATCGTCGCATGGGGCGGCAACGAGTTCACTCCGATGATGGTCTTCTACCGCGGGGAGGACGTCTTCTCCCCGGTGTTCGTGGATGCCCTGCTGGCCTTCTACGCGGTGGGTATCGCCATCGGCCTGCTGGTCGCCGGGCCACTGTCCGACCGTTATGGACGCCGCGTCGTCATGCTGCCTGCCCCGATCGTTGCGCTGATTGGGTCCGTTCTTATCGCGATGGGCGAGACCAGCGAGCCGATCATCTTTACTGGCCGCATGCTCTCCGGCTTGGCGCTGGGCATGGCGATGACCGCGGGTGGTTCCTGGATCAAGGAGCTTTCCAGCCCGGCCTTCGACCCGACGGCGAAGCCGAACTCCGGGGCGAAGCGTTCCGCGATGGCCATGACCGGCGGCTTCGCGGTGGGCGCGCTGATCGCGGGCCTGCTCGCGGAGTGGGGCCCGATCCCCGGCCAGCTGCCCTATATGATCCACGTTGTCCTCTCGATCGTGACGATCGTTGGCCTGATGACAGTGCCGGAGACCCGCCAGAGCGCACACCTGAAGGTCAAGGGCTCGTTCCTGAGCGACCTGGCGTCCCCCTCCGCGAAGCACCCGCGCTTCCTGCTGGTCGT
>DWUR01000088.1 GCA_019120635.1 Candidatus Corynebacterium intestinavium | reverse complement strand
GGCAAGATCGACGTCTCCAAGGCCGTCGGTGTCAACGAGAAGTTCCAGGTCTCCCGCCAGTTCTGGTCCCACCTCGTGGAGAACGACATCCTGGGCGAGCCGTCTGAGTGGATCAACCGGGTTCCTCACGTCTCCTTCGCGCAGGGCATGGATCAGGTGGACTACCTGAAGGCTCGCTACGAGGCCCTGAAGGATAACCCGCTGTTCCCGAACATGAAGTTCTCGGACTCGGAGACGAAGTTCCGCGAGTTCCTGCCGCTGATGGCGGAGGGCCGCGACTTCAACACCCCGACCGCGATTTCCTGGTTCGAGGAGGGCACCGACATCAACTACGGTGCGCTGACCCGCCAGTACGTCGACGCCCTGACGGCTGAGGGCGTCGAGGTGCGTTACGGCAGCGAGGTCGTCAACCTCAAGCGCGACGGCGCGAAGTGGAAGGTCTCCGTCAAGAACCGCCACACCGGCGACACCTCCGTCGTCACTGCCAACTTCGTCTTCGTCGGCGCCGGCGGTATGGCGCTGCCGCTGCTGCAGAAGGCTGGCATCCCGGAGATCAAGGGCTACGGTGGCTTCCCGGTCTCCGGCCAGTGGCTGCGCTGCACCAATGAGGAGCTCATCGAGAAGCACGCCGCGAAAGTCTACGGTAAGGCCTCCGTCGGTGCCCCGCCGATGTCCGTGCCACACCTCGACACCCGCGTGATCGACGGCAAGAAGGGTCTGCTCTTCGGCCCATACGCCGGCTGGACCCCGAAGTTCCTGAAGTCCGGTTCCTTCCTGGACCTGTTCAAGTCCCTGCGTCCGGGCAACCTGCCGTCCATGATCGGTGTTGGCCTGCAGGAGTTCGGCCTGACCAAGTACCTGGTCGAGGAGCTGCTGAAGGACCAGACCGCGAAGATGGAGTCCCTGCGCGAGTACATGCCGGAGGCCAAGGACGAGGACTGGGAGCTGGTCATCGCTGGCCAGCGTGTCCAGGTCATCAAGCCGATCGGCGCCCCGAAGTTCGGCTCCCTCGAGTTCGGTACGACCCTGATCAACTCCAACGACGGCAGCATCGCCGGCCTGATGGGTGCCTCCCCGGGCGCTTCCATCGCTCCGGCTGCCATGCTCGAGGTGCTGGAGCGCTGCTTCGGCGGTCGTATGGCTGAGTGGGCTCCGAAGCTGCGCGAGATGATCCCGTCCTACGGCCAGCGCCTGGTGAAGAACGAGGCCCTGTTCCAGGAGCAGTGGGATCGCTCCCAGAAGGCGCTGAAGCTGGCTAAGTAGCTTCCGCTGCCCGCAGACCGCCCGCCCGCGAGGATTGCCCTCGGGGCGGGCGGTTTTCACTGTTGAAGAGGGTTTGAGATTCTAGACCGCTCGGTCTACTATGCTGTGCTTATGAGTATTTCCCTGCGGAACGTCCACGTCCTCGTCCCGGCCGGCAGCCCCGACGCCGAGCTCGTCGCCCAACGCTGCAGCGACGCAGGCGCCATCGTCACCACCCTCGCTGCCGGGGCGGTGTCGGAGATTGATTGGGGTGCCACCGCCCTCGTCGTGCTCCCGGCAGAGACCCCGGGGGCCACAGACCTGATCGCCGCGGCTGAGCAGCACGGCGTGCCGGTCAATAACCTCGGGGGCGGAACTGGGGAAGCGCAGACTGCAGGAGATGGGGATCGCGAGTGCCCCGGAGCGGGGACCGTGACGCTGGTGGGTGGCGGCCCCGGCGGCGAGGGGTTGATCACCGTGGCGGGGAAGCGAGCCATCGAGGGCGCCGACATCATCTTCGCCGACCACCTGGGCCCCTTTAGCCTCGCCGAGGAGGCAGCCGAGCGTGGGGTGGAACTCGTGGACGTCTCCAAGATCCCCTATGGCAAGCAGGTCGCTCAGGAGAAGACCAACGAGATGCTCATCGAGGCTGCTCAACAGGGCAAGAGGGTGGTGCGCCTGAAGGGCGGGGATCCCTTCATCTTCGGCCGCGGGCTGGAGGAGGCCGAGGCCTGCGCGGCCGCTGGCGTGCCGGTATCCGTGATCCCTGGGGTCACGAGCGTGACCTCCGCGCCAGCGCTGGCGGGCGTATCGCTGACCCACCGCGGCTGGGTGCACGACATCACGATTGTGTCCGGGCACGTGCTCCCGGGCCACGAGAAGTCGCTCGTGAACTGGGAGGCGCTGGCTGGGCTGACTGGCACGCTGGTGCTGATCATGGCCGTGAAAAACGCCGGGGCGATCGCGGCTGAGCTCATCGCCAAGGGACGCGACCGCGAGCAGGCGGTGACGATCATCGAGTCGGCCTCCATTGACGGCGAGCGGGTCACGGAAACCACCCTCGGTTCCCTTGGGGAAACGATCGAGGCAGAAGGCATCAAGCCGCCGGCGATCATCGTGATCGGCCGGGTCAGCGAGCGCCGGATCAAGGGCTTGGCCTCGGCTTTCTAGCTGGGGTGATGGGGGGGGAGGAGCTTTCCGCCTATTCGGCCGGAACGATGAGCGTGACCTCGCCGGGGTCGGGGACCTCCGTGCGGAAATTCGCCTCGACGAAGGCCTCTACCTCGCCGATGCGGTGGGCGAAGGCCTCCGCCAGCTCGCCGGTTCCCTGCGGGTCAGCGGGCAGGTGGCCGCCTGCCAATGCCAGCTCTCGGGCTACCAGCCCTTTGTAGTGCTTGTTGAAGTGGCTGACGACCTTGCGGCTGCCGTCCGGGTACTCGGATTCCACCCGCAAGCTCACCGCTCCCGGGATTTTCCCGAGGTCCCGGTAGCCGCCGGAGCGCAGGTCGATGATCCCGCCGCCAGTACCGTCCGTGTCGGCGGCGCGATCCTCCCGCCAGCGTGCGAGCTCCTCGCTGATGCGGTTGCCCTCGGCTGGTTTCGTCCACTGGGAACGCAGAGTGCGGGCCTCACCGTCCACGAACACCTTGGAGCCGGCGGAGAGCCGATAGCGGGGGATCAAGTCATCGGCGGCGATCACCCCGAAGAGCGCGGAGCCGATCGCCAGCCTCGCACGTGCGTCGGCGGGGAGGGGCCGGCCGGTGCGTTGCCCCGTCGGGTCGAGGGCATCGTAGGCCACCCCGGTGTAGCGCTCCACCGCGGGCAGCAGCTCGGAGGAAGCTACGGTGGCGTTGGACTCGTGCTCAGCGTGCTGAGTAGTACGGATCCCGATCATCTTGTCTAAGGAGCGAATCCGCTCCTCTGCAGCTTCTTCAGAACCCGAGTCCGTCGACAGTGCTTCTTGGGCTTCAATGAAGCTGCGGCCCATTGCCTCAAGGGTGTTGAGCAGGTGTTTTCTGGTTGGCGCTAGCCCGGGGAAGGCCAGCTGATCCACGGCGACCGGGCCGGGCTGGCCGCCTACTGTCTTGCTTTCCGAAGGAGGCAGGATGATGAGCATGAAAACATGCTAGCCGGTGGCCTGCCACGCGGGCGCGGGGCTGTAGGCTAAACATCATGATTACCCGCATGTCCTCCCTCTTCCTGCACACGCTGCGTGACAACCCAGCTGATGCAGAACTCGCCAGCCACAAGCTGCTCGTCCGTGCCGGTTATATCCGCCGTGTCGCACCGGGCGTGTACTCCTGGCTGCCCATGGGCCTGCGCGTGCTGCGCAAGGTCGAAAACATTGTCCGCCGCGAAATGGACGCCATCGGTGGCCAGGAGCTGATGTTCCCGGCGCTGCTGCCGAAGGATCCCTACGAGGTTACCGGCCGCTGGGACGAATACGGTCCCGAGCTCTTCCGCCTCAAGGACCGCAAGGAGGCGGACTACCTGCTCGGTCCCACCCACGAGGAGCTGTTCACCTGGCTCGTCAAGGGGGAGCTGAACTCCTATAAGGATTTCCCGAAGGTCCTGTACCAAATCCAGACCAAGTACCGCGATGAGGCCCGCCCGCGCGCTGGCATCCTGCGTGGCCGCGAGTTCGTCATGAAGGACTCCTATTCCTTCAACATGACCGACGAAGGCCTGGATGAGTCCTACCAGCTGCACCGGAAGGCCTACCAGCGGATCTTCGACGAACTCGGCATCGAGTACGTCATCTGCTACGCGACCTCTGGCGCGATGGGTGGCTCGGCCTCCGAGGAGTTCCTGGCAGTGGCCGCGGACGGCGAGGATACCTTCGTTCGCTCCACGGAGTCCGACTACGCCGCCAATGTGGAGGCGGTCGTCTCCATTCCACCGGCTGAAGAGTCGGTCGAGGACAAGCCGGAGGCCGTTAGCCACGAGAGCCCTGGCACCGACACGATCGAGACTCTCGTGGAATGGGCCAACGAGGCGGGCCTGACCGTCGACGGGGAGCCGGTGACGGCGAAAGACACCCTGAAGTGCATCGTGTGCAAGGTCACCCGCCCAGGCGAGGACGAGGACGGCAACCCTTTCGCCCCTGAGCTCACGGGCGTCCTCGTGCCGGGCGACCGCGAGGTCGACATGAAGCGTCTCCAAGCCGCTCTGGAGCCGGCCGTCGTCGAACTGGCCGATGATGAGGACTTCAAGAAGTACCCCTTCCTCGTCAAGGGCTTCGTTGGACCCCGCACGTTCGCGGATAACGACCTGCGCATGCTCGCCGATCCCCGTGTGGTCAAGGGCACTGCCTGGATCACCGGTGCGGATGAGAAGGACCGCCATTACTCCAACCTGGTCGCGGGCCGCGACTTCACCCCGGATGGTTATGTTGAGGCCACCGAGGTTCGGGAGGGCGACCCATCCCCGGATGGCAAGGGCGTGCTCACCCTGTCGCGCGGCATCGAGATCGGTCACATCTTCCAGCTGGGCCGGAAGTACACTGAGGCCTTCGACGTTCAGATCCTGGACGAGAACGGCCGCCGCACCGTCCCGACGATGGGCTCCTACGGCATCGGCGTCTCCCGCTTGTTGGCCGTGGTCGCTGAGCAGATGCACGACGAGAAGGGCCTGCGCTGGCCGCGCAGCATCGCCCCTTACGACGTCCACGTGGTCATCGCCAACAAGGACGAGGCCGCGGGCGAGGCTGCCCGCGAGCTCGCCGAGGCGCTGTCGGGCGCGGGGCTGGAAGTGCTCTTCGACGATCGCCCGAAGGTCTCTCCGGGCGTGAAGTTCAAGGACTCCGAGCTGCTGGGCATGCCGCAGGTCGTGGTCGTTGGCCGCGGCTTCGCCGAAGGCAAGGTCGAGCTGCGCGATCGTCTGAACGACGAGCGTTCCGACATCGACTACGCGGAGGCCGTCGACGTCATCACGAAGGCCGCCCGGGCCTAGGGACGCGCCCAACGCCAGCAAGGGGCGTGGGGCAAACGCTTGGTGGTTAGCTCGGGGCTAAGCGGGGGACATCAGTGGGGTTCGCGAGGTGGCGTGGCTAGTCCCCACCTCGCAGGACCACTGCTTCGGGCCCAAGCCCCTGGGCCAACTCCAGCTGGCCCTGGGCGCGACTTAGTGCTGCGCACGTCTGAGCCAGCGCCAGCCGTAGTGGACCGGTCTCGGCGCGGCCAGCCAGTAGGCGTAGCTGGGAAAGGGGGGCGGCGAGCGCGGCGTGCAGGAAAGCGGGGGCTTCCTTGGCACTCGCGGGAGCCTTGGTGGCCTTCGATACGCCGAAGCCGGCAGGGGGCTCATAGGCCCCATCTGCGTCCTCAGGCTTCTCGGTGCTGTCGTCTGCGGCGGGCGTGATCATCGCGGTGACAACGTCGCGGGCCAGTCGGGCACCATCTCCAGCGGCTGCCAGCTGCTTGCGCGCGGAGCCGTCGTCGGCCGCCAGCGCGACCCCGGCGGCCTGGATCGCTCCGTAGACGCTGTTCAGGGCTTCCTTCAGATCCTCACCGAGCGCCTTAGTGTTCCCGCGGCCCACGACCTCAGGGTCCTCGAGCAGCTCGGCGATATCCTCGCGCTGTGGCGCATCGGCGACGGGTGCGGTTGCGCCGTAGAGGCCGACCAGCAGCTGAGTCTGGAACTCTTGCCGGGTCACGGTGCGGCCATGAGAGTCCTTCTCGTGGGCGTCCGCGTCCGGCAACTCCGGGCTTTCGATGGCGCCCAGCAGCTCGCGTTGGATACCGGCGAAGAGCTGCCTGCGCTCAGCTGCGGAATCCTTGCCCTTCTTTGTGCTGCTGGTCCCGGAGCTCAGGTCGGTAGAGGACGCCGCGGTGCTGGAAGTGGGGGAGTCACCGCTGCCGCTACCGTCTGCGTCCTCGAAACTGCACTGCGGGTCCCGCTGGCCGTCATCGTCGGTACCGCACTGGCGGAGGAATTCTTTCTCGAGAACCCCGATCTGGCGACGGATGAACTCCGCTTCCTCAGCGTCGGCCCGCTCCAGAGCCGAACGCATCACCGCCCCGATTGAGCGCAGCTGGTCATTGGGTTCGAAGCCACCGCGCACACGGTTAAGAGCCTCGGAGGCCTCGTCCATGCCACAGGCCGGGAGCAATCCCGACGCAAGCACCGCCCCCAGCCCCGCGACCCCCGCTTTTAGCACGCCACGCCGAGTGAGCGCTGGGATGGCGCTAGAGCGCTCGGGGAGGTGGAGGCTTTGATTCTGAGGAGAGTCCGGATTCACAGCCACTATGGTGCCACACATTCCGCTGGGCACCGCACCGGCGGGTAGGGTGCAAGGCATGGCAACCGCTCTTGATGAAAAGCTCCGCGCATTGGCAGCCGACGAGGCGAAGAAGTGCGGACTGGATGTGGAAAAACTCACTTTTACCCGGGCTGGGGCGAAGTCCAGCGTGAAGATCGCCGTGGACGCGGACCAACGCCCGGACCTCGACCTGCTCGAGGAAGCCTCCCAGCTGATCGGCGCTGCTTTTGATGCGGCCGAGGAAGCACAGCAGATTGACCTCGGGCCGAGCTACACCCTCGAGGTGACGACCCCTGGGCTGGACTTCCCGCTGCGAGAGGCTCGCCACTTCCAGCGCAACATTGGCCGACTCGCAAACCTTCCGGGAGGGGGCAAGGGGCGCATCGCGGGCGTCGAGAATGACGAGGTCGCGATCCTGCCCGCAGCCAAGAAGACCGGGAAGAAGTCCCAGGGCAAGAGGGCGGGGAAGAAGACCCCGCAGGCACCGGTGCAGATTTACCCGCTTGCCGTGCTGGCCGGGTCCACCATCGAGGTTGAATTCTCACCCGCGCCAGCAGCCGAGCAGGAATTACTCGGATTGACCATGGCCGAGTACCATGAGCTCGCGAAGAGTGACGAAGCCTAAGCGACAAGAAGTCGATGAGGAGTACAAGTGAATATTGATCTTGCTACGCTGCGCGCCATCGAGCGGCAGGAGGGCGTGCCGGTCGACGAGCTGATCCACGCCATCGCCAACGGCCTGAAGGAGGCCTACCGCAACCAGAGCGCCTTCGCCGGCGAGGTGGACGTCCAGATCGACCCCACCTCGGGCGCAGTGGCGATCTACCAGGTGGAGCGCGACGAGGAGGGCAACGTCACCGGCCGGTTGGACGAGACCCCGGAGAACTTCGACCGCACCACCGCGCTGGCGATGCGCGAGGCGATCCGCCGCCGGATCGGAGGAGCCCGCGTTCAGCAGCGCTACGACGAGTACTCGCCGATCCGCCACACCATCGTCTCTGGAGTGGTCACCCGCGACGCACACGCAAACGAGCGCGGCATCACCGTGGTCCACATCGGTACCGAGGCTGACGGCATCGACGGCCAAATCCTGCCCGCCGAGCACATCCCCGGCGAGGTGCTCAAGCACGGCACCCGCGTGAAGGCCTTCGTCACGGACGTCATCAAGCACGCCGACCGCAACGTGCAGATCAGCCTGTCCCGCACCCACCCCGAGCTGGTTCGCGGGCTGTTCGAGCTCGAGGTTCCGGAGGTCGCCGACGGCTCCGTGGAGATCATGTCCATCGCCCGCGAGGCGGGGCACCGCACGAAGATCGCGGTCCGCGCCACGATCAAGGGGCTCAATGCCAAGGGTGCGTGCATCGGCCCGCGCGGCCAGCGCGTGTCGGCCATCATGGCTGAGCTCGGCGGTGAGAAGATCGACATCATCGACTACTCCGACGACCCGGCGCAGTACGTGGGCAATGCGCTCTCACCTTCAAAATTCGTCTCTTCGACTGTGATCGACGCAGAGCAGCAGATCGCTCGCGTCGTCGTTCCGGACTATCAGCTTTCGCTGGCGATCGGTAGGGAGGGGCAGAATGTTCGCCTCGCCGCGCGTCTCACCGGGTGGAAGATCGACATTAAGTCCGACGCCGCACCGGAGGAGCACTCGGCCGGCGAGGGCGAGCAGGCGAACTAGCGCCGCTGAAGCTCAACGTCGGGGAGGCTCGCTAGGGTGGCCCCGCCGGATCCGGCGGGGCCGTGAGTCATTTAGGGGTGGGATAACGGGGATCAGCGTAGGGAACTGTCACAACGCTGAAACGGGGGTGGGTTAACCCCTAACAGGCTTTTCACGTAGACTGGGGGCAGGTCAACGTGCTGGACCACGTATTTGTGCTGCTCGAGAGAAAGTGAGCTTGTGGAGGACCGAGCGAAACGCGAAGGCTCGCGCGCCGAATCGGCTGCGAACCCTGCGCTCGCGCGGAAGACCACGGCGCACGTCGCACTGCGCACGTGCATCGCCACGCGAAAGGTGAAGCCCACCGCCGAGCTCCTACGGTGCGTAGCCCAGCACAGCGACGACGGGATCACCCGCATTGTGCCAGATCTTCACGGCCAGCTCCCGGGCCGCGGCGCGTGGCTTAGCCCCACCGCAGAGGCCCTCGAGAAGGCCATAGAACAACGGCGATTCCACCGCGCCCTGCGATTGGGCTCGGTGACGCCGGACTTCGACGATTTATGGGCGGTGCTGGGACGCGAAGGGTCTCAAGAACATTGACCCGCCGCGTTGAACGTTCCATGGACAGTTAACGATTTATCAGTTGACGGAGCCCGACATGTTTGAAAGCACTCTGAACTGATGAGCGCACGATGAAGCGGCATCAGCGATGAACCAGAAACGTTAAAGGGAGCCGGACGTAGCCTTTCCGCATAAGGCCACCGGCTCCGAGATACCGAAGGAGAGTAGTGGCCGGAAAGCTACGCGTACACGAGCTTGCGAAGAAGCTCGGTGTGACCAGCAAGGAACTCCTTGCAACCCTGAAGGAACAGGGAGAATTCGTTAAGACAGCCTCCTCCACCGTGGAACCCCCTGTCGTCAAGAAGATGAAGCAGTTCTACGGCGTCACGCAGGAGACCAAGCCGACGACGCCGCCGTCCCCGCTGGCACAGGCTGGCAGTGTTCCGGACAGCACCCAGCGTGGTCCGAAGCCAGGTGCCAAGCCTGCGGCTAAGCCGAAGTCTGCACCGAAGCCGGGTGCCGCGGCAGCCAAGCCAAGCGCGAAGCCAAGCCCTGCCGCTGCAGCTAAGGCTGCACCGGCAGTGAAGGCGACGCCGACCCCGGCTGAGGCTGCGCCAAAGCCGGGCCAGGCTGCACCGAAGCCGGCCGCGAAGCCGGGTCAGAAGCCAACTCGTGCCACGGGCAAGCCGGGCCCGAAGCCAGGTCCGAAGCCGGGCGCGCGCCCGCAGCGGGTTGCTAATAACCCGTTCTCCTCCACCACCGAGCGCCCACCGCGCCCGCGTGGCGGAGCCACCCCTGGTGACATGCCTCGCCCAGGCGGCACCCGTGGCGGCGCCGGCCGTGGTCAGGCGCCACGCCCGGGAGCTCGCCCAGGTCAGGGCCGTGGCCAGGGCACCCCGAAGCCGGGGGCAGCACGTCAGGGCGGCGGCCGTCGTCCATCCCCGGCGATGATGCCAGCCACCCCGAGCCCGGGTCAGATGCCCGCCAAGTCTGGAGCCGGTTTCGGCGGCGGTCGTGGCCGTGGCGGTCGCCCAGGTGGTCCGGGTGGCCCGGGTGGTCCGGGACCACGTGGCGGTCGTGGCGGACGTCGCGGCGGCACCGCAGGTGCATTCGGCCGTCCGGGCGGTCCACCGCGCCGCGGCCGCAAGTCGAAGCGTCAGAAGCGCAATGAGTACGAGGCAATGCAGGCACCGAAGGTCGTGGGCGGCGTTAAGCTGCCGAGCGGCAACGGTGAGAAGATTCGCCTCGCCCGCGGCGCCTCCCTGGCCGACTTTGCGGACAAGATCAACGCTGACGCAGCAGCACTGGTGCAGGCGCTGTTCAACCTCGGCGAGATGGTGACCGCCACCCAGTCCGTTTCCGACGAGACCCTGCAGCTGCTGGGCGACGAGATGGACTACAAGGTCGAGGTCGTGTCCCCAGAGGACGAGGACCGCGAGCTGCTCGAGTCCTTCGACCTGCAGTTCGGTGAGGACGAGGGCGACGACGAAGACCTCGCCCAGCGCCCGCCGGTCGTCACCGTCATGGGTCACGTCGACCACGGTAAGACCCGCCTGCTGGACACCATCCGTAAGGAGAACGTGGGCTCCGGCGAGGCCGGTGGCATCACCCAGCACATCGGTGCTTACCAGGTCAGCGTGAACATGGAGGGCGTCGAGCGCCCGGTCACCTTCCTGGATACCCCGGGTCACGAGGCATTCACGGCAATGCGTGCTCGTGGTGCGAAGTCCACGGATATCGCGATCCTCGTCGTCGCTGCTGACGACGGCGTGATGCCGCAGACCGTCGAGGCGATCAACCACGCCAAGGCGGCGGAGGTCCCGGTTGTGGTCGCGGTGAACAAGATCGATAAGCCGACCGCACAGCCGGACAAGATCCGTGGCCAGCTCACCGAGTACGGCCTCGTGCCGGAGGAGTACGGCGGCGACACGATGTTCGTCGACATCTCTGCGAAGCAGGGCCAGAACATCGATCAGCTGCTGGAGGCCGTCCTGCTGACCGCGGACGCGTCCCTGGATCTGCGCGCTAACCCGGACATGGACGCCCAGGGTGTCGCCATCGAGGCACACCTCGACCGTGGCCGCGGTCCGGTCGCGACGATCATCGTCCAGCGCGGTACCCTGCGCGTCGGCGACTCCATCGTCGTCGGCGATGCCTACGGCCGCGTGCGCCGCATGATCGACGAGCACGGCAACGACGTCCAGGAAGCTGGCCCGTCCCGCCCGGTCCAGGTTCTCGGCCTGACGAGCGTGTCTGGTGCCGGCGATAACCTCCTGGTTGTCGACGAGGACCGCACGGCCCGCCAGATCGCGGACCGCCGCGACGCCCGCCGTCGTAACGCGCTGGCAGCCCGTTCCCGCAAGCGCGTGTCTCTGGAGGATCTGGACGAGGTGCTCAAGGAGACGAGCACGCTCAACCTCATCCTCAAGGGCGACAACGCCGGTACCGTCGAGGCGCTGGAGGACGCCCTGCTGAAGATCGAGGTCGACGACGAGGTCGCGCTGAACATCATCGACCGTGGTGTCGGTGCTGTCACCGAGACCAACGTCCACCTGGCTGCGGCCTCCGACGCCGTGATCATCGGCTTCAATGTTCGCTCCGAGGGCAAGGCCACCGAGGCGGCCAACGCCGAGGGCGTGGACATCCGCTACTACTCGATCATCTACAAGGCGATCGAGGAGATCGAGGCTGCCCTCAAGGGCATGCTCAAGCCGATCTACGAGGAGAAGGAGATCGGTACCGCGGAGATCCGCCAGATCTTCAAGGCTTCCGCCGTCGGCCTCATCGCAGGCTGCATGGTGGAGACCGGCAAGGTCCGTCGCAACGCCAAGGTTCGCCTTGTCCGCGATGGCAAGGTCATCTCCGAGGATGCGACGATCGACTCGCTGCGCCGGGAGAAGGACGACGTCACCGAGGTCTCGCACGGTTACGAGTGCGGTATGGTGCTGTCCTACCCGAACATCGAGGTCGGCGACCGGATCGAAGCCTACGAAATGGTCGAGGTCCCTCGCGACTAGCTGGTCAACACCGGTTAGCTAAGCTGGGCGATTGCTAGCCCGCCGCAATCCCGGAAACGGGGGCGGCGGGGCAGCGCCCGGCTTTTGCCGTTTTTACATCACTACCCGGCGGGACCGTGAAGGCCCCGCCCGAAAAGGAGTGCCACATCATGGCTGATAATGCTCGCGCCGCGCGCATGGCCAAGCGCATCCAGCAGATCGTCGCCGTCGCCATCGAGCGGGAGATCAAGGACCCACGCCTGGAGTACGTGACCATCACGGACACCCGGATGACCGGTGACCTGCACGACGCCAGCGTGTTCTACACCGTCCGTGGCGCATCCATCGACGAGGAGCCGGATGTTCCACTGGCTGCCGCCGCGCTGGAGAGCGCCAAGGGCCAGCTCCGAAAGATCGTGGGCGACCAGCTCAGCGTCCGCTTCACGCCGACCCTGAGCTTCGTGCACGACACCGTCCCGGAGGCGTCCGCTCACATGGAGAAGCTGCTCGCCGAGGCTCGCGCGAAGGACGAGGCCGTGCGTGCCCAGGCTGCCCAGGCCAAGCCGGCGGGCGAGGCTAATCCTTATAAGGAGCGCGACTAGCGCTGCCTGCGCAGCCCCGGCGCCCTGAGCTGGCTGCCGGGCGCTGCGCGGAAGAATCGCGCCGAGAAGAGGGAGTTGAAGGAAAGCCACGGTGCAGGAGCCCACAACGCTGCAGGAGTTTGAGGACGTCGGAACCCGAAAGATCCTCGCGCTGGCCTGGCCGGCGCTCATCGTGCTGGCAGCCACGCCGCTGTACCTGCTGCTGGACACCGCCGTCGTCGGGCGCCTCGGGGCGACCTCCCTGGCTGGACTCGCGACGGGAGCGGTGGTGCTGAGCACCGTCACCACGCAGCTGACCTTTCTTTCCTACGGCACCACGGCCCGCGCCGCGCGGCACTACGGGGCAGGACGCACTACGGAGGCTGTCTACGAGGGCATTCAGGCATCCTGGATCGCACTCGGCGTTGGGGCGGTGCTCGCGGTGGGTGTGTTCTTTTTCTCCCCGGCCATTTCCCTCGCCTTATCCGGGGACGCCGAGGTGGCTGCCGAGGCCACCAACTGGCTTAAGGTCACCAGCCTGTCGGTGATTCCCGCGCTGTTCATCATGGCGGGTAACGGATGGCTGCGTGGACTCTCCAACACCCGGCTTCCGCTCTACTTCACGCTGGCCGGGGTCATCCCCATGGCGGTGACTGTCCCACTGGCCGTACGCCGCTGGGGCCTCGTGGGCTCCGCGATCGCGAACGTCGCCGGTGAGCTGATCATCGCCGCGTGTTTCCTGGGGGCGTTGGTGTTTCACTGGCGCAAGTTCGGGGATCACCGTTCGATGCGCCCCAATGGGAGGGTGATCCGAACGCAGCTGGCGATGGGGCGCGACCTCATCGCCCGGTCTCTGTCCTTCCAGGCGGCATTCCTCTCCGCGGCGGCGGTGGCCGGGCGGATTGGGGCCCCGGCGCTGGCCGCTCACCAAATCCTGCTGCAGCTGTGGAATCTCGTGTCCCTGCTGCTGGATAGTGTCGCGATTGCCGCCCAAGCGCTGGTTGGGGCCGCTTTGGGAGCTGGATCGGCGCGTGCGGCCCGCTCCGTGGCGCGCCAGGTGTTGAAGTTCTCGCTGGGGGCCTCGGTGCTGCTCGCGGTGTTCTTCGGGCTGGGGTCGCAGGCGGTTCCCCAGCTCTTTACGGCCGACGCCCCCGTGCTCGATCAGATTGGTGGACCGTGGTGGGTCTTCGTTTCCATCATCGTGATCGGCGGCGCCGTGTTCGCACTGGACGGGGTGCTGCTGGGTGCCGCGGACGTGTCATTCCTGCGCAACGCCAGCATTGCGGCGGCTGTCATCGGCTTCATTCCACTGGTCTGGCTGAGCCTCGCTTTCGACGTGGGCCTGATCGGAGTATGGGCGGGGTTGGCAGCTTTTATGCTGATCCGTTTCGGCGCGGTTCTGTGGCGCTACCGCGGTAACGCCTGGACGGTGAGCGCTGATCAGCGGGAGGGGAGAAGCACCCAGGGCGCCGCGGCAGGCTAGGGGAGAGGGAGAGTGCTACGCGGCTGACCTTGCTCTTTCTTAAAGCCTCGGTGAGGCAGCGTAGGGTTGAGTTTTCTGGGAACTTTCCTTGGCAATAGGATTTAAGCGTGGCTGGGCGACGATTAAGTCGCGGGCCGGATAACGACGGACGACGAAGGTGGTGGGCATGCAAGGCGCAGATGATTCGCTGGCAGCGCAGTTCGCCTACACCGCCGCCGTCGCCGGCGGTGCGGGGGCGGAAGAGGGGCAGGACGCGGTGACTCTGTGGGCGGTCAGCGACCTGCACGTGGGAGCCCGCGGCAACCGCGAACTCGTCGTCGACCTGGTGCGGCCCCGCAACCCCGGGGACTGGCTGATCGTGGCAGGCGACGTCGCCGAAGACCTGGACGTGGTGGTCGACGTGCTGGGCGAGCTTCGGCAGCGCTTCGCGAAGGTGATCTACGCACCTGGCAACCACGAGCTCTACGCCCGTGCGGGCCACGGGCCGGTGGGAAAGGCGAGATATGAGGAGCTCATCCGTCGTTGTCGGAGCATTGGGATCTACACCCCGGAGGATCCTTATCAGCAGTTCGCTGGGCACACCATCGTCCCCCTGTTCACTCTCTACGATCACTCCTGGCGCGATCTGACCGCCACCCCGGAGGAAGCGATCGACGAAGCGAAGGCGCAAGGCCTGGTCTTGAGCGATTACTACATGATCCGGCCCTTCGTGGACATCCCGCAGTGGTGCCGGGAACGCCTGGCCTATTCGGTGCGCCGCCTGGGGCAAGTCACTGGCCCCACCGTGCTCGTGAACCACTGGCCTCTGGCGCAGGAATCCTTGCGGCGTGTGCGATATCCCGAGATTGGGCTGTTCTCCGGTACCCGGCACACCCAGCAGTGGGCTAAGCGTTATCGTGCGGCAACTGTCATTCACGGGCATCTTCACATACCTTTAGGTATTGAAGTTGATGGTGTGCCGCATGTGGAAGTTTCCCTGGGCTATCCGAGGGAGCGTAAACGCAGCTTGCCTCCCCGGCAAAAAATGTCCCTGTGGCCCTATCCGGTCATGAGTACCCCGCGCACATCTGGTCCAAAAACTAATAACGAGGAAAGACGAGGAGGGCAGTAGGCAATGTGGAACGACGTTTTGATCCCATCGCATCAGACCGAGCCGATTCAGGCCTACGACCACCAGTTTCAGCGGGTGCCCTCCCTGCTTCAACCTGGGCGCCTGCTGAGTGGGGTGCGTTGCGTCGAGTATCACTCCTCGGCTGAAAACCTGCGCAATTACCACGGTCTGCCCGTCGTGGAGCAGGAGCTCGTCGCCACCGCGGTGGACCGGCGTAAGGCGGAATTCGGGGACTCCCGGTGGTGTGCCCACCGCGCGATGGAGCAGTTCATCCCCGATCAACCGATCTTGCGTGGCCACTGGGGGATGCCGGAGTTCCCTGCCCCGGTGGTCGGCTCGATGACGCACACCACCGGCTACCGGGCGGCCGTGGTGGGGCGCGCTAGCCGCTGGGGTTCCTTAGGCATCGACGCCGAGCCGCTCACCCCGCTCCCGGAGGGAGTCTTCGCAACGATCGCGAGCCCGGAGGAGCGTGCAGGCCTGCGGCGACTGTCCCGCCGCCTGGGCCGTGGACACGATGGCCAGGGATCCCTGGGAGTGGTGCTCTTCTCCGCGAAGGAGGCGGTGTACAAGGCCTGGTATCCGCTGACCCAGCAGTTCCTGGACTTCGACCAGGCACGCATCGAACTCCGCGAGGACGGGAGCTTTAAGGCCCAGTTGCTCGTCGGGAACGCTCCGGTTCCCGCCATCGAGGGCCTGTGGTCAGCAGCTGAGGGCTACGCGCTGACGATGGCGGGCGTGCGCGCCTAAATCAACCCGTGGGGGCGGGCGACGAACTCGCTAGCCGCACGCCGACCCTTCTCCTTAATCAGCGCAATCGCGTGTCCCTGCGGATCCACAGCCGCGTGAACCCCCTTCAACCCGATTGGCTCCAGCCACTTACCCAGGGCCAGGTCCGCTGCCTGCTTTTCGGTGATCGGCCGGGTGGGGAAGCAGACCTGCATTGCAGCATCGAGGCTCAAGCTCAGCTCCGGGGTGTCGGCAAGTTCTTCGAGGGTGACGGCCTCAGCGATATCGAACGGCCCCACGCTGGTGCGGCGCAGCGCGGTGAGGTAGCCGCCCAATCCCAGTGCCTCGCCGACGTCGCGGGCGATGGCTCGGATATACGTCCCGGAGCTGCAGTGGACGCTGACATTGACCAGCCAGCGAGGCCCCTGTGCGGTCTCTTCGCGACGGACATCGGAGAAACTTAAGGAGTGGATGGTGATCGGGCGAGGCGGAATGTCGACCTCCTTGCCCTCCCGGACCAGCTCGTGGGCGCGGCGTCCGTTGATCTTGATGGAGGATACGGAGGTCGGCCGCTGCATGATCTCCCCTTGGAAGCCCGCGAAGATCTCGCCGAGCCGCGCGGTCATCCCCTCAGCGGTGAAAAAATCGATCTCGGTCGTATCCGCGGTGTGCAGCACCTCACCCTCGACATCGTCGGTGACGGTGCTGGCTCCGAAGGCCATCGTCGCCTCGTAACGCTTGTCGTGCGTGACGACGTGGGCGAGGAATTTCGTCCCCCGCTCGATACCCAGCACCAGCACACCGGTGGCCATGGGGTCCAGAGTGCCCGAGTGGCCGACCTTCTTGGTACCCATGATCCGGCGAACTTTCGCGACCATGTCGTGGCTGCTCGCCCCGGCTGGCTTGTCGAGGATGATCAAACCGGAACGGTCGAGCAGGCTAGGGGTTCCCGACGGCTGATCGGCGGCGCGGGCCGCCTGGTTGCCAGAACCCTGGGTGCTTTCGGAAGGGGAGTGCTTTTGAGCCATGGCGCCAGTCTATGGGTTAAGATCCCCAACGTGAGTATCTGGTACGGGCTTGATCGTGTTCCCCACAACCTCGACGGCGCAGCCGTGACAATCGGCGTGTTCGACGGCGTGCACCGCGGGCACCAAGAGCTGATTAACCGAGCTGTGGCCAAGGCCAAGGAGCTCGGGGTTCCCGCGGTGATGTTTACCTTCGATCCGCACCCGACCGTGGTCTTTCAGCCGGAATCCGTTCCGAAGCTACTGGGCACGGTGGGGGAGCGTGCACAGCTGGCGATGGACCTCGGAATCGACCACGTGGTCGTCCAGGCCTTCACCCCGGAGATAGCCTCCTGGTCCCCAGAGGAGTACATCGACCGTGCGCTGCTCGACACCTTGCGTGCCAAGCACGTCGTGGTGGGGGAGAACTTCACCTTCGGACACAAGGCCTCCGGCAGCCCCGAAACGCTTCGTGAGGTCGCTGAGGAACGGGACTTCACGGTGGACGTGGTTCCGCTGCTTTCGGAGGGCGACCACACCGTCTGCTCCACCTGGATCCGCCAGCGCATCGCTGAGGGGGATATGGGGTCCGTGGCCGAGGCGTTGGGCCGTCCGTTCAGCGTGGAGGGGGTGGTCACACACGGCGCCGGCCGAGGAGGCCGCGCGCTGGGATTCCCGACCGCGAACCTGTATTTCCCGGATATCTACGCGCTGCCTTCAGATGGGGTCTACGCTGGTTACCTGGAGATCCTGCCGAACCAGGCGGAGCTGTCCCACCAGGGGCTTAGCGAGAAAGTTGGCACGATGCCGGTGGGGGCCAAGCTTCCTGCGGCGATTTCCGTGGGCACGAACCCAACTTTCGGTCACGAACCGCGCAGCGTCGAATCCTTCGTTCTTGATCACGAGGCCGACCTCTATGATTTCGAGGTTCGCGTCAGCTTCGTCTCCCGAATTCGCGGCCAGGAGAAGTACGATTCTCTTGACGAGCTCATCGCCGCCATCGACCGTGATGTGGCAGCCACCCGCAAGGCTGTGCTAGGGTAGCTCGGTCAGCGACTGCGGTTCGCGGTAGTCGCGTGGATTGCCCTCGGGCAGTCTTTAAGAATCTTTAGCGCGGACTGAAATAACAAGGAGTTATCCATGGCACTGTCCAAGGACGAGAAGGCAGCAACTCTCAAGGAGTTCGGCCTGCACGAGACCGACACCGGTTCCCCGGAGGCGCAGGTTGCTCTGCTGAGCGCCCGCATTACCCAGCTCACCGAGCACCTGAAGGATCACAAGCACGATCACCACTCCCGTCGTGGTCTGCTGCTGGTCGGTCGCCGCAAGGGTCTGCTGAAGTACCTGGCTTCCACCGACATCGAGCGCTACCGCTCCCTGATCGAGCGCCTGGGCCTGCGTCGCTAAGAGCGATCGTCTCCGGAGGTGGTTTTCCACCCCCAGGGGGCCCTCAGTAGCTTTCCGACCCCGTCTGCGTGTCACACGCGGGCGGGGTTTTTGCTGCGCGCGTGCTAGGCTCGTCGGTGAAACATTGACCGACCTCTAAGCGCCCCTTCGGCACCGATGATCTGAAGACTGCGACGGGCGTTTCTTGCGATGAAAGGCCGTGGCACACACACGCTATGAGCTCAAAGAAAAACAATTTTCCTAAGAACGTCTCCGTTGAGATGGTCGACCCGGACGCAGGGATCTGGGAAGCAACCGCAACCATCGACAATGGCGCCTTCGGTTCCCGCACCCTCCGCTTCGAGACCGGCCTGCTGGCCCGCCAGGCGGACGGCGCTGTCACCGCGTACCTGGACGAGGATACGATGCTGCTGTCGACGACGACGGCCTCCCGTTCCCCGCGCGAGGGCATCGACTTCTTCCCGCTGACCGTGGACGTCGAGGAGCGCATGTACTCCGCCGGCCGCATCCCGGGCAGCTTCTTCCGTCGTGAGGGTCGCCCGGGCACGGACGCCATCCTCGCCGCCCGCCTCATCGATCGCCCTCTGCGCCCGACCTTCGTCAAGGGGCTGCGCAATGAGGTGCAGGTCGTCATCACCGTGATGTCCATCGACCCGAACGAGATGTACGACGTCCTCGCCATCAACGGCGCGTCCGCATCCACCCAGCTCTCCGGCCTCCCGGTGTCCAGCTCTGTCGGTGGCGTGCGCATGGCGCTGGTTGTCGATGAGGAGCACCCGGAGGGTCAGTGGGTGGCCTTCCCGACGCGTGAGCAGGTTTCCCAGTCCGTCTTCGAGCTGGTCGTTGCTGGCCGCGTAACCGAGTCGGCAAAGGGTGGCCGGGGCAAGAAGTCCCAGCCGAATGTCGCTGTCATGATGGTCGAGGCAGGGGCCACCGACAATGTCGTCGAGCGCGTCGCGGAGGGCGCGCCGGCACCGACCGAGG
>DWUR01000087.1 GCA_019120635.1 Candidatus Corynebacterium intestinavium | reverse complement strand
TAGCGCTGCCCGGTTGGCCCCGATATCGCCGGTGAAAAGCACCAGTGCCGTTGCGGTAGCACCGCCTTGGTGATCGGATGCCGCTTCGCGTTCTGCGGCAACACGGGTCGAATCAAATCCATCGGGCAGCGTTGCGGTCTGTGAGTCGGGGACCGCGATAGAGCCGAGTGATAGGAGCGCGCCACTGATCGCGATGAGCGCGAGCGCTAGCCAGCGGAATCGGCGTGCTGAAGAAGAGTTCATATACGCACACTAGTTACTCATCACCGGCGGTGTGGGATGCCAGCGGACCAGAGGGCGGCGGCGATGAGCACGGGTTGGCCGAAAAGCCGGGCTAACCGGCGTCCGTCGGTATCCAGGCCAAAGGCGTCGTTGCGTTCGGCGTATTGGGCGATATTTCCGGGGAAAATAGCGGCGTAAAACGCGGCTAGCGCGATTCCCGTGCGCTTGTACTGCTTCGGGAGGCCCAGAAGGGCGGCACCGAAACCGAGTTCAGCTACACCGGACGCGAGGACGACGAAGTCCTTGTCCATCGGAAACCAGTTGGGGACCTGGGCCTGGAAGTCCTTCCGCGCGAATGTGAGGTGGCTGGTCCCGGCGATCGACATGATGGTTCCTAAAGCCAGGCGGGTGAATTTTTGGGATGTGGTGGGCGTGGTCATGAGGGGCTCCTCTGGGGCGTGGAAATTGTTCCCCCAAGCTATACACTCCTTGGCGGAGGGGCGTTGCCCGCTGCAGGCCTAGATCGGGAGGATGCGGGTGACTGCTCCCAGCTCGCCCAGCTCCGTGGCAGCGTCGGCACGTCTCGGCCCTTCACCCCGCGGTGGGCGGTAGGCCAGCGGGGAGCCGACCTCGGCCCGGGTGAGCACCCGCCAGCGCAGAAACTCATGGGCCACCTCGCGCCGGGCGATGTGGGTGAGCCACAGTTGCCGACCCACGAGTGCCGTTGCGCCCGAATCGAAGCTCAGCAGGTACTCCCGGTCGCTCAGCTGGTTATGCTGCAGGCCGCCCAGCGAGCGCATGCCTTCCGGTTGAGCTGGCAGATCCAGCACCGTGATGCAGCGCACCAGGCCCAAGCGGTGCTCGGAGCCCTGCGCACTGCGTAGCCGGAGTGGCTCGCCGGGGCGGCAGCGCAGCACGGCCTCGTACTCCCACATCACCGGTTGCATCAAGGACGCCGAAGGATTGGCCGGGCCGCGCTGGTTCCGCCGCCCCCCGCGGCGGGATGGCCCGGGCCGACCACCACGGCTCGACGTTGAGGGGCGGGGGGATGGGGTAGGGAAGCGCGCCGGGCGAACCACGACCCAGCCGCCGCCGATTGTGGCGATCCGCTCCGGGGCGCCCGCGTTGGCAGCGAGTTCGACGCGTGCCAGTTGCTGGACCCCGGGGGTAGCGCGGCCCCGCAGAGGTACGGCTGGATTCCCAGCGCTTACAGCGCCGTCATCGCCGCCCCCAGAAGTACCCCCATCGCCGCCCCCATTGCCGTCCCCAGCGCCACCCCGGGCCGGTTCGAAAGCCCACGGGTGCACCGCCAGCTCGGCCTGCAGGGCCGCGAGCAGCTCCTCATCCGAAGAATTACGGGCCACCCCCAGCGGCTCCAGGCGGGCGAAGAGCTCCGCGAAGGACAGCTCCGGTTGTGCCTCCCACGCCTGCTGCAACACCCGCATGACCCCGGGGATCCGAGTGGGATCTTTCATCAATACCTCTTAATTACCGAGCGTTCAGGGGGAGACGTCCTAAAAATATGGGGGGTCGAACAGGAAGCTACTCGACACACGGTGCCCGGGAAATTTTCATTAATCCTGAACATAACCGACAATAGGGGTGAAAACCGGCAGCACAACAACCGGCTACCGGTTGACCCACCTCACGAACACGGCCTAGCCACGTCGCTAGCCCAGAGAAGAATGGGGAGCTGATGAGCGCACCCAAGAATCGCGATTCGGAGAACACCGTGGTCGAACGCGATGCACAGGACACCGGCACCACGGCCACCGCAACCACCTCGGAGCAGAAGGTCGACGCCGACCTCATCGCCGAGCGTGCCGAGCAGGAGCAGAAGGCCCGCCGCCGCGCCGTCGTCGGCCTGTTCGTGGGCGTCCTGCTCGCCATCCTCGTCTACGCAATTTTCCCGGCTGATGCCGCGGACGTCGTGAACAAGGCGCACCCGGACGCGGAGAAGGGACCCTTCGACGCCGACTCGCTGCGCATCACCGCCGCGATCGCCGTCCTGATGGGCGCCTGGTGGATGACCGAGGCCCTGCCGCTGGCAGCCACCGCCCTGGTGCCGCTCGTGGCCTTCCCGATCCTGGGCGTGGTGCCGTTTAAGGAGGTCTCGCCCTCCTACGCCAACCCCACGATCTTCCTGTTCATGGGCGGATTCATCCTGGCGCTGGGCATGCAACGCTGGAACCTGCACCGCCGCCTCGCGCTGCGCGTCGTGACCCTGGTGGGTACGAAGCCGAAGCAGATGGTGCTGGGCTTCATGATCGCCACCGGTTTCATGTCCATGTGGGTCTCCAACACTGCGACCGCCGTGGTGATGCTGCCGATCGGTATGTCCGTGCTGGGGCTGACCGCCGACATGGTGGGCGGCTTCTCGAAGCAGAAGAAGTTCTCCACCGCCCTGATGCTGGGTATCGCCTACTCCGCCTCCATCGGCTCCCTGGGCACCATCATCGGCACCCCGCCGAACACCCTGATGGTCGCCTACCTGCAGGAATCCCACGACATCCACATCGGCTTCGGCCAGTGGATGCTGGTCGGTGTGCCGATGGCTGCCATCTTCATGGTCCTGGCCTGGCTCGTGCTGATCACGGTGTTCAAGCCGGAGATGGACCAGATCCCGGGTGGCCGCGAGCTCATCCAGGAGGAGCTGAAGAAGATGGACTCGATGTCCCGCGCGGAGAAGACCGCCGGCTCGATCTTCCTGCTCGCCGCCCTGGCCTGGGTCTTCGTCCCGGTCATCTCCGACTGGGCCGGTTGGGAGCACAACATCGACGACGCCACCATCGCCATCACCGCAGCGATCCTGATGTACATGCTGCCGGCCGATGGTTCCGGTAACCGCGTGATGGACTGGGAGCACACCAAGGAGGTCCCGTGGGGCGTGCTGCTGCTCTTCGGCGGTGGCCTGGCGCTGAGCTCCATGTTCGACAAGTCCGGCCTCTCCCTGTGGATCGGTGAGGTCGCCCGCAGCCTGGGTGATCTGCCGATCGTGCTGCTGATCGCCGCGACGGCCATCGTCATCCTGGTTCTGACGGAGTTCACGTCGAACACCGCGACGGCTGCGGCCTTCCTCCCGATCATGGGCGGCGTGGCCGTCGGTACGGGCCTGACCGCGGGCAACGACATGAACGTCCTGCTGCTGACGATCCCGGTTGCCCTGGCTGCTACCTCGGCGTTCATGCTGCCGGTCGCGACGCCTCCGAACGCCATCGCCTATGGCTCTGGTTACGTCCGCATCGGGGACATGGTGCGCGGTGGCCTGTGGCTGAACCTCGTGGGCATTGTGCTGATCACCATCGTGACCTTCGCGCTGGCGGTGCCGGTCTTCGGGCTGACGCTGTAGCTCGGTCAAGGGAAAGAGCGCGCCACCGGGGCAGGTGGCGCGCTCTTTGTTTTTTTGGGGGGGTTGGGCCGCGGCTGACCCGTGGCGTGGGGTGGTTCCGGGTCGGCGCCTAGAGCTGAGCCAGGGCGCGGCGCAGCGCCGGGATCAGCTCCTCGGTTTCTGTCTCATCGGTCACCGTGATGCGCACGCCCTCGCCGGCGAAGCAGCGGGTGAGGATGCCCTCCTCCTTCATCGCGGCCTCCAGGGCTTCGGCCTTCTCGCCGACGGGCAGCCACACGAAGTTCGCCTGCGAGGGGACCCGGAGATCCTCCGGCAGCGACTCGGTGACGCGCTCGCGCTGGTTGATCGTCTCCGTCACCCGCTGCTGCAGCTGCTGCTGCGCCTCTTCACCGATGCTCTCCAGGCCCGCGACCTGGGCCAGCGCGTTGACACCGAAGGGGATCGCGACCTTGATCAGCGCTTCGACGAACTCCTCGGAGCCCGCCAGGTAGCCCAGTCGCGCCCCCGCCAGGCCGTAGGCCTTGGAGAAGGTGCGGCACACCGCCACGTTCGGGAACTGCGCCATCAGCGCCAGCCCGTTCACGCTGGCAGCGAAGCCATCGCCCGGAACATCGGTGCCCTCGGCGCCCTCACCCTTGGCGCCCGCGTCCCCAGCCAGCCCGGAGCGGTCGTATTCGATATACGCCTCGTCCAGCACCACCTGGACGTCCCCCGGCACCTGCTTCAAGAACTCCACCAGCTGAGCTTGCGGCACCACCGTGCCCGTGGGGTTATTCGGGTTGCACACGAAGATCAGCTTCGTGCGCTCTGTTACCGCGGCGAGCATGGCATCCAAATCAACGCGGTAGTCACTGCTCAGCGGCACCGCGACCGGCCGAGCGCCCGCGATCTGCGCGAAGATCGGGTAGGCCTCGAAACTGCGCCAGGGGAACACGACCTCGTCGCCGTCCTGGCAGGTGGCCTGGATGGCCTGCAGGCACAGTGCGCTCGAACCGTTGCCCACCGCGATATTCTCCGCCGTGAGCTCCGGCGCCCCCGGCGTGCGAGACAACCACTCCGCGAGCTCGCCGCGCAGGGCTGCGACCCCTATGTCCGGGTAGCGGTTCAATCCAGTCGCCGCTTTTGCCACCGCTTCCTGGACGGCGGGCAGGGGTGCTGCGGCCGCCTCATTGGAGGCCAGGCGCAGCGCATCTGGCAGCGCCTTTCCGGGGACGTAGGCGGGCAGTTTGGAGAGATCGGAACGTACCATGCCTGGCATCGTACTCCGCCGGAATGCCTGGTCGACGGCGTTTGTCTGCCCAACACCCGTTGTGTATGCTTGAAAATCGTCTAGTCAGGCGGGTTCGCCCTGTCCTGATCAGATGCTGGAGACGTGCCAGAGTGGCCGATTGGGGCTCCCTGCTAAGGAGTTGTCTGCATTGCGCGGACCGGAGGTTCGAATCCTCTCGTCTCCGCTCTTCAACAAGGCTGTTCGCTGATGAGCTGCCGAAACCTTCGAGGTTTCAAGCTGCCCAGTTCTTGTGGTGAGGCGCTGGGGTTTTTCAGCTTCGGACAGTGTTGTGGGGCGTGTGGTGCGCCTGTGGTGGTCCGAGTGGATTGTGCCGTCGCGTGGCCTTGTTGAAGTACTGCGCCCGTAGCTCAACGGATAGAGCATCTGACTACGGATCAGAAGGTTAGGGGTTCGAATCCCTTCGGGCGCACTCTTATGACAGCGTCGTCGCTGCCCAGGTGGGTGGCCACGGCGCTGTTTTCTTTCTATTTTCTTTTTACGACGTCAGAAGAGCCGCCACGGTACGAACCGTGGCGGCTCTTCTTGTGCTTCCGCGCCAGTCTGGTGGCGCAGTGAGTCGCTTAGACGTCCTCGCGGAGCATGTCCTCCAGGGACTTCTCGCTCAGCAGGTACGGTGCGACCTCCAGGACGGTGAAGGCGCCGGTCTGGCCGGACTCCTTCAGGCGGTGGGCGGCGCGACCGTATGCGACCTGCACGGCTGCGGTGAAGTCCGGGTTGCGGTCCAGCTCCAGGGTGTACTCCACGGTGTGGTGGGTGCGGGTCGCGCCCAGCTCGCCGGTGGTGATCACGTGGCCGCCGTGTGGCATGCCGGTGTGGTTCTTGTCGAACTCCTCCTGGCTGATGAAGTTCACCTCGACCTCGTAGCCCACGAAGTAGTCCGGCATGGTGCGGATGTCGTTCTCGATCCGCTCCTTCAGCTCGGCGTCGTCGCTCTCTGGGACGACGAAGCACTGGCGCTTGTGGGCGTTCTTGCCGGTGATGCCCTCGGCCTCACCGCGGCGGGCCTTGTCCAGGGCCTCCTCGGCCGGGAGGGTGTACTGGACAGCGGAGGCCACACCCTCGATGCGGCGCAGGGCGTCGGAGTGACCCTGGGAGAGGCCCGGGCCCCAGAAGGTGTTCTGCTGCGCGCCCGGCAGCACGGCGGCTGCGTACACGCGGTTGAGGCTGAACATGCCCGGGTCCCAGCCGGTGGATACGACGGCGACGTTGCCGGCCTTCTCGGCGACGTCCTGCATCGCGGAGTAGTGGCGGGCGACGTCGCGGTGGTTGTCGTAGGTGTCCACGGTGCAGGCGTACTTCGCGAACTCCGGTGCCTGCTCCGGGATGTCGGTGGCGGAACCGAGGCAGAGGTAGAGAACGTCGATCTTGTCTGCGTACTCAGCCACGTCTGCAACAGGGATGACCGGCGCGTCGGTGTCGAGGCTGTCACGGCGCGAGAAGACACCCACCAGTTCAATGTCGCTGGTCTGCTTGATGACGGCTTCGACGGACTTGCCGAGGTTGCCGTACCCCACGATGCCGGCCTTGATTGTCGCCATGCGTGTTCCTTTCGTTGGAGTGGCTTGTTGTCGGCTCTCAAGATTACGCCGATTATTCGGGCCACCACTAGGTTTATGCGTGCAAAAATATTGCTTTTTTAGTGCGCTGGGCTGCGATTTGTTGCTTCAGGTGAGTGGCATGTATAGTTATGCCCTGTTGCGCCCGTAGCTCAACGGATAGAGCATCTGACTACGGATCAGAAGGTTGGGGGTTCGAATCCCTCCGGGCGCACGAGTTAAAACCCCTGGTGAGTGACTTTCAGCCCCGCCAGGGGTTTCTTGCTTTTCATGGTGAGCTATGCGAGCCGCCGCTCATCCCGCCGTCGTTAGAAAATCTCGATGCGCGCGCCGATGGACTCCGCGCTGAGCAGCTGATCCACCCAGCCCTTCGCCCCCGGGCTCACACGAATAACCGGGCGCGGATCCGTTGCATCCCCGTGCTTCGTCGTAGCCTCGTAGCGCTTCCGGGCGGCGTACCCGGCCTCCGTGAGCGCGCTGAGGTCCTTGTGCTCCAGCTCCTCGCGGGCCTGGTTGAGGATCTCGAGGGCCTCGTCGAAGCACTCAATCAGCGCATCCCGGTTGCCTTCGCACATCGCCCGGACCAGCGACGGGGCGGTGCCAGCGACCCGGGTGGTGTCCCGGAAGGACCCTGCTGCCAGGGCGAGACTGAGTGGCCCGCCCTGGTCACCCACCATCGCCAAGGTCTCCGCGAAAACATGCGGCAGGTGGGAGATCCGTGCTACCGCGCGGTCGTGCGCGCCCGAGCGGCTCGGGATCGTGATCGCGCCGGTGGCCTCCGCCATGCGCACCACCCGCTCGAAGGTGGTGAACCACGCACGCGGTGGTTCGGTCTCAGCAACCGCCCGGTCGTAGGCGACCACCCACACAGCGCCGTCGAAAAGCCCGTTGAGGGTCGCCCGCCAGCCCGAATGCGAAGTGCCCGCCATTGGGTGCCCGCCGACGAAGCGATCAGCCATCCCGCGAACCTCAACGAGCGCCTGGACCTCGCCCTTCACGCTGGTCACATCGGTCAGGCCCACACTCGGGGCGTGTTGCCCGACGGCGTCCAGAATCTCGGGCAAGGCGAAAGCCGGCACACCCAGGACGACGAGGGCGTCCTCCCGTTCCGCGCGCTGCAGGGTCGCGGTGAGGTCCCCGGAGACGTCGTAACCATCCTCAGTGGCCTGATCCACCGTCTTCGCGGAACGATTCCAGCCGAACGCTGACCAGCCGTCGTCCGCGAGATCGCGCAGCAGGGAACCGCCGATCAGCCCCAGCCCGAGGACACACACCGGGAAACGCTCGAACGCGGTCGGGGTGCCCGGCGAAGGGTGCAGAGGGTGACGGGTGGGCTGGGATTCATGCTGCGTATTCACGCTTTAATTCTCTCATAAGCCCCGGATGCGCGCCGGGGACTGAGAGAGTCGGTGGGGCGGCCGCAGCGACACCAACAATGGGTGGCCCCGTGGTGCAGACTCATGCCCCGCGACCGGCTAAAATCCAAAACATGAGTAACACTGACTCCTTCGACACGATCGCTGTTGTGGCGACCAGCACCGAGCGTGGCTGGACGCTCCGCGAGCTGCCTGATGATGCGACCGATTCCCTCGAGAGCCTCGTCGACCACCTCCGCGGCGAACGCGCCGAAGGTGCCGTTCTGGGGCTGGTCTGCATCGAGGACTCCTGGTGCGCGATTGTGCGGCCCGTCCCTGGTGGGGTGGGGATTTTGATGTCGGACGCCACCGCCGCGATCGATGATTACCTGGCGACCGACATGCTCGACGAGCTGGACGTCGACACTCCTACCGAGGAAGAAGCCGACGAGGCCGATGAGAACGATACCGCCTGGCCAGAGGGCGAATTCGACATGCTGGAGGACCTGGGTGTGTCCGAGCAGCTGCTCACAGTTGTCTTCGACGACCCGGAGTACTACCCGGCGGAGCAGCTGATCTGCGTGGCCGAGGAGCTGGGCTTCGACGAGGAGCTCTCCGATCTGCTGGACGCCAACCTGCCTGACGACGAGGACGATGACGACTGAGCCTGGCAGCCCAGCCCAACCGGACCGGCTCATCGGGGGCGGTCTGCCCCGGCAGGGTGGCCACGTCGCTGACGAGGAGCTGATGCGGAAGGCCATCGACGTCGCCCGTTCCACGCCGCCGGGGGACGTCCCGGTCGGTGCGGTGGTCGTCGACGCCGACGGCACCGTCCTGGCCACCGCGACGAATCGCCGGGAGCAGGACGCCGACCCGCTGGCGCATGCGGAGGTCCTCGCGCTGCGGCAGGCGACCAAGGCATTGGGGGATTCCTGGCGACTGGAGCGCTGCACGTTGGTCGTGACCTTGGAGCCGTGCGCGATGTGCGCGGGCGCTGCGCTGGGGGCGCGGGTGGGCCGCATCGTGTTCGGCGCCTACGAACCCCGCACCGGGGCGTGTGGCAGCGTGTGGGACCTGCCGCGGGAGGCGCCGCTGCACAAGGCCGAGGTGCGCGGGGGCGTGCTGCAGCCGGAGTGCGAGCAGCTCTTGAGGGGTTTCTTCGAGAAGCTCCGCTAGCTCTGCGGGGAGCCGGGCACTACTGCCCGGGCCACCGGGACACTACGGGCACAGGTCGTCGCCGAAGCAGTGGCGTGGCTTTTGGGGCGCGGGTGCGGTTTTGCTACTCTTATCGAAGGTTTTCATGGCCACCTGGCTGTGATCCTGGTGGTGTGTCCGAGCGGCCGAAGGTACTCGCCTCGAAAGCGAGTGAGGGTAAAACCTCCGAGGGTTCAAATCCCTCCACCACCGCACCGCGATCCCCGTCCGTCCCGGACGGGGATTTTTTCTTTGCCGCCCAGCTGCCCGTACACGCTTAGGGTGCCTAAGCCATCAGCCACTAGGCTGGGAGTGATACCCCTTTTCCCGGCATGGAAGGCTCCCTTAGCTCGTGGCGAAGTTCCTGTTTCACCTCGGACGCTGGTCGTTTACTCGTAAGTGGCTCGCCATCGGCATCTGGTTGGTCGTCCTCGTCGGCATCGGCGCGGCCGCTCTCACGGGTCAGAAGGGCTTCAACGACGTCTTTGAAATCGAGGACATGCCCTCCACGCACGCCACCGAGCTGCTCCAGGAGAAGTTCCCTGAGATGGGTGACCCTGGGGAGGAGTCGATCGTCAACGTTGTCTTCCAGGCCCCGGAGGGCAAGCAGCTGAAGGACCCCGAGTACATGGCGGCGATGGACCGCACCGTCGAGGCCATCAAGCAGGACGTCCAGAACCTCGGCGACACCCTCCAGCTGCACAACCCCGTGACGATGAACGACGGGCTGCAGAAGGAACTCGTCCAGCAGGAAATGGAGATGGGGCTGCCGCGCGAGACCGCGCTGCTGGACGCGCACACCCTCCGCGCCGTGTCCGACGACGGCCGCACCGGCGTGCTGAGCTTCAGCTTCGACGTCCCCGTCCCCGCGGACGTCACCGACGAGGACCGTGCCGCCGTCACCGACGCGATGAACATCTCCCGCGACGCGGGGCTCACCGTCGAGGCTGGTGGCCTGGGTTTTGCGGACCCCGTCGCCGTTGAACCGATCAGTGAGATCGCCGGACTGGCGGTGGCCATGATCATCCTGTGGGTGACTTTCGCCAGCCTGCTCGCGGCCGGGTTGCCGCTGCTCACCGCGGTGGTTGGCATCGCTATCGGCACGCTGTTGACGGTCGGTGCGACCTTCTTCGTGCCGTTGAATTCTATGACGCCAACGCTGGGCCTCATGCTGGGCCTGGCGGTCGGTATCGACTACGCGCTGTTCATCATGGCCCGCTACCGCGACGAGCTGCGGCACGGGCGCAGCCGACTAGATGCGATCGGTTTGGCGACCGGTACCGCGGGCTCGGCGGTGGTTTTCGCGGGTCTCACGGTGATTATCGCGCTGGTGTCGCTGCGCCTGGCGAACATCACCTTCCTGACATATATGGGCTACGCGGCCGCGGCGAATGTCTTCATCGCCGTGCTCGTGGCCCTGACCCTCCTGCCCGCCCTGCTGGGCGTGCTCGGGGACCGGGTGTTCAAGAAGGAGGCTGCCGGCCCGCACGACACCGAGGCCCGTGCCGTGCCGCCGGAGAAGCAGAAGAACACTTTCAGCGTGCGCTGGGTGAAGCTGGTGCACCGCGTGCCCGGCCTCATGCTCGCCCTGGTGATGGTGGTGCTGGCTGGACTCTCGATCCCGGTGCTGAACCTGGAGCTCGCGCTGCCCTCGGATAAGACGGCGAACGTCACTTCCACGCAGCGCAAGTCCGCGGAGATGCTCGAAGAGGGCTTCGGCGGCGGCAAGAACGCCCCGATGCTCGTCGTGGTGGACGGGTCTGAGGCCCGCTCGGATGCGGAGGCGCTGAAGCCTTACCGTGGCGGCACGGAACTGACGTCCGGAAATCAACCGAGCCCGGCGCAGGCGACGTTTATGTACGCCGCGGACCAGATGCGGCAGAATTCGGACGTGGTCAATGCGCAGGTCGTCGGCATGAGTGAGGACGAAACCGCCGCGCAGCTGCTGGTCACCCCGAAGGAAGGCCCGACGGATGACCGGACCGTGCAGCTGATCCACACACTGCGGGCACAGCAGGCGGAGATCGAGGCCGCGACCGGCGCGACGATTGGCATCACGGGCCTGACCGCGATCCAGCAGGACGTCACCGACAAGCTGGCCGACGCGATGCCTATCTACCTGGGGCTCGTGGTGGGGCTGGCGCTGATTCTGCTGCTGATGGTCTTCCGCTCCATCGTGGTCACACTCATCGCGGCACTCGGGTTCCTGCTCTCCGTGGGCGCGGCCTTCGGCGTGACGGTGCTGTTCTGGCAGGAGGGCCTGTGGGGGCTGTGGCACTCGCCGGGCCCGCTGATCAGCTTCGTGCCGATTTTCCTCATCGGCGTGACCTTCGGCCTGGCTATGGACTATCAGGTGTTCATCGTCTCCCGCATGCGCGAACGCTTCCTGCACGATTCGAAGGCCGCAGCGCGAGGTTCGCGCTACACCGCGGTGGAGGATTCCGTCATCGGTGGCTTCTCGCTGGGCGCCCAGGTGGTGACGGCGGCGGCGCTGATCATGATCGGCGTGTTCGCGTCCTTCGTGTTCCAGCCCTTGCCGTTCATCCAGATCTTCGGCTTCGCGCTCGGTGCGGGCGTGCTCTTCGACGCCTTCTTCATCCGTATGACGTTCGTCCCGGCGCTGATGTTCCTCTTCGGTAAGGGGACGTGGTGGATGCCGAAGTGGTTGGACAAGGTGCTGCCCACCGTGGATGTGGAGGGCTCGGCGCTGGAGAAGGCCTTCGCCAGCGGGGAGATCGGCGAGGCCGCCAAGCGCTAGGAGTGTGGGGTCCGGGGCGATCGCTAGACTGTCGGTTATGAATTCCGGATCCCACCCGCAGCCACCGCACGACGCGGCCGGGTTTGCCACTGATACGTCCTTCGAGCTCCTCAAGCCCCTGGGCGAGGTGACCGACCCGATCGCATCGCACTCCACCGAAGGGGACCGAGAAACACGACTGACGCAGGGCCGGGTGGGCGTCCTCAAAACACCCCACGGGAACATCAACACCCCCGCCTTCATCCCCGTCGCAACCAAAGCGACGGTGAAGACCCTGACCCCGGAGCAGGTGCGATCCGCGGGGGCGCAGGCGATCCTTTCCAACGCGTACCACCTCTACCTGCAGCCCGGGCCCGACATCGTCGACGAGGCCGGCGGCGTGGCCACCTTCGAGAACTGGCACGGGCCGACCTACACGGACTCCGGTGGATTCCAGGTCATGAGCCTCGGCGTGGGCTACAAGAAAGTCCTCGCGATGGACTCGAAGGTCTCCGAGGATAAGGTCATCGCGCAGCAAAAGAAGCGCATGGCGATCGTGGACGAGGACGGGGTGGACTTCCGCAGCGTCATCGACGGCTCCAAGCACCGCTTCACCCCCGAGGTCAGCATGCAGATCCAGCACCAGCTGGGGGCGGACATCATGTTCGCCTTCGACGAGCTGACCACGCTGGCCAATACCCGGGCATACCAGGAAGCGTCGGTGGCCCGCACCCACCGCTGGGCGAAGCGCTGCCTGGAGGAGCACCAGCGCCAGACGGAGCTGCGTAGCCACCGGCCGCTGCAGTCCCTGTGGGGCGTGGTGCAGGGGGCGCAGTACGAGGACCTGCGCCGCCAGGCGGCCCGCGGACTGGTGCAGCTTTCCGAGGAGGCCGAGGCAGAGGGCAAGCGCGGCTTCGGTGGCTTCGGGGTCGGAGGGGCCCTGGAGAAGGAGAACCTCGGAACCATCGTGGAGTGGGTTTCCCAGGAGCTCCCGGACAACAAGCCGCGGCACCTGCTGGGCATCTCCGAACCGGATGACCTCTTCACCGCCATCGCCGCTGGTGCGGACACCTTCGACTGCGTGGCGCCGACCCGGCTCGGTCGCCGCGGCGGGGTGTACACGCTCGATGGGCGGATGAACCTCTCCAATGCGCGCTTCCGGCGGGACTTCACGCCGGTGGACGCCGAGGTCGGCGGCTATGTGTCTGAGAACTACACCCGCGCCTACATCCACCACCTACTGCGCGCGAAGGAGTATCTCGCGGGCACGCTGTGCACGCTGCATAACCTGCACTTCATGATCAAGCTGGTGGACAACATCCGCGAGGCGATGCTGCAGGGTCGCTTCGAGGAGTACCGGGCTGAGTTTATGGGCCGCTACTACGGGCCGGGCTGGGAGCAGCGCCTTGGCTAATGGGGGAGCGGGAGCGAGCAGCCAGGGCGCCGGGCGTTACGCGCCGAGCCCCTCCGGCGACCTGCACCTGGGCAACCTGCGCACCGCGGTGCTCGCGTGGCTTTTCGCCCGCCACAGTGGCCGGGCCTTCCACCTGCGCGTCGACGACATCGACGCCCAGCGCTCCTCCGAGGAATCCGCCCGCCGGCAGCTCGCGGACCTCGCTGCACTCGGAATCACCCACGACGGCCCGATCGTCTACGAGCGCGATTGCCTCGACCACTACGCGGCTGCCCTGCAGAAGCTTGCTGACCAGGGGCGGGTCTACGAGTGCTACTGCTCGCGTAAGGAGATCCAGGAGGCCTCCCGCGCCCCGCACGCCGCCCCAGGCGCGTACCCCGGGACCTGCCGGAATCTCAGCGAGGAGGAACGAGCTACGCGCCGGGCGGAACTCGCCGAGGCGGGCCGTAGTCCTGCGTTGCGGTTGCGCGTCGGTGACCTTTCCGGTGTGGACGCCACCCCGGGCAGCCTGGTCACCACCCACACGATCACCGAGCACTTCGCGGCCAGGGAAGCGCTGGGCGGTGACGTCCTAAAAGAAGGGACCTATACCGGCGAGGTGGATGACATGGTGCTGCGGCGCGGCGGGAACACCGCGCAGCTGGACGGCAGCGAGTATGCCTATAACCTGGCCGTCGTGGTGGACGATGCGGTCGCGGGGGTAGACCAGGTGGTTCGCGGGGATGACCTGCTGAGCTCCGCGCCCCGGCAG
>DWUR01000086.1 GCA_019120635.1 Candidatus Corynebacterium intestinavium | reverse complement strand
CCGCCGCCGATCTCGTTGCCGTTGCACACGATGTCGTAGGCGTAGGCCAGCGCGGAACCCGGGTCCTGGTCGAAGGAGTCCAGGAACTCCGGCTTCGGGGAGGTGAATGCGTGGTGCACGGCAGTCCATGCGGAGTTGCCGAGTGCCACGTCGCCCTCTGCGCGAGCATCGGCTGCGGGCTCAAACATCGGCGCGTCAACGACCCAGGTGAAGGCCCACTTGCTGTCGTCGATGAGCCCCAGCTTCTGGGCGATCTCACCGCGTGCCGCGCCCAGCAGGCTGCGGGAGGACTTGGTGTCGCCGGCAGCGAAGAAGATGCAGTCGCCAGGCTTCGCGCCGACGTGATCGGCGATACCAGCGCGTTCGTCGTCAGTGATGTTCTTCGCAACTGGACCGGACAGCTCGCCGTCCTCGCCCACCAGGATGTAGGCCAGGCCCTTCGCGCCGCGCTGCTTGGCCCACTCCTGCCAGGCGTCGAGCTGACGGCGTGGCTGGCTGGCTCCACCATCCATGACGACGGCACCGACGTACTCGTTCTGGAACACGCGGAAGGTCGTGTCCTTGAAGAACTCGGTGCACTCAGTGATCTGGATGTCGAAGCGCAGATCCGGCTTATCGGAGCCGTAGAGGCGCATCGCGTCGGCGTAGGTCATGCGCGGGAACGGGGTCTGGACCTCGTAGCCAGCGGTGGACCACACCTCGGTAAGGATCTCCTCGGCCAGGGCGATGACGTCCTCCTGGTCGACGAAGCTCATCTCGACGTCCAGCTGCGTGAACTCTGGCTGGCGGTCGGCGCGGAAGTCCTCGTCCCGGTAGCAGCGGGCGATCTGGTAGTACCGCTCCATGCCGGCGACCATGAGCAGCTGCTTGAACAGCTGCGGGGACTGCGGCAGAGCGTAGAAGGTTCCTGGCTTCAGGCGTGCCGGAACCAGGAAGTCACGTGCGCCCTCTGGGGTGGAACGGGTCAGCGTCGGGGTCTCGATCTCCGTGAAATCGTGGCGCTCGAGCACCTTACGGGCCGCAGCGTTGGCCTTGGAGCGCAGACGGAGTGCGGAGCCCTGGGAGGCACGGCGCAGATCCAGGTAACGGTACTTCAGACGGGTCTCTTCGCCGACTTCGCCGGCAGAGGACGGGTCGTCGATCTGGAACGGCAGCGCGGCGGACTCGTTGAGCACCTCGAGCTCGCTGACGTTGACCTCGACGGCACCGGACGGCAGGTTCGGGTTCTCGGAGCCCTCCGGACGGGCCTCCACGCGACCGCGTACGCGGACACAGTATTCGCTGCGCAGCGCGTGGGCGCGCTCGGCGACCTCGGACTCGCGGAACACGACCTGGGCCACGCCGGAACGGTCGCGCAGGTCGATGAAGATCACGCCACCGTGGTCTCGACGACGGCCTACCCAGCCGGTGAGGGTGACCTCCGAGTCGATGTCTCCTGGGCGAAGTTCGCCTGCTAGATGGGTTCGCAGCACGTCGCTTATCCTTCCGATGCTTTCAATCTTTGAAAAGGGTGTCGAATTCAACCCTTCAGCTTAGTCCATCTCTAAGTGTGGCAAACTTTAGGGCGTGACCTTCAATCAAAATCTAGGCGACTCCTCCGGCCGCGCCCAAGGTGGCGGCAATTCCGGGGGCTCCAACTTCGGCGGCGGCAACCGTGGCGGCGGCAACTTCCTCATCAACATGTTGGTGAGTCAGGTGGGCGCTCGTTTCGGGCTGCCCGGCATCATCATCGCCGGTTTGGTGATCTTCTTCCTCAACAGCGGCGGCGGAATCCCAGGCATTGGCGGCGGCGGTGCCAACAATGTGCAGAGCCCACAGACCGACTCGAATGCGCTCGCTCACTGCAAGACGTACGAAGACGCCAACGAGCACGACGACTGCCGCATCCAGGCCACCGCGACGGTTCTGGACGACTTCTGGCAGGAGGCTCTCCCCCAGGAGGCGAATATCCAGTACACCAAGCCGGGTCTCTTCATCGGCTCGGGTCAGCTGAACACCGCCTGCGGGGCGGCGGATGCCTCCCAGTCCGGGCCGTTCTACTGCCCGGGCGATGAAACCGCCTACTTCGCGACGCCATTCTTTAAGCAGCTGCGGCAGATGGGTGGGTCCGATGGCCCGTTCGCCCAGATGTATGTTGTCGCCCACGAGTTCGGGCACCACATCCAGCACCTCGAGGGCAACCTCGGGCTCTCCGATTACAACAACCCGGGTGAGGATTCCAACGCCGTGAAGATGGAGCTGCAGGCCGACTGCTACGCGGGCCTGTGGGCTAGCCAGGCGGATAAGGGGCCGGATGCGATGCTCGACCCGATCACGCAGGACCAGGTGGATCAGGCTGTGAAGACCGCCCAATCCATCGGCGATGATGCCATCCAGAAGTCCGCCGGCCGCTCGGTCAACCCCGAGAAATGGACTCACGGTTCCTCACAGCAGCGCGTCGATGCATTCCTGCGCGGCTACCAGGGCGGAACAATGGCCAGCTGTGAGGCGAACTTCCGCCGCTAAGCTCACCACGAGCTAAGGCCCGCTCCTGCCGATGCGCACCGGGGCGGCTAACGGCCCATGGCAAAGAAAAC
>DWUR01000085.1 GCA_019120635.1 Candidatus Corynebacterium intestinavium | reverse complement strand
CAGGAACGGCAGGAGGGGTTGTCCGAACCATCCCACTTCGGGATGTTCGCGTTGACCGCGCAGCCCATCTTCAGGATCGGCATGAACTTCACACCCTGACGGCGGCCCACCTCGTCCAGCGCAGGGATGAACTGCTCGGAGTGGGAACCACCGATCACGTACACCGTCCGCTCGGAGTTCAAATCACCGTAGGCGCAGTCCTCCTCGGAGCGATTGAAGTTCCGCTTCAGGATCAGGTGATCCTCATCGAAGCCGATCTGGCAACCATCCGGCTGCGTCGGTGGCAGCAGCGGGCCCATTTCCTCGAACGGTGGGGCCAGGGGCTGACGGGGAGGGACGAAGGCGTCGTTGCTGAAGGCTAACGGGCCCGGGTAGTTATCCACATTCGACGCCAGGCGCCAGAGCTCCTCACCCTCCTCGACCTGGTTCTTCGCCACCATTGGGGCGGTGGCGGCCACAGCACCGGCGATAAGGATGATCACCATTGCATAAGCGGTCTTCGGCCACACGCGGATGGACTCCCACCAGTAGCTCGGGGTCCACAGCACGTGCGCGCGGCGCGGGCGGCCGGTCTGACGCAGCGGGCGCTCGATGAAGCGGTTGGACAACCACGCCATAACCACCGAGGCCGCGATAATGGCGACGCCGAACAGCGGCTGGGCCTGGGCGTCGTAGCCCGTGTAGGAGACCAAGATGATCAGCAGCGGCCAGTGCCACAGGTACAGGGCGTAGGAGATCCGGCCCAGGAACTGCATGAAGCGGCTCTCCAGGAAGCGGGTGACACCCACCGGCTTCCCGTTCTGCCCGGCCAGGATCACCATCACCGCGCCCACCAGCGGGAACAGTGTGCCCGGGCCCGGGAAGGTCTGCGCGCCATCCATGATCAGGCCGGTGGAGGCGATCATGATGAGGCCCAGCCAGCCGAAGATCTGACGCACCCACGTGTTCAGCGGCGGCACGATCGGCGCCGGCGGCTTCTCGCCGTGGTCGGAACGCGGCATGATCAGCATGCCCAGCAGGCCACCCAGCCCGATCTCCCAGAAGCGGGAGAAGGAGTGGTAGTAGTTCACGGCCTGGTCCTGGCCGTGCTGGTAGGTCGCGAAGGCGAAAGAAAGAACCGTGACTGCCGTGAGAATGACAGCCAAGGCCTTGCGGGAAAACCGTCGGAAAATGAGCGCGATCAGGGTGACCGCGATCAGGGAAGCCACGTAGATCTGCAGCTGCGCGGACATGCTCCACAGGTGCTGGAACGGCGAGACCGTCGAGCTGGCGGTGTTGTAATCACGGCCCGAAAACGCCAGCTGCCAGTTCGTGACGTACGCCAGCGCACCGACCGCGTCCTTGGCCAGCGGCAGGTGCTGGATCCGCGGCATGAGCAGCAGCCCGGCTGCCAACGTCGCGCCGACGACCACCGCGAGCAGCGGGAAGAGCCGCCGGATGATGCGCACGAGCGACTGAACGAACGTCAGACCCTTCGGGTTGCGCGCATTCGCGAGCTGGGAGCCAAAGAAGAACACACCTCCCAGCAGAAGGAAGACATCCACGCCCGAGGACACCTTGCCCACGAAGACGTGGAAAATCACCACGAGGGCGATCGCGAAACCGCGCAAACCCTCGATGTCGTTACGGAATTTTTTCCCACCTGTGCTGGCCATAGCCCCTTCATGCTATAGGGTGCGGGCGCAAACTCAGAAGAAGGCTCGCTGGTGGGGTGCGAGGAAGTGTCTTGCCCAACCCCTGCAATGTCCGTGGCCGCGACCAGGAATGTGCGGGAGCAAGCGGATGCGAGGGGAGTGGACGGACGCGAGGTGGTGCTAGCGGAAACGCACCTCGGCGAGCTCGAGCGCCTCCGACGGGTCCGGTTGCCCCTTCGCGATCTCGACGTAGCGGCCCGCGTGCTCGATCAGCCCCTGCTGTGCCTCCTTGTTCATCTCACGACGCACCTTCGCCGGCACGCCCGCCGCCAGCGACGCCGCCGTGATCTCCTGGTTTTCTAGGACGACGCCACCAGCCGCGATGAGGCTGCCGGAACCAACACGGGCACCGGAGAGGATCGTCGCCGACATGCCGACCAGCACGCCGTCGCCGATCTCACAGCCGTGGACGAGGGCCTTGTGTCCGACGGTGACATCCGAGCCGAGGACGCAGGGGGAGTCGTGGTTCGCGTGCAGGACGGAGTTGTCCTGGATATTTGTGCGTTCCCCGATGCGGATCGGGCCGACGTCCCCGCGTAAGACGCAGCCGTAGAAGACGGAGGAATCGGCGCCGATCTCGACGTCCCCGATGATGGTCGCGCCGGGGGCGATATAGGCCGACTCGTGGATGCGTGGGCGCATACCCTGGAAGGGCAGGATCAGTGGTGTGGTGCTCATGGTTCCCATTTTGCCCACTTCCGGGCGTGCGGGTGGCCATAATGGGGGCATGGCTACGGACACTCGAACTCTGCTGATCGTGCACCACAGTCCGACGGATACGGTGCGGCCGATTGCCCGCCGGGTGATTGAGAAGTGTCGGGAGGCCGCCGCGCAGGCCGCCGAGGCGTTGGGAGAGAGCGCGCCGCGCATCGAGGTGGTTGAGCGCCGGGCCCTGGAGCCGGATAAGGCGGAGCTCCTGGCGGCGGACGCGGTGATCTTCGGGACGACCGCGAACTTCGGCTATATCTCCGGGGCGCTGAAGCACTACTTCGACACCCTGTTTTACGAGGTCAACGAGGAAAAGAAGGGAACCCCGGTGTCCTGGTGGATCCGGGGTGGATTCGATACCACTGGGGCGGAGAAGGCGATGGATTCCATCATTACCGGCCTGCAGTGGGAGGTGGTGGCCGAACCCGTGGCCTTCACCGGGGATCCGGGGCAGCAGCAGGATCGGCTCGACACCATGGCGGAGGCCATGGTGGGTGCGCTGCTCAGCTAAGGGCGGGGCAGGGGCTACTTCGCGTCGGAGAGGAAGTGCGCCGCACCAGCGGATGCTGCGGTGACCGCGAGGACAGCCGGCCAGGCGCCGATCTTCTTCGCCAGCGGGTGGGAGAGGCCGAAGGCGCCGAGGTAACCGGCGGTGAGAGCAGCAGCGGTGGGCGCGCCGGCCTTGGCGTTCCAAGAGCGGGCGGCGTAGCCACCGGCAGCAGCGAGGATCACGCCGCCGAGCGGGCGGATCTCGGTCTCGCGGGCGGTGAGCCAGCCACCGATGAGCCCGGTGGCGATGACAGCGGCGGTGTTGACGTCCTTGGCATTCTTCAGATTTATAGACATGCTCTCAGATTACCTGCGGACGTAGCGTGGAGGGCGGAAGAAGAAACAAGCGGAATGAAGGAGCGAGCAGATGGAGCTGTCGAGGGTCTACGACGTCGTGAACAGTGGCGCGAAGGGGAGCGACCAGGGCAGCGGCGGCGAGGCAGACTCCTGGTTCCTGGTCGACCGGCTGTGGCCGCGGGGTGTGTCTAAGGAGAAGCTGCCGCTAACGGGCTGGCCTAAGGAACTGACTCCCTCCTCGGATCTGCGCAAGGAGTTCCACTCGGGCGAGCTGAGCTTTGAAGACTTCGCCAACCGCTACCGCACGGAGTTGGACGATGCGCTTGATGCGGGAGAACTCGAGGACGCGCTGCGGGAACTCGAGGAGGCCGGCGCCAAGCCGCCCCGCTCGGATGCGAAGAGCGAGCAGACCGCGAAGGACGGCGTGATCCTGCTTTATGGTGCGAAGGACGCCGAACAGAACCACGCGATCGTGCTCCTGGAGTGGCTCAACGCCACGCTCCGGGAGCGGCGCGACCAGTAGGTTATTTCCAGCGGAAAATAAAAATTCTGGCAGGACCCTACGAACACTGGCAAACTGGAGGACATGGATACATTGATTCTCGCAGCACAAGCAACCCCGGCCCTCGGATTCATTGGCTGGATCATCATCGGCGGTCTGGCGGGTTGGATCGGCTCGAAGATCATGGGCACCGACGCGCAGATGGGCATTATCGCCAACGTCGTCGTCGGTATCGTCGGTGGCTTCATCGGCGGTTGGGTCCTGACCCTGTTCAACGCTGACTCCGGCGGTATGTTCTGGAGTTTCCTGACCTGCCTGCTCGGCGCGGTGATCCTCCTGTGGATCCTCAAGATGGTTCTGCCGAAGCGCTAAACTGCCTCCGGCACAACCCCAACCCAAGGAGCCCTTCGGGGCTTCTTTTCTTTGCCCTAACTCGCTGCCGGGTCCTCCGGCCAGGCGTGCTTCGGGTAGCGGCCCCGCATATCCTTGCGCACCCCCTGGTAGGGCCCGGCCCAGAAGCTAGCCAGGTCGTCGGTCACCGCCACCGGTCGCTGCGCCGGGGAGAGTAGGTGGAACTGCACCCGCCGACCCGCGATGCTCGGGGACTCCGTGAGGCCGAAAATGTCCTGCAGCTTCGTCGCCAACACCACGGGTTCGACGAGGGGCTCGGAGGCTGGCTTAGCCTGCCCTGCGCTGACCTCCCGGGATGTGCCCTCGCCTGCGGCCGCGCGGGCTGGGCGACTCACAGCGCCGTCTGAGGAGCTCCCGATCAGCACCTCCGGGTAGGTCAGCCGTCGCGTCCGCCCGCTCGGCAGCTCCAGCGACTCCGGCGCGAGCTCGTCGATCGGCTGGTCCCACGGGATCAGCCCGCGCAGCAGGCTCGCGACATCTGGTCGCCGCCCGGCCGCGATATCCGCCGCCACGAAACTCAACAACTCCGGCGGCAGTCCCTCCCGCAGATCCGGGTAGCCGGACGCGTCCTCGAATCCGGCGGCAGCGGCGTCGTGCAGGTACTGCATGCGTTTCACCAGCTCGCGGGCGTTCCCGCTAAGCTGCAGCATCTCCTCCAACTGCTCCGGGCTGGCCTGCGCAATCGCTGTGGACACCGCCTCTTCCGCCTCCGTCGCGCTGGGCTTAGCCGGGGCGCTGCTCAGCTCGACCGCCCCCACGATCGTCCGTTCCCGCGCCTGCACCCGCTTCTTCTCCAGGCTGTAACTCGAGATCCTTTCCTTTTGGACGCCACCGGCCGCAGCCAGGGCCAACTCCTCGGAGATCGGCATGGCCGAGCGCAGGATCGAACCCGTCCCGGACTTCCGCGCCGACGCCGACTCGCTGCGACCGATATCCGCCACCGCGAACCACTGCTCATTGTGCGGCGCGTCCACCCCAGGCATTCCCTTCGGGATGACCGCCCCGGTGCCACCCACGGTCAGCACGCGCTCCGACCCAGGCTCAACGCGCCGGGCCAGAAGATCCGGCCGCGCGCACGCGATGGTGTAAGCGATGGCGTCCTCCCCGGTTAGCGGGTTGTTGAGCCCACGAGGGGCGTGCGGCTGCAACAAGCGGACGAGCCTGCGCACCTCCGGGTCCTTCGGTGAAATATCCCGGATGGCGCCGGCCGGGGCACGCTGGGAGCTGGCGACGTCCAAAAATTGCAGGACACGGGCCACCAGCTCCACCGGGACTCGCCGGCTGGCGAGCAGACCGCCGCGGGCGTGGCGCGGATCGAGGGGGAGCGTGACCAATAGTTCCCCGAGCTCGGTGATGTTTCCGTCGGCGTCGAGCGCACCCAACTGGCGGAGCGTGGCGAAGGCGGCAGCAGCGTTGTTTTGGGGGAAGGGGTCCGGCAGCGCCAGGCCCTCGCCCATGGGCGCGCCCCAGGCTGAGACGTCTAGCAGTGCGCCAGTGAGGTCGTTGGTCTGGATCGCGGGGGCGGCGAATTCCGGTAAGCGGGCCCACTCATGCGCGCTGATCAGGCGGAACACGGTGCCCGGTCCCTCGCGGCCCGCACGGCCCGCCCGCTGCACGCAGCTGGCCTGGGCGGCGGACTCCGTGACCAGGACGGACATGCCGCGGGAGGAATCGCGCCGGGAAACGCGTGATAGGCACGTATCCACGACGACGCGTACGCCCGGCACCGTGATCGAGGATTCGGCGACGTCCGTGGCGAAAATGACCCGGCGGATGGCGCTTGAATGGGCCGTGCCACGCGGATTGACGATCGCGGACTGCTGCTTCGGGCTGAGCTGGCCGTGCAGCGCGAAGGCAGCGAGCTCGGGGGAGTCGAATTGCTGGGCGAGAAGCTCGGTGCCACGGATGGTCGGCACGAAGGCCAGGATGTCCCCCTCGGTGGTCTCCGCGAGCGCGCGGCGCACCCCGGCGGCGATGAAGGCCTCGATGGAACCGGGCTGGCCGGGGCGACTATCGCTGCGGCGGTGGGTGATGGAGTCCGCCGCGGCGGCGTAGTGGATATCCAGCGGGTAGATCGGGGCTGGGACGTGCACCACCGCCTCCGGTACCCCGAGCAGATTCGCGAAACGCTGGGCGTCGACCGTCGCGGACATCGCCACAACGAGTAGGTCATCACGCAGTTCCCGCAGCTGGGCGGCGATGGCGAAGACGAGGTCGGATTCGATGTGGCGCTCATGCACCTCATCCACGACGATCGCCCCCACCCCAGGTAGGTCGGGGTCCCGCAGCATGCGCCGAAGCAGCACTCCGGGGGTCACCATCTCGATACGGGTCTGCCTGGATACGCGGGAGTCCCCGCGGACGGTATAGCCCACCTCGTCGCCCAGCTCGGTGCCACGCAGCTCAGCGAGGCGGGCAGCGGCAGAGCGGGCGGCCACGCGCCGGGGCTGGGTCACGATCACGCGCTGGTCGGGCGCAATCAGCTCGGCATCGGCGAGGAACTGTGGGGCCAGGGTGGTCTTGCCCGTGCCCGGCGGGGCGTGCACCACAGCCGCGCCGAATTCCGCGAGCGCGCTGAGTAGAGCCGTGCGGCCAGCGGAAAAGGGCAGGTTAGGGGTGAGGTTGGTAGACATGCTGCCTATCAAATTAGCCCACGATCGCGCCCGGTTGGGGTGGGTGCCGAGGTAGAGGAGTCACCGGGCAGAGCAGTGGAGTGCCTTTGCCGTGGACTTGAGGTGTCGGGCCTAGCGGACGGAGGTACGCAGCACGCTGAGCAGGCCGTCGGCCTGGCCGATGACGTCGTCGCAGAGGATGTAGAGCAACAGCGCGACCAGAAGCAGGGTGACGATGCTGATCACCAGGAGGGTCGACGTCACGGTGAACCCCAGGCGAGAGCCGGGCTCCTCGCCTTCGCAATAGAATGGGAGGGTGACGCGTGGCGTGGGCTTGTCTTGCGGTGCGGGCTCAATGGGCTGGCCGTCGGCGGTGAGGAAGCCTCCGAGTGCGGGGAGGGTGGCCTTGAAGGTGCCGGTATCGCGCGGTTCGTCGTCCTCGGGGTGATCATTCGTCGGGCGAGGGCGGTTCATCGATGGCGTGTTCATCTGCGGTAATGCCCTCCTTTGCTTGCCTGAAAAACTGCTCGATCACGGGTTGACCGACGGGGTGTAAAAGGATGTCTGCTGCTCGCTGTGTTGGCTACCGTACGGCAGCGTGACGCGAGAAAAGGCACCCGGGATAATTAGCTGATTTTAGCTATATGAATACCATTTTCGCAAGCAGCAAAGCGGGGGTAGTTTTTCGAAAGCTGCGAAAGGGAAAACCCGCTGACCAGGAGGTTTGAAAATGATTTAACTCGGCGGCGGGGCTGAATTCTGCCTTAAACGTGGGGCAATGTCTGCAACGCCCGCTAATGTGCACGGCGAAGTGCACGGCGAGCCGCACGGGGTGCAGGTCACGAGCGGCGAGCCAATACTTCGCACAGCCTAAACTCGAGGGGGAATTATGGATAAGCACACATCTGACAACCATCGCCAGCCGGTCACCACCGCGCGCGGCAACATCATCGGCGCCGACGGCGTGGTTCGCCCGCCCTGGGCCACGCGCTCCGAGCTGGAGCGGGCGTATTTCGACGAGGAATGGGGCCGGCCCATCATCACGGAATCCGGCCTGCTCGAGCGGATCTGCCTCGAGGGCTTCCAGTCGGGGCTGTCGTGGGCGACGATCCTGCGCAAGCGTCGCGCTTTTAGGGATCACTTCTTCCTTTTCGACGCCACCCGCATCACGCAGATGAGCGCCGAGCAGCGCGAGGCGGCCCTCGCCGACCCCGCGTTGATCCGCAACCCGCAGAAGCACAGCGCGATCTACCGCAATGCCGAGGCCGCGGTGGCCCTCCGGGAGGACCCGGAGCTGCAGGAGCTACCGGAGGACCATCCGGCGCGGGAATTCCTGGGCGGGGCGGTGCGCCGCCTGCCCGCGGGTCTGCCGGTGCTGATCTGGTCCTACGCCCCGGCCGAGCACCAGCCCCCAGCGCACATCGCAGAGATGCCTTCGGAGTCAGAGGAGTCGGTGGCGATGGCCGCAGAGCTCAAACGCCGTGGCTTCACCTTCGTGGGCCCGACGACCTGCTATGCGCTGATGCAGGCCATCGGGATGGTCGACGACCGGGTGCCGGAGCCGGACGCAGAACAGCCCTAGAGGCCACTCTAGAGGCGGGCGGCGAGCTCCACTGCCTGCCGGATCGCACGCTTGGCGTCCAGCTCCGCGGCGACATCCGCGCCACCAACGATGTGGACCTTCTGCTCCGCATCGTCGCTGGTGCCGTCGGCCTTGTCTGGGCGGACGGACTCCTGGCCGGTGCACAGCACAACGGTGTCGACCGGGATGACCAGCTCCTTGCGCTCCTCGCGGATGGCGGTCTCCAGGCGGGCGAGCTCCTCGGCGTCCTTGGCCTTCTTCGCCTTGGAAAGCGCCTTCTGCAGCTCCTTGATGTCCTGGGCGGGCACCGTGATGTGCAGGCCCTCGGAGTCCAGCTTCTCGTAGGTCACGCCCACGATCTGCTCCACCCCGGCCATCGCCACTGCTGCGCGGTGCACCCAGCCGGTGGTCTTGCCCAGCCCACGGCCCATACGGGTGATCTTGCGCTGCAGCATGGTGACCTTGCGCAGTGGCTGCGGCGGGTTCGGGTGGGTCAGGTTGGCGCGCACCTCCGGGTCGGTTGTCACGCCCCACTGCTCATTCCACTCGCGGATGGACTGCGGCTGTCCGCCGCGGTCCTCCACCAGGAACTCAGTGACGTCGTAGCCGATACCACCCGCGCCGATGACGGCGACATTCTTGCCAGCCTCCTTCTCGCGGCTGAGCAGCTCCGCGTAGGTCATGGCGCTCACGCCATCGACCTCGCCGCGCAGTGCCTCCGCCAGGCCCGGGAACTCCGGGATGCGCGGGGTCACGCCACTGGCGACCACAACCTCGTCGAAGCCAGCCTCCAACAGCTCCTCTGGGGTGCGCGGGGAGCCCAGGTGGATCGGCACCTCGCGCTTGGCCAGGCGGGCCTGCACGTTCTTCAGCGCTTCGACGAACTCCTCCTTGCCAGGGATGCGCATGGCCAGCTGGAACTGGCCGCCAACCTTATCGCTGGCCTCGAAGATCTCCACGTGGTGGCCCCGCTCCGCCAGAGCCTCCGCCCCGAACAGGCCAGCCACACCGGCGCCGATCACCCCGACTCGCTTTGCGGTCCGGGTCGGCAGCAGCTTCAGCTCCGTCTCGTAACCCGCGCGCGGGTTGACCAGGCACGTCGCCCGCTCATTGGTGAAGGTGTGGTCCAGACAGGCCTGGTTACAGGCGATGCAGTGGTTGATCAGCTCTGCCTCGCCCGCGGCGGCGCGGTTGACGAACTCAGCATCCGCCAGCATCGGGCGAGCCAGGGAGACGAACTCGCCAAAAGGCTCGCCGCCGGTGCGGGCCTCGCCGCCCTCCGGGTTGAAGGAGCCATCCAGCAGCTGCTCTGCCACCTTCGGGGTGTTGATGCGGTTGGCGATGACCACCGGCACGTCCACGACCTTGCGCAGCTCGGCCGTGGCCCAGGCGAAGGCGCCACGTGGCACGGAGGTGACGATCGTCGGCACCTGCGCCTCGTGCCAGCCGATACCCGAGCTGAACATGTCCACTCCGGCGTCCTGCAGCTGGCGGGCCAGCTCGTGGATCTCCTCCTGCGTCTGGCCACCCTCGACCAGATCCAGCACGGAGATGCGGTAGTCGAGGATGAAGTCCTCAGGGACAGCGGCGCGAACCGCCTTCACGATCTCGATGGGGAAGCGCATCCGCTTCTCCGCGGAGCCACCCCAGTCATCGGTGCGCTGGTTCGTGCGCTCCGCGAGGAACTGGTTGATCAGGTAGCCCTCGGAGCCCATGATCTGCACGCCGTCGTAGCCGGCCTCCTTGGCGTACCTCGCCGCCTCACCGTAGGCCTTGATCGTCGCGCGAACCTCCTCGTCGGAAAGCTCGCGAGCCGGAAACGGGGTGATCGGGGACTGGGACGCGGACGCGGAGACCGACATCGGGTGGTAGCCGTAGCGGCCGGCGTGCAGCAGCTGCAGGATGGCCAGCGCACCACCGGCGTGGGTGGCCTCGGTGACCTGGCGGTGGGCGTCGGCGATCTCCTGGGAGTTGAAGGGCTGACCAAAAGGCGTCAGGTTCCCTTCCAACACAGGCGGGTAGCCACCAGTCACGATGGCTGCGACGCCGCCCTCCGCGCGCTCGCGGAAGAATTCGGCCAACTTCGGGGCGTCCTCGAGCTTGTCCTCGAGGCCGGTGTGCATGGAACCCATGATCACGCGGTTGCGGAAAGTCTTGCCGCCAACCTCGAGGGGAGAGAGCATCGTTGGGTACTGGGATTCTCCCGCCGCACCAGAATCGGCGGAAGAGCTGGAAGCGTTAGTGGATGCGGGGCTTGTCATGTTGTTAATTTTGCCCTAGCAAAGTGCCGAAGAGGCGCAAATGCAATAAAAAGAAAAGTAAAAACAACTCGTCCAACCCGACACCGTAGGATGGGCAGCATGCAGCAAGAATTACCTGTCGTACCCATCCGTGACGCCGAGATCCGGCTGGGGCAGTTCCTGAAACTCGCCAACCTCGTGGAGACCGGAGGGATGGCCAAGGACGTCCTCGCCGAAGGGGCGGTGTCGGTCAACGGCGAGGCCGAAACCCGTCGCGGCAAGGCCCTGCGCGACGGCGACCAGGTGACAATCACCGACCCTGAGACCGGCGCCACCGTCGGAGCAGAGGTCGGCGCGAATGGCCGCGGTGCTGCCGATAGTGAAAACCCGGCTGAGGAGGACGACCTCGGGGAGTTCTTCGATGAAGCCACCGCCGATGACGACTTCGACCCGGAAAAGTGGAGGAATCTTTAATGCCCGCTATGCAGGCGCAACCAGGCATGCCGCTGTGGCTGGACCTGGCAACCACCGATATCGATGCCGCGAAGCGCTTCTACGCCGAGCTTGTGGGCTGGGAATACCGTGAGCACGGCCAGGGCTACGCCGTCGCGACGAAGAACGGTATGCCCGTCGCCGGCATCGGCGCCATCCCGGAGGAGAAGATCTCCATGTGGGGCCTGGCGCTCTACACGCCGAACGTCACGGTCGCGCACAACGCCGCCGTCAACGCCGGCGCCCGCTCCGTCCTGGAGCCACGGGTGCTCGGAGCTCCGGAAGGGGAGGGCACCGATGGTGAGACCGACCGCGGCGAGATGGCCGTGGTCATCGACCCCAGCGGGGCGGCCATCGGCCTGAAGAACCCGGCGGATGAGCACGCACTCTTCGCCGCGGGTGAGCCGGGCACGCCAGTGTGGCACGAGCTCATGGTCGGCCAGGGCTGGGACGAGACCCTGGAGTTCTACCACGATCTCGCAGGCTGGGATATCCGCGTGGATAAGAACTCCGACGGCAGCCGCTACGCGCTCGGCGAGTTCGAGGGCGCGGCACTCGTCGGCCTCTGGGATACCCAGCAGATGCAGCTGCCCTCCATGTGGACCCTCTACCTCGGGGTCGCGGACATCGACGCCGCGGTGGACACCGCCCGCGGGCTGGGCGCCCAGATCGTCCGGGAGCCCTTCGACTCCGAGTTCGGCCGGGTCTCCACGATCACCGATCCCACCGGCGCGCTGCTGAACCTCACCGAGGTCGAGGAGTACGTCCCGGATGAGACCGAGGACTTCGAACCCGACCTCTTCGCCGACCTTTAAAAGTCTTACGCCCGGGCAGAGAACTATCCGCCCGGGCGTAGCGCGCCGGGCGGAGGGCTAATCCAGCCCAGTCGACATCGCAGGGCTCGCTGCCCCCAGCCCCTGCAGAGTCAGCTACCAGATCGTCACGCGCTGGTCCTCGGCCAGCCACATGCCATCGGCCTCCGTGACCTCCCAGGCCTGGTAGAACTCCGGGATATTCGACGCGACCACGTTGCAGCGGAACTCCGCCGGGGAGTGCGGGTCGATGGAGATGTACTGCGCGGACATCTGCGGGCGGATCGCCGTCTGCCACACCCGAGCCCACTGCAGGAAGACGTGCTGCAGCGCCTCCCGGTACGCTGCGCTCGGACCCTCGGCGGTCTCCACCTCCACGCCCTGGTCGTTCAGGTAGCGGCGCAGTGCGACGATGGCGATCCCCAGGCCGCCGAGGTCGCCGATGTTCTCGCCCAGGGTGAAGGAGCCGTTGACCTTGTGCGCGGTCTCCCCGCGCTGCTTCAGGCCGGTCGGCACGAGACCGTCGAACTGCGCGACGAGCTTGTCCGTGAGCTGCGTGAACGCTGCACGGTCCTC
>DWUR01000084.1 GCA_019120635.1 Candidatus Corynebacterium intestinavium | reverse complement strand
GACCCCCGCCACCCCGGCGGCACGCGACTCCGAGGAGTCCACTCCCCCGCTGCTGCGCGTCAGCTCGATGAGCAAGCAGTTCCACCCCGCCCGCGGCCAAGAAGCATTCACCGCAGCCGATGGGGTGAGCTTCTCCGTCGCCCGCGGCACCACGCACGCGATCGTCGGGCAATCGGGTTCCGGCAAGTCCACCCTCGCCCGCATGATCTGCGCCTTCGAGGAGCCCAGCGCGGGCACCGCCTACCTCGAGGGCGCTGCCGTCAGCGAGCTCGCGGAGAAGGACCCACGCCAGCTGCGCCGCAGGCTGCAGATGGTCTACCAGAACCCCTATGGCTCGCTCGACCCGCGCCAGTCCATCGGTTCGGCGATCGCCGAGCCACTGCGAAACCTCAGCTCGCTCTCGCGGATCCAGATCCGCGAGAAGGTTACCGAGGTGCTGGACCAGGTCAGCCTGCCCGAGGCGTTGGCCAACCGGCGTGCCGGGCAGCTCTCCGGCGGGCAACGCCAGCGCGTGGCCATCGCCCGCGCGCTGGTCCTGGAGCCGGAGCTGCTGGTTCTCGACGAGGCCGTGTCCGCGCTGGACGTCACCGTCCAGGCCCGCATCCTGGAACTGCTCAACGAGCTGCAGGAGGAGCTGGACCTGACGTACCTGTTCATCTCCCACGACCTCGCCGTCGTCCGGGAGATCAGCGACACGGTGAGCGTGATGAGCAAGGGCCGCCAGGTGGAGCTGGGCTTCACCGAGGAGATCTTCGACGATCCGCAGCACGAGTTCACCCATCAGCTGCTGCGGGCCATCCCGGGCCAGCGTTACCGCGAGGGCGTGTTCAACCTGGGGCTTTAGGGTCGGGGCATGGCGATCCGCAGTGCGGAGCGGGCGGCGGCGTCCGTCTCCTGGAAGATCACCGGATCCTCCCCCACCTTCGGTGAGTTCGTCATATCGGCCCGCACCTCCCGCAACGGCACGCCCAGCATGTGCACCCGGGGGTCACGCTCGCCCGCCGCACCGATCAGCAGGCCGGTGTTCCGGTCCACCTCCGGGGCGCCGGACGGGGAACCATCGCCCCAGGCCCAGGCCCGCATCCGGGACTGTGCCAGCAACTGCGTACTCAGCGGGCAGGCCGTGTGCCGCACATCCGGGTCGTGGATCAGCGCCTCGATCAGCACAGGCGCGCACACCTCCTCCCCCGTCGTCGCGGAACTAACTCGAAACGCCGGGAGCTCCTCGTCCACGGTGAGCTCCGGCTTCGCGCCAAGGAAGCGCACCAGCCCGGCGTCGATGAGCGCGAGCAGCTCGGCGGTGCGGAAGGCCGGCGGACCCACGCTCACCATCTGGGCGATGCTGCCGAAAAGCGCGTACTCCTCCTCGCGGGAGGCCTGCGTGAACCGCCCCGGCTCGTCGACCAGGGCGATCCGCTTCATCGCCGCACCGAAGCTGAATAGCCCCATCTTCACCGGGGATTCCTCGCCGCGCTGCGCCTCCCGCCAGTCGCCGAGAAGGTGTTCGGACAGGCTCCGGGTAAAGGAGTCGATGCTCATCTCCTCGCCCGCTGCCTCCGCCTTGTCCTCCAAGCGGGAGACCGGGTTGTTCTCCCAGGGGATGTTGAATCGCTCGCCGAAATCCACCAGCCCGTCCAGGCGGTTGTCCTCGTGCATGTTCAGCGGGTCGGTGGCCGGGTCGTCGATGATCGCGGTGACCTTCTTCAGGACGTCAGGTTCGGCCCCCAGCAGCACCCGGTAATAGGCCTCTTGCGCGTCGCGCAGCAGTGCTGGCCACAGCGTTTTCCCGAAGTCCAGGCTATTGGCAGGCAGCGGGATATCGAGCTGGGCGATAGCCCGGTCCAGGCGGCGCAGCTCGGCCCGCGGCGGCATGCCCGAAAACTCCGGGCGGGGCTGGTGTGGGTAGCCGCGGCCCGCCATCGCGAGGATCCGCGGTTCCCGCCCGGAAGGTTGATAGCGCAGGCCTTCCGGCGCGGTGGCGTCCGAAATGAAGGCCCCGCCACGGCCGAGCGTGAGCATGGACATGGCGTCGAAAAATCCCATGCCCAAGCCCCGGATCAGGACCTCCTGGCCGGATTCCTCCCAGCTGGGAACGTTAGAGAAAATCTGATCAGCAGGGTTATTCGGCGCGACCCACTCCAGCTGCTCGTGCTTGGCCGCGGCAGCCGCGAGCTCCTGCTCCTCCGGGGCGAGCTCCGTGTCCACCCAGCCCAGGGCGAGCACCGTCGCGTCAGCGTGCAGGCGGGTGCCGTCCGCAAGTTCGATGGTGTCCGTGCCGTCTGCCCCCGGTTCGATGCCCACCGCCTTCGAGTGGTGCACCGTCACCTCGATGGCCTCCGGGACCATGCCCAGCACCGCGGAGAAGGCCCAGCGCAGGTACTCGCCATATAGGCCCCGCGGCGGGTGCGTATTCGGTTCGGCCTGCTCGATGTCCTGCGCCCGGTGGCCCAGGGGCTGGACCGGGTGCCGGGCAAATAGCGCCGCCTTCGCCCCGCGCGGATCGCGCTGCTCGCCCAGCTCCTCGCCACGAACCAGCATAATCCACTCGTACATGGTGGGGCCTTCGAGAACCGGGGCGTGCACGCTGGAGCCGGGCTCCGGGAACAGGGTCACCGCGTCGGCCAGCGTGTTCATGCGCAGGTCGAAGTTCTGGTCGGTGCGCCAGACGCGTCCCGCACCGGGCTGGACGTCGTCCACCACGGCCACGGCTAGTCGCTCGGCTACAGTACCCTGCTCCGCCAGCTCCCGGTGGGTAGCCACGATCCGCTCCAGCACGGAGATCCCCCGTGGCCCCGCCCCGATGATCGCGATCCTACGCTCAGTACTGCTCATACATCCCACCCTACGGTGTATCCCGGACAAGCCTGGCTGCTAAGCCCCCGCACCCGAGCGAGTAGAGTAAACAGTTTGCATCCACCCCTGCCCGAAGGAAGGTTGACCCCCGCGTATGCCTGCCCCTAATACCGCCACCGCCGCCGACTGGCTTGAAGGCGCCCGCCCACACACCTGGGCTAACGCCATTTCCCCGGTGCTGGCCGGAACAGCAGCCGCGGTGACCACCGGCGGGGCGTCCTTCCCACGGGCACTACTCGCCCTCGTGGTCGCGCTCGCGCTGATCATCGGCGTGAACTACGCGAACGACTATTCCGACGGCATCCGTGGCACCGACGACGACCGCTCCGGCCCGCTGCGCCTCACCGGCTCCGGCCTGGTGGAGCCAAAGCTCGTGAAGTACGCCGCCTTCGCCTGCTTCGGCGTGGCTGGGGTCGCCGGAATCGCACTGAGCCTGCTGAGCGCCTGGTGGCTGATCCTCGTCGGCGCGGCCTGCATCGCGGGCGCCTGGTTCTACACCGGCGGTGAAAACCCCTACGGCTACCGGGGCCTGGGCGAGGTCGCGGTCTTCATCTTCTTCGGCCTGGTCGCGGTGCTCGGCACAGAGTTCACGCAGTCCGGGCAGATTACCTGGCGCGGGCTCGGCCTCGCGGTGACGATCGGCGCGCTCTCCTCGTCCGTGAACCTGGCCAATAACCTCCGCGACATCCCGACCGACTCGGTCACCGGCAAGATCACCCTCGCCGTGCGCCTGGGCGATGCGGGCACCCGCGCGCTGTGGCTGAGCCTGGTCGGTGGCTCCGTGGTGCTCACCATCGCGCTGGCCTTGGGTCAGCTCGCTGCGCTGCTCGGCCTGCTGGCAGTACCGCTGTGGGTGCTGGCCTCCGGGCCGGTACGCAAGGGCGCGCAGGGCAAGGATCTGATCCCGGTGCTGGGGCTCACCGGCCGCGGCATGCTGCTGTGGTCGGTGATGATGCTGGTCGCGGCGTTTATCTAGCCGCCTAGTTCACTCCGACGCTGCTCCCCCGCTGCGTATTCATCCGCACAGCTCCAGCCATGCTGTTCGCCCCGCTGACCCCCCTCGCTGGCTCTCGCCGCTCTAGTCGTGCAGGCGGTCCTGCAGCTGCTCCTGCAGCTGGCGCTTGTGCTCGCGCCGCGCGGAGTCCCACTCCGCCATCTGCGCGGTCACCCGTAGCCGAAGATTCTTAAAGAGCATCATGGACAGCGGCAGCGCGAGGATGAGCGCCAGCAGCGCGCTCATCAGCAGCGGGAAGAAATTCGCCATCCCCAGCAGGATCACGATCGAGTGGATCACAAACGTCAGCACGAGGAACAGCAACAGCCGCAGGAACCCGTATAGCAGGACATCCCGCCATGCCTTCGAGCCGAGCTTCGGCTTCTGCCCGGGCGGCCCCGGCAGCGACGGTTCAACCTGGGATGGGTCTTGCGGATTCTGCTTATTAGTCACGCCGTCCAGCCTACGGTCACTGCTTCGCTGGGCACCAATTGCGCTTTATTTTTAGGACGTCACCCCGGCCCGCCACCGTAGCCCCGCCACTTTTCCCCTACCCACCGAGCCCGTGAGGTGGCTAAAGTCGAGGGGAGACACTACGCCGGTTTTCTGCCTTGAAGGAGCATCGCACCCTTGGGTCGCCTCATTATCCTGATCCTGGTCATCGTCACAATCGTGATGTTGTGGAAGGCCTTCGGGCCGGGCAGCGGCAATTCTTCCTCCGTGGGCCAACTGGGCCGTCGGCAGAATAGGCAGCTCGATCAGCAGCCGCGGGCGAAGGGGCCGGACGATGACCCGGACTTCCTGTGGAATATCGAGAAGGAACGCTTCAAGAAGCGCCGTGAGCAGGAACGCCTCGCTGAGGAAGAGGCCGAGCGCGAGAAGCGGGATCGCCTCCGCCGCCAGCGGGACGAGGACCAGCAGGACCCACCCGCCCAGGACTAGCCCCGGTCGCGTTACATCTCCACCCGCGGGGAGCGCCCCGTGCGGTAGTGGTCGATGAGCAGGAACAGGTTATCCCAGCGCTTGTAGAGCTTCGCCCGTTCCAGTAGGTCCTCATCCTCGAAGACCACCTGCGGATCCGCCACGTCCTCCGCGGCCACCCCGGCGTGGTCGAAAATCCGCTTCGTCAGCCCCGGCGCGATCATCTCGAAGTGGGCGTAGTCCAGCGCCGGATCCCCCACCGTCATATCGGAGAAGTCCAGCACGCCCACGCCCTGGTCGGGTAGCCATAGCAGGTGCTCCTGCGAAAGATCCCCGTGAGTCAGGCAGCGCCGCAGGTCCGTGCGGGTCAGCATATCGTCCACCTCGGCCATGATGCCTTCGGCGCGGGCGTACTCCGCCGCCGAGAGCTCCGGCTTCAGCACCTCCACCATGCGGCGGCGCATCACCTCGTGCTTGCCCGGCAGCGTGCGCTCCGTGTAGTTCAGCCCATGCTGCGCCCCCTCAGCGGCCGGGCTGATCGGCACCCCACCGACCTCGCGGACGCCCGTCGCGTCACTCTGCCCCGGCCCGTCGGCCCACCAGCTCTCCAGGTTGCTGGCCGGTGGAAGGCTGGAGTTCATCGTGTGCATCGCCGCCAGCAGGCTGCCCAGCTGTTCGACGACGAGTTCCTGCTGCTCGGAGTCCATCTGCTGCCAGACCTTCGCATCCAGCGGGGTGCCGTCGATGACGGAGAGCAGGGTCACCCGGATGCGCCGCTGGTTACCGGTGAAACGGCGCGGCACGTGGGCCTGGCGCACCGTCTGCGGCAGGCGGGCGTTGGAGCGGTGCCCCAGCGCCGCGATCACCCCGGACTCCCGGGAGGCCTGCAGGCGGTAGGCCTCAGTGTAGGGAGCGCGGACGATGACGCGGTTCGGAACCATGTCCGCGAACTCTCCCTCGTCGCTGCGCACTCCCTCCAGCAGGATGACGGCGTGGTCCATACCCTGCTTCGGCAGGAGGATGTTCTCCCAGGCCAGGTCCTGCCAGATCAGCTTGATGAAGATCGGCAGGGTCTCCGGGCGCAGATCCTCGGGGCTGTAGTCGTGCGCCACGTCCGCCCGGTCGATGTTGCCGGTGCGGATATCCTCCGCGCTCAGCTTGCCGATGGGCTGGAAGTTTCCGGAAGAAAAGCCGTCCTGCTGCTCTGTCACTCTCGTTGCCTCACTTTTCCCATTCCGCCTGGGCGCACAATTGCCTCAGGTATTGACCATAGGGGCTGGCCCCATGCGCGTCGGCGTTATCCCGCAACTGCTCGTCGCTGATCAGCCCCATACGCCACGCGACCTCCTCTGGGCAGCCGACTTTCAGGCCCTGCCGCTTCTCGATCGCGCCGACAAAGTCGCTGGCGCCGTTGAGATCGTCGATCGTGCCGGTGTCCAGCCAGGCCGTGCCACGGGGCAGCACCTCCACGTGCAGGCGGCCTTGCTCCAGGTAGGCCTGGTTGATGCCGGTGATCTCCAGCTCGCCACGGGCGGAGGGCTGAAGCTGCTTGGCGATATCCACCACGTCCGGGCCATAGAAGTACAGCCCCGGCACTGCGTATGGGGAGCGCGGCTTGGTGGGCTTCTCCTCGATGGAGATCGCCTTGCCGGTCTCGTCGAAATCCACCACCCCATAGGCGGTTGGGTCGGCGACGGCGTAGCCGAAGATCACCCCGCCGTCGGGCTCGTTAAAGCGGCGCAGCTGGGTGCCCAGACCCGAGCCGTAGAAGATATTGTCGCCCAACACCAGCGCGACCGGCTCGTCGCCGATGAACTCCTCACCGAGGATGAAGGCCTCCGCCAGCCCGCGCGGGGCTTCCTGCGTGGCGTACTCGATGCTCACGCCGAAGCGGCTGCCATCCCCCAGCAGTTCCTGGAAGGCCCGCTCATCGCGCTCCGTGGTGATCACCAGGATCTCGGTGATCCCCGCCAGGATCAGGGT
>DWUR01000083.1 GCA_019120635.1 Candidatus Corynebacterium intestinavium | reverse complement strand
CGTCACCGGCGCGTCCTCCGGCATCGGCGAGGCCTTGGCGCTCGAACTGGGGCGCCGCGGGCACGACCTCATCCTGGTTGCCCGCTCCACCGGCCCCATGGAGGCCATCGCCGAGCAGCTGCCCGGCCGGGACGTCCGCATTCGTTCCGTCGACCTTTCCGACGCCGCTGCCCGCGCGGAGCTCATCGCCGAGGTCGAGGACCTGGACGTCAACATCCTCATCAACTCCGCTGGCATCGCCACCTTCGGTGACTTCTCCGACCTCGATTACGACGGGGAGCGCGCCCAGTTCGAGTTGAACGCCACCGCCCTATTCGAGCTCACCGCCGCCGTCCTGCCCCGGATGTTGGCCCGCGGCGAGGGTGGCATCGTCAACGTCGGCTCCGCGGCCGGAAACATGGCGATTCCGGGCAACGCGACCTACGTCGGCACCAAGGCCATGGTCAACACCTACACCGAGGCCCTGCACTACGAGCTGAAGCCCAAGGGCATCAAGTGCACGCTGCTGGCCCCAGGGCCCGTGCGCGAAGAGGTCAAAGAGGAAGAGAAGAAGACCGGCGTGGATCGGGCCGTGCCGGACTTCGTCTGGACCACCTACGAGGACTGCGCCATCGAAACGCTGGAGGCGCTGGCCGCGAACAAGCTGCGCGTCGTCCCCGGTCCGCTGTCGAAGGCGATGAACTTCCTGTCCACCTACGTCCCTCGCCGCGTGAGCGCGCCGATCATGGCGAAGCTCTACCGCAAGATGGCGGCCGAGGTCGCGGCGGAGGAAGCGGCGAAGAAGCAGCAGAACTAAAAGCAAGAACGAAGGAACGCAGGGAACATAGTGTCCACCCCTAATCAGGTAGCGAAGAACGACCGCATCGTCTGGGCAGACTGCGAGATGACCGGCCTGGACCCCGACCGCCACGTCCTGGTGGAGATTGCGGTGATCGTCACCGACGCCGAACTGCGCCCCCTTGACGAGGGCATCGATCTGGTCATCCACGCAAGCGAGGACGAGCTCGCAGAGATGGATGACTTCGTGCAGAACATGCACGCCCGCTCGGGGCTGACCGATCAGATCCGGGAGTCCACGCTCTCCCTCGCGGAGGCGGAGCAGCAGGTGCTGAAGTATGTGCAGCGTTTCGTGGAGGTCGAGGGGGCCGCGCCGCTGGCGGGCAACTCCATCGGCACGGATCGCCGCTTCATCGCGAAGTACATGCCGAAGCTGGACGAGTTCCTGCACTACCGCATGATCGATGTCTCCAGCATCAAGGAGCTCGCGCGCCGCTGGTACCCCAAGGTGTACGCGGGCCAGCCACAGAAGGGGCTTTCCCACCGGGCGCTGGCGGATATTCAGGAGTCCATTCAGGAGCTGACGTTCTACCGGAACGCAATCATGGTCGACGCGCCCGGGCCGGATAAGAGGCAGATCCTCGCGGCCGCTGAGGCCGCGGTCGAGCCCTGGTCCTAGGGCAGGGTTGCGTGGCGGGATACGGCGGTCCCGGGGCCTCCACGCTGGCGTTTTGGCGGTTTTCTGGTTCTGGCCTAATATAGTTCTCGCTGTCTTAGAGCAGTGATGGTGACTGTAGTTCAGCTGGTAGAGCACCAGGTTGTGATCCTGGGTGTCGCGGGTTCGAGTCCCGTCAGTCACCCCAGAGAAAATCCCCGGCGGGTTAAACCTGCCGGGGATTTTGCATTGCTACTGGGGCCTCGCGCGATCACGGAGCCGCCCCCTCTCCTCTCTGAGCATTAAACCAGCATGCCGGCCCCGCAGCGTCATAGTGAGATCCATGAAGCCTATTGTCGCCACTGGCGATTCCCTCCCCGTGGAGGGTGGTAACACAATTCCGCCAGCATACGACCTCTTGTGGGCAGGTCTGGCGGTCGCTTGGGTCGCCCTGCTAGCAACTGCGCTGATCCTGTTGTTTAAGGACCAGAACACGTCCCGAGCCGCCCTACTGTGGTTCCTCGCGATCCTGGTGTTTCGGATTCTCGGCTCGGTGGCCTACCTGGTCACGCGGGGCCAGAGGAACCGACAACAGCGCTAGAAGGCCTAGGCGCGCGCCGCGTCGTAGCCAGCCTCGTCGATCGCAGCGATGATCTGCTCCTCGCTGACGGAGCCGTCGTTATCGAAGGTGGCGGTGCCCTTCTCAGCAGATACAGCGATCTCGCTGAGCCCGCCCAGCGCGGAGAGTTCCTCGGTCACAGCGGCCTCGCAGTGCCCACAGCTCATGCCCTCAACCTTGTAAACCTGTGCAGCCATGACTGCTCATCCCTTCCTCTTTTTCTTGCTTCGCTTTCCTCAACGTGAGCGCACGTGGCGCCACCCGTTGGAGCACCACCAGCCTACGCTGGGCGGCTCGCACGATGCTAGCGATGGTCGGCTGCACCCGGTGGGCTAGAGTCAGATCCATCATGAAGCTCCCCCACCGCCCGCACCCCAGCCCCGCGGAGAAGTACACGGCCGTGGCCCAGCGTGCGGCAGCTGAGGTCATGAGAGGATATTCCACCAGCTTTTCCCTGGCCACCTCCCTGCTGCGCGAGCCGGTGCGCACCCACGTGCGCAACCTCTACGCCATGGTGCGGGTGGCCGATGAGATCGTCGACGGGGTCGCCGCCGGTGCTGGCCTGAGTACCGAAGCCACCCGCGCCTGCCTCGATGCCTACGAGCAGGCGGTGTACCAGGCTTGCGACCGCGGTTTCAGCACGGACCTGGTGCTACACGCCTTCGCCCGCACCGCGACCGAGTGCGGGATCGAGGACGCCGACGTGCGGGATTTCTTCACCTCGATGCGCCAGGACACTCTCGTCGCGGTTCACGACGCCGCGAGTGTCAACTCTTATGTCCACGGTTCCGCCGAGGTCATTGGGCTGATGTGCAACGCCATCTTCGCCGCAGATTCCGCCGGGCGCGGGCGCCCGTGGTCCGCGCAGCGACGAATCCAGGCCAACGAGGGGGCACTGGCCTTGGGGCGGGCTTTCCAGAAAGTGAATTTCCTCCGCGACATAGCCGAGGACACCGAACAGCTAGGGCGAAACTACGTCTCTGGCGAGGCAGTGACCAGTCGGCCTGCGCGCACGGGCGATCTTTCAGCAACGCGCACCGCCGACATCACGCCTCACAGGACCCCCTCCCCAGCAGCCGCTCCCCTTACCGAGCAGCAGAAGGCTGCCTATATCGCGGCGATCCGCGCCGACCTCGCCCTGGCGGACAGCGCCATTAGCCTGCTGCCCGCCACCGCGCGAGCGGGAGTTGCGGCCACCCACGCGCTGTTCGCGGAGCTCACCGAGCTGCTGGACCAAGCCAGCGTCGCCGAGATCATGGCGGGCCGGATTCGGGTTTCCGCGCCCCGCAAGGCCGCCGTCACCGCTCGAGCCGCGACCCGGGCGTGGCGTACCTAAGCCCCGGAATTAGTACTGCGGGCCGTCGCCGGCGTTACCGGCCTTCCACGTCGCCCAATCGATGTTCCAGTCCCCCAGGCCGTCGTAGCCCGGCAGCGTGGGGCCCGTGGAATTCTTCACCGTCACGATGTCCCCGCGCTTGAAGTTCTGGTACACCCAATTCGCGTTCTCCATGGACAGGTTGATGCAGCCGTGGGAGGTGTTCTGGCTGCCCTGCGCCCACACCGACCATGGGGCTGCGTGGATGTAGATCCCGGAATAGCTCATCTGGGTCGCATAGGACACGTCCGTGACATACCCGCCCTCAGCCTCGGAGTAGCCGAACGTATTGGAGTCCATCGTCAGCGCCTCGTACTGGTCGCCGATCTGGTAGACGCCGTTCGGGGTCGCCCATTGCGTGTTATCACGGCCGTTGGACGTCGGCATCGTCTTCAACGTCTGGCCGTTCTTCGTCACGGTCATCGTCTTCGCAGCATCGTCGACGACGGCGCGGATGTCATCACCGATGGTGAACTTCGCCTTGCGGTTGTTAGCGGAGTACAGGCCGTCGCCGAGGTCCACGCCACGCAATTTCGCATCCACGGTCACGGTGATTCCCGGCTTCCAATAATTCTCCGGACGCCAGCGAACCTCAGTGTTGCTGATCCAGTAGAACGCGCCATCCACCTTCGGCTCGGTCTTGATACTGATCGCGTCCTGGACCGCCTTGCGATCCGTAGGAACGGAGTCGAGCTTCAGCGCGATGGACTGCCCCACACCCACGGTGGCCCCATCCAGCGGCGCGAGATAAGCGTTGGTCAGGACGTTGGGCTGGACCGTGGTGAAGGTCTGGTTCAGGTCCGTCTCACCGTTGGTCGCCGTGAGCGTGTAGGCCGAGCCGTATTCCATTCCGCCCGTGCTTCGCCATTCGGTCTTGTCCTTGTTGAGCTTGCCCTCGATGACATTGCCGGCACCGTCCATGAGGCTGACGTCGGACATTGCCTTGTCGGACGTCAACGTCACCGTCTCGGTGGGGTTCACGCCCTCGGCTCCGTCCTTCACGGATGCGGTGATTCCGACCTTCTTCTCCTGCTTTTCCCCCGTGGCGGAGGTGTCATCCGTCGAACGGTCGGTGTCGATCGTGCACGCCCCGAGTGTGACGAGGCTGGCTGCTGCAACGGCAGCAACGATGGCGCGGCGAGGATTCAATACACGTCCGGCCTGGCGCTGACCGATTCGCGAAAGAAAGGACATCATGGGCTCCCAGGTAGGGCGCTGCCGGCTTCCAGCCTTCCCCAGTGGTGTCCGCTCACACGGTGGGCGGGCATTGGAAACGATCGACAGCAGTTCGCGCGGCCCCTGGCCACCGTGGTGGGCGGCGGGTCCGCTGGCAATTTCTAATACCCGGTTAGCTTAGCCGGTCAGGCAGACAAACAGGATATGCAACGTGGCAAGTGTTAGAACACTGTTATGAAACCGCTAGTTTTGCGCCATGACCAGGCGATTTGCCAACTTTTAAAAAGCCTAATATAGTTTCATCTCGTTGCCGCGGAGAGCACACGCAAAGCAGTGTTCACCACGCAGCAAGATGGGCCATTAGCTCAGTTGGTTAGAGCAACTGACTCTTAATCAGTGGGTCCGGGGTTCGAATCCCTGATGGCCCACCACTGATAATCCCCCGGCAGGTTTTCCTGCCGGGGGATTTCTTTATGCCTAGGCGTTGAACTTATAGCCCAGCCCGCGCAGGGTCACCAGCAGCTCCGGCTTCGAAGGATTCTCCTCAATCTTCGTGCGAAGCCGCTTCACGTGGACATCAAGTGTCTTCGTATCACCCACGTAGTCCGAGCCCCACACACGGTCGATCAGCTGGTCACGGGTCATCACGCGACCCGCGTTGCGCACCAGCATCTCCAGCAGCTCGAACTCCTTCAGTGGCAGCTGCAGGTCCTCCCCGCGCACCGTGACCACGTAACGGTCCACGTCGACACGCACTCCCCCGGCCTCCAGCACATTGCTGCTCCCTTCCGACCCCTGGGCCTGGCCACGGCGCAACACCGCGCGGATACGGGCCAGCAGCTCGCGGGAGGAATACGGCTTGGTCACATAATCATCCGCCCCCAGCTCCAGGCCAACGACCTTATCGATCTCCGTGTCTTTCGCGGTCAGCATGATAATCGGCACCATCGACTTCGCCCGGATCGCCCGGCACACCTCGGTCCCCGGCAGGCCCGGCAGCATGAGATCCAACAGAATGATGTCCGCGCCATGCAGCTCGAACATCTCGACAGCCTTCAGGCCGTCCTCCGCGATCGAAACGTCATAGCCCTCCCGCTCCAGCAGATAGGACAGCGGATCGGACAGGGACTCCTCGTCCTCAACCAACAGAATCTTCGTCATCTTCCTTTTCCTCTCTCACAGACCGGCGGACTAACCGCCAGCCACTACTTCGCTGGATGCTTCGCTGTCGTGCCGCCGGTCCTCGTGCGCGAGCGGCAGGAGAACCGTGAACGTTGAACCCTCTCCCGGGCGGCTCCATACCTTGATCTTGCCGCCGTGCTTGGCGATGATGTGCTTCACGATCGACAGCCCCAAGCCCGTGCCGCCAGTGTTGCGAGACCGCGCCTTATCCACCCGGTAAAAACGCTCAAAGATGCGGTCTGTTTCCTTCGAACTCATCCCGATGCCGTGGTCCGTGACGACCAATGCCACGGAATTGCCACGCCGCTCAGTGCTGATGCCGACCTCTGTGTGGGCGCTCGAGTAATTAACTGCGTTATCCACCAGGTTGCGCACTGCCTTAGCCAATAGGTCGAAGGATCCTTCCACCCGCAGGTCGGGGCTCAGTGCAACGTTCATCGTGATGTTCTTGGATTCCGCGTTCGTCCGTGCCCGGTCGATCGCCTCCTCCACCACGTCCGATACCTCAATGACGGCGGAGGACTCGAGGCCCTCGTTGTCCTGGACCTGGGAGAGGTCGATGATCTCCTGCACCAGGTGAACCAGCCGGGTGGACTCCTTTTGAATCTTCCCGCCGAAACGGTGCACCGCCTCCGGGTCATCGGAATAGTCCGTCACGGCCTCGGCCAGCAGCGAAATCGCCCCGATGGGGGTCTTCAGCTCGTGGGACACGTTGGCCACAAAGTCGCGACGTACAGCCTCGACGCGGTGGAACTCCGTCTCGTCGTCGCACAACACCAGCACATAGCCCTTACCCAGCGGGGCAACACCCGCGTGAAGGAAGCGGCGGGAGTATTCATTCGCGTCGTGCTTAATGACGAAATTGACGTCCTCGTAAATACGACGATCCGCCACCCGGGCCACTGTCTCCTGCAATTGCGGGGAAGCAAAAGCTGGACCGTCGACCAACCCCAGAGCGTAGGCCGCGGTGGAGGCCTTAATCACCTCCCCGTCCGAGTCAATGACGATGGCGGCGCTGGGAAGTGCAGCCAGGACCTCGTCCATCCCTGCTGGCAGCCCCTCGTCCGGATCCTCCTCGATGACCTGGCGGCGACGTCCCACCGCCCGAAATACGAGACTGAGCAGAACACCTAAAACGACGCCGACCGCACCAGCGATAAGCGAAATGAGCAACACATCCACGCCCCCACTCTAAACTGCAAACAGGCGGCTCACCACGGCGCGGGTGGGGCTGGGAGCGAGGTTTCGTGTGGAATTCACACCACTGAAACTCCGAGTTCACCTCGGGCTGCAAGCCTCGTCTTTAATTGCCGTGGGTCTCGCCCACACTGGATTTGTAAAGAAAGGACCTCGAGTGCGCGAAGTCTTCCGCAACGAACTCGAATCTATCGCAGACAGCCTCGTCGAAATGGCCGAGAAGGCCACCTCAGCCATGGAGAAGTCCGTGGAGGCGCTGCTGAACAATGACCTGGAGCTGGCCCAACAGGTCATCAGCGATGATGATTCCATTGACGGCATGCAGGCGGACCTGGACCAGCGCTCCGCCGAAGTCCTCGCGCTGCAGGCCCCCGTCGCCGCCGACCTGCGCGTGGTGATCTCCGCGCTCAAGATGTCCGTGGCCATCGAGCGCATGGGCGACCTCGCCCGACACATCGGCTCCCTGGTTCGCATCCGTTACCCGGAGAACGCCCTCCCGGACCAGTTCCGCGACGTGTTCACCCACATGGGCACCACTGCCGTGCGCATTGGCCGCGCCCTCGTCCAGCTGCTTACCGAGCCGGGAACCTCCGCCGTTCCGATGATCGCGGCCATCGACGAGGAGATGGATACCCTGCACCTTCGCGTGTTCACCATCATCGGCGAGCTCGCCCGCAGCGAAATCTCCCCGAGCCAGATCGCGGATGTCACCCTCATCTCCCGCTACTTCGAGCGTTTCGGCGACCAGGCGGTCAACGTCTCCCACCGTGTGGAGTACCTGCTGACCGGCAGCTTCGAGCCGACTCTCGCGAGCATGTACGACACCCAGAGTGGTCGCAAGCCACTGCCCGACACCCCGGATGGCGAGCAGGACTAAGTCGCACCGCTGACGCGGCAGCATGCGCCCCGCGAATGTTCTCTGGCCCTGGTTTTGTTAACGAACCCGGGCCAGAGGCGTCTTCACAGCGAAAAATGGGCAGGAAAACAGCCTCTGAGCTGGAAGAACCAAAACTTCACCTAAGGTTCACCTGAAAAGGAACCGGTCGTCACTCACGCCTTTTATCTTTTCATTCGTATCGGGGAAACCCCGCACGTAGTTGAAAGAAGAAAGGCTCCTTACGTGAAGCTCAACCGCCTCGCTCCTGCTGCAGTCCTGACTGCAGCTGCTCTCACCCTGACCGCCTGTGGCGGCAACTCCGCCACCGGCGACCAGGAGGCTGGCTCCGGCAACGACGGCCAGCAGGTCTCCGGCAACATCGTCGGTATCGGCGCCTCTTCCCAGAAGGCTGCTATCCAGGCATGGACCACCGACTTCTCCGCCCAGAACTCCGGCGCGAGCATCAACTACTCCCCGGACGGCTCGGGTGCCGGCCGCAAGCAGTTCCTGGCAGGTAAGGCCGACTTCGCCGGCTCCGATGCCTTCATGGACGAGGACGAGATCGCTCAGTCCAAGAAGGTCTGTGGCGAGAACGGCGCCTTCGAGTTCCCGGTCTATGTCTCCCCCATCGCCATCGCCTTCAACCTCAAGGGCGTGGACAAGCTGAACCTCGACGCTGCCACCGCAGCAAAGATCTTCGCTGGCAAGATCACCAAGTGGAACGACCCACAGATCGCCAAGCTGAACCCGGAGGCAGACCTCCCGGACACCAAGATCACCGCCGTCCACCGCTCCGATGAGTCCGGCACCACCAAGAACTTCACCGACTACCTCAACAAGGCCGCCAAGGCCGAGTGGCCGCACGAGGCTGCCGAGGAGTTCCCGGCTGAGTACGGCGGCGAGGCTGCACAGGGCACCGACGGCGTCGTCTCCCTCGTTGCCGACACCGAGGGCGCAATCGGTTACGCCGACGCCTCCGCCGTCTCCGACGACATGGGCAAGGCCGCCATCAAGGTCGGCGAGGACTTCGTCGAGTACACCCCAGAGGCTGCCGCCAAGGTCGTCGACGAGTCCCCGGTCGCTGAGGGCCGCCACGAGGGTGACATCGCCGTCGAGCTGAAGCGCGACATCGACGCCGAGGGCGCTTACCCGATCGTCCTGGTCTCCTACCACATCGTCTGCTCCAGCTACGACAGCCAGGAGAAGGTCGACCTGGTCAAGGCCTGGGAGAACTTCGTCGTCAGCGAGGAGGGCCAGCAGTCTGCAGCGGACAACGCCGGCTCCGCCCCGATCTCCGACGAGCTGCGCGGCAAGATCACCAAGGTCCTCGACCAGATCGAGGTCAAGAAGTAATAGCCCCGCGTCCTTAACGCTCGCATCCTAAACACGAGGCTGGGTTGGTCTTTCGAAAAAAACCTCTCGATAGACCAACCCAGCTTCACGCGCGAATCAGCAACTTTGATTGGCACCCCATACCACCCCACACTCACCCCGCACAGGAGCTCTCTTGTCAGCTGACACAGCCACCGCTGCGCCCGCGAAGCAGGCAAAGAAGGGAACCGTCGTCAGGCCCGGGGACAGAATCTTTTCTTTCCTCGCCCTCGCCGCCGGCGTCCTGATCCTCGCCATCCTCGCTGGTGTCGCGTTCTTCCTCTTCCTGCAGTCCACGGACACCATCAAGGCGTCCTTCGACGACCCGTCGACCATCACCGGTGGCCGTGGTTTCCTCCCCTACGTATTCCCGCTGATCATCGGCACGTTGATCTCCGCGATCATCTCCCTGATCGTGGCCACTCCGTTTGCCATCGGGATCGCCCTGTTCACGACGCACATGGCGCCCCGCAAGCTGGCTCCGGTGCTGGGGTACACGATCGACCTGCTGGCTGCCATCCCGTCCGTCGTCTACGGCCTCTGGGGTCTGGCACTGTCCGGTCGCTTCGTCCCGCTCTACGAGTGGTTCGCGAAGTACCTGGGGTGGATCCCGATTTTTTCCGCGGACGACGACGGCGCGGTCTCCCAAACCGGCCGTACTCTGCTCACCGCCAGCCTGGTGCTGTCCATCATGATCCTGCCGATCATTACCTCCCTGGTCCGCGAGGTCTTCCTGCAGACTCCGCGCCTGCAGGAAGAAGCCGCTCTAGCTCTCGGCGCGACCCGCTGGGAAATGATCCGCATGGCCGTCCTGCCTTTCGGTATCTCCGGCATCGTCTCCGCCGTGATGCTGGGGCTCGGCCGCGCGCTCGGCGAGACCATGGCGGTGGCCATGGTGCTCTCCTCCGGCGGCCTCATCGTTTCCCTGCTGCTCTCCGGTAACCAAACCATCGCGGCAGAGATCGCGCAGAACTTCCCAGAGGCAGCGGGCCTGCGCATGTCCGAACTCATCTCGATCGGCCTGGTTCTGTTCACCATCACCCTGATCGTGAACATGACCGCACGCTGGATCGTCGCACGCACGACCGTCAAGGGGCACTGATCTCATGGCTGACAAGAAGAACACCGCGACCGCTGACACCCCACGTGAGGGCGCACCGGCCCACGCGAAGGGCAACAGCAGCGCCTCACACCTGGTCGTCAACCACCTGCCGAAGTGGGCCCCCTACGCCATCATCGCTGCCTCCGTTGTCGCCGCGATCGTCGTCACGGCCCTCATCTCGGATGGTTTCTCCATCGCCTTGGCCGCTTTCCTGGCTGGCCTGTTCAACCTGGTGGTGACCTTTGCCTGGTCCGGCGCTGTCGAGGGCAAGCGCAAGGCCGTGGACCGCGTGGCCACCGTGC
>DWUR01000082.1 GCA_019120635.1 Candidatus Corynebacterium intestinavium | reverse complement strand
GGACGCCTTCTCCCCCAACACCACCGCCGGCATGTGCCCCGAGTGCCAGGGCACCGGCACCGTGCACCGGCCGACGGAAGAGTCGATGGTGCCGGATCCCAGCCTGTCCATCTGGGATGGTGCGATCGCCGCGTGGCCGGGAGCGTGGTTGGGCAAGAACTTCCGGGACATTCTGGGCACCCTTGGCTACCCGCTGGACGTCCCGTGGCGGGATATTCCGCAGGAGGACCGCGACTGGATCCTGTTCACCGACGAGCAGCCCGTGGTCACCGTCCACCCTGTGCGGGACGAGAACGCCGTGCATGGGTCTTACAAGGGCAAGTGGCGCTCGGTTGCTACCTACCTCACCGACACCCTGGCGGAGACGGAGTCGGATAAGAACCGCCGCCGGGTGCTCTCCTTCATGCACTCCTCGACGTGCCCGACGTGCCAGGGTCGCGGCTTCCAGCCGGATACCCTGCAGGTCACCTACGCCGGTTATGCCATCGACGAGTTCAATGGCTTGGCGTTGAAGGACGTTCTTGCTGTGCTGGAGGACCGCCTTCAGCAGTTGGCGGGAATCTCCAAGCAGCAGTGGACCGAGCACGACGAGGCCGAGGAGCTGCTGCTGGATCAGGTGCTGCCCACGGTGCGCGCCGCAATCGAGCTGGGGCTGGGGCACTTAAGCCTCTCCCGGCCTGCGCGGAGCTTGTCCGCGGGCGAGCACCAGCGCCTGCGGCTGGCCTCCCAGTTGAACTCGAGCCTGTTCGGAACGACCTATGTGCTGGACGAGCCCTCGGCCGGCCTGCACGTGGTGGAGCGGAAGGCGGTCTCCGAGCTGCTGCAGCGCTTCATCACTGCAGGGAACTCGGTGCTTCTGGTGGAGCACGATATGTCCCTGGTGGCCGGCTGCGATTGGGTCGTGGACATCGGCCCCCGCGCTGGCGAGCGCGGCGGGCAGCTGGTGTTCTCCGGCCCGACTGACGAGTTCCGCGCCCGCGCCGAGCAGCTGGGCTCCCCCACTGCCACCGCGCTGAACGAGGACTTCCCAGAGTTGACGGCCACCCCGGCCGGCACCGGTGAAGCAATCGGCCTGACCGGCGTGCACGCACGCGCCTTCGATGGGGCCGACGTGGACTTTCCGCTGGGGGCGCTGACCGCGGTCACGGGGGTGTCCGGCTCCGGCAAGTCCACCCTGGTCATCGGAGTGCTTGCCGACGTGGTGTCACGCTCGGCCAAGCAGGTAGTCGGCGCCGACGAGGTTTCGGACGAGGACCCGGATGCCGAGATCACGGCAGGTTCCGACGCTCACGGGGATTTCCGCGTGGATAGCGCCACGGGGGTCGATAAGATCCGCCGGCTGGTGCACATCACCCAGAAGCCGATTGGGCGGACGGTGCGTTCCACCGTCGCGACCTACACCGGTCTGTTCGATCACGTCCGCAGGCTCTTCGCCGCGACCCCAGAGGCGAAACGGCGGGGCATGTCGGTCTCCGATTTCTCCTATAACACGACGAAGGGCCGCTGCCCGGAGTGCGATGGCGCGGGCAGCATCGAGGTCGAGCTGGTGTTCCTGCCCGGCACGTACACCACCTGCCCTGCCTGCCACGGCAAGCGCTATAAGCCGGAAATCCTCGAGCTGCAGTGGAACGGCCGCAGCATCGCCGATATCTTGGCGCTGACCGTGGACGAGGCGCTGGATGTCTTCGCGGAGGAGCCAAGGATCCTGCGCTCCGTGGAGTTCCTGCACGCCCTCGGCCTGGGCTACCTACGCCTGGGCCAGGGGTCCCCGGAGCTCTCGGGTGGTGAGGCGCAGCGCATCAAGCTGGCCTCCGAGATGCAGCGCGGGTCCAGCCACAAGCACAGCCTCTACCTCCTGGACGAGCCGACGACGGGGCTGCATCCGGCGGATGTGGACCTGCTGCTCGCCCAGCTGCGTCGCCTGGTCGACGACGGTGCGACGGTGGTCCTCGTCGAGCACGACCTCCGGGTGGTCGCGCAGGCCGACCACGTCATTGACGTCGGCCCGGGAGCTGGAGACGAGGGTGGCCAGATCCTGGCCACCGGGACACCCGCGGCGGTCGCTCAGCAGGGAACGCAGTCGGATTCGTGCTCGGTGACGGCCCAAGTGCTAGCCAAACGAGCCGGCTTGAGCTGAGCCTGAACGCCTAAGGCCTGCCCAAGGCATAAGAAAACCCGAGCCCTGGTGGGCTCGGGTTCTGCTTGCGCTGGCGCTTGAGCGCGCCGTACCGCGAAGTTTAGAAGGGGTTGCGACCGCCCGTGAGCAGCCAGAGCGCGGCGAAACCGGCGATGCCGAGGACCGCGAAGATCCAGGAGGAGGCCAGCGGTCGGGTCGCCCAGCTACGGGAGCGGTCCAGGGAGGCTCCGCCCGGCCCGGTGAAGATCAGGCTGAGGCTGATCAGCGCGTAGAGCGCCCACTGGTGGATCACCGGGTTCAGGCCGTAGGGCCACAGCGAGCCCTGGTGGCCGGAGAGGTGGAAGGTCGCCATGAAGGCCGAGACCACGAAGGCGAGAGCGGCGGCGAAAGGCGTGAGCAGGCCCAGGATTAGCAGCCCACCGGCGATGACCTCGGCGGCGGGGATAGCAACGGCGAGCACCCCAGAGCCGCTGAAGAAGCTGAGTCGGCTTTCGAGGGCGCTGATGCCTGGATCCCCGGCGAAGCCAAAGAGGGTCTGCAGGCCGGAGATCAGCAGCACCGCGCCCGCGACGATGCGCAGGATGGCCAGGCCGAGGGACTGGGTACCGCGGCGGGTCTCCACTGGTTCGGCGATCGGAGCAAGCGGCTGGCCGTCAGGCCCGTAGGCAACCTCGCCCTCAGGACCGACCGGCTGCGCGTTCGGATCCCACTGCGCATCCGTGTCGAAGGCGCCCTGGGGGTGCGCCTCGCCCGGCTGTGCCGGGTAGCCCTGCGCGGCAGCGTCGGTGTCGTTCTTCGGAGCGCCAGCGCCTGCGGCGTACCCGCCGGCGGCTCCCGCGGCCCCTGCCCCGGCCACCCCAGCGCCGAGCGCTGCGGTGTTCGTGCCGGTCTGCGGCTGAGGCTGCTGCGAGCCCGTGCCCGCACCAGCGCCAGAGAGGTCGAGCACCTCAGTGCGCTGATCCTCGGCGGCGGGCTGCTCACCAGCGGCATTCGGAACATCAGCTGCCGGCGCGGGCTCAGCCTCGGGAGCCGGTTCCGGCGCGGGTGCCTCGATGCGCTGGGGGCGGGCACGGCCCGCGAGCGCATAAATATCACGCGTACGGCCCTGCTCCGCGGTCCCCCGCTCTGCCGCTCCTGCCGTGTCAGTCTTTGCGGCTGCACCCTTGGTCGTGGCCTTAGCGTCAGCCGACGCGGTGTCGGCCTTCTTAGCCTCGGCAGGCTTGGTGCTAGTGGCATTGGCTGCCGCTTCCTTCGGAGCTTCGCCCTTGTTCGGCCTCGCCTGAGCGGTGGCTGGGGCCTTGGCGTCACTGGACTTCGCCTTAGGCTTGGCCGCAGCCTTCGCGGTGGGGGCAACCTTCGCAGCCGGCTTCTTATCTGCGGGGGCAGCGCCACTCTTCGTAGCCTTAGTTGCCGGAGCGGCCGGAGCCTTCGGTGCGCCCGGCTCCTTCGGCGCGTCCTTCGCGGCTGGTTCCGGGGTTGCGCCCTCGTAATCTGGCACATCGATATCAGCGTACGGTTCCGATGCGCGGTCGCTGCGCCCGAAGGGCGAACCTCCAAGCGTCCCCTTCTGGGGCTTCTTGCCATTATTCGATGCGTCAGTCATGTCCCCAGCCTAAACGAGTTTCCCCAGGAACAGACCGAACAGACGCGGAGTGTCGGAGAACACGGCACCTGCCCAATCGAGCAACTTCCCTGGGATGAAGTTAGGAAACCCGCAGATCAGGGCAGCCAAACCCCCAAGCGGCTGACTTTTGTTGACATATCATCAATAATGGAGGAGGGCCCAGCGGCTCAGGTCTCCAACAGAGCACGCAAAAATAGAGGACAGTGAGGGATATGGCTTACGTTGAATCGGGCGGCGAATTCGACCGCGACATGAACTACATCGACGACCGCATCGTCAAGGACGTCGAAAACTTCGACTCAGGCAACACCGCCTCCGGCAAAGGGCAGGCCTGGCCGGTGAAGCCCAATACCTACCGGCTGATCGCAGCCCGCGCCTGCCCATGGGCACACCGCGCGGTGATCACCCGGCGCCTGATGGGTCTGGAGGACGCGATCTCCCTGGGGCTGGCTGGCCCCACCCACGACTGGAAGTCCTGGACCTTCGACCTCAACGAGGACTCCGTCGACCCCGTGCTGAAGATCGGCAAGCTCCGCGACGCTTACCTCAACCGCTACCGGGATTACCCTCGCGGGATCACCGTGCCGGCGATCGTGGACGTCGCGTCAAAGTCGGTGGTCAGCAACGACTTCTTCAGCATCGTCGAGGACCTCGCCACCCAGTGGACCGATTATCAGCGCCCCGGAGCCCCCGACCTCTACCCAGAGGCGTTGCGCGCGGAGATCGACGAGATCAACGAGCGCGTCTTCCGCACCGTCAACAATGGCGTCTACCGCGCGGGGTTCACCGGCTCGCAGGAGGCCTACGAGAAGGCCTTCAACGAGCTCTTCGGCACCCTCGACTGGCTGGAGGAACGACTGAGCAGCCGCCGCTACCTGGTCGGCGATCACATCACGCTGGCGGATGTGTACCTCTACCCCACCCTGGTTCGCTTCGACATGGTGTATCACAACCACTTCAAGTGCAATCGAAACAAGATCTCGGAGATGCCGAACCTGTGGGGCTACTTGCGCGACCTCTTCCAGACACCGGGCTTCGGCGACAGCACGAACTTCCAGCAGATCAAGGACCACTACTTCCTGGTGCACACCGATATCAACCCCACCGGCGTGGTCCCGGTCGGCCCAAGCCCGGAGATCTTCTACACCGCGCATGGCCGCGAAGAGCTCCCGGGCAGCCCGTTCGGCGAAGGCACCGCCCCGGGCGCTCCCCAGGGGGAGGACGTGCTGGACGGCGACGAGGCCGGCGCCTTCGCCTGAGTTAGCGCTTGGTTTTAGCGCTTCGGCACTAACGCTTGGTGCCGATCTTCTCGGCGACATCCTCCAGTCCCGTGGTGATCTTCGAACCCGCGGAGGCACCCGTGGTCGCCGGGGAGATCAGCTCAACCCGAGCGCCCAGTTCGGCGATCGCCGGCTGGTCCAGAAGGTCCGCGAAGGCCTCCTTGCCCTGCCCGCGGAAGTCCTCGATGAGGATGACGTCCGGGTCGAGCGCGGCGATGCGCTCCGGGTCCGCCGGCGCCGCACCCCGCATGCCCTCAGCTTCGGAGATCAGCTCGCCGCCGGCTTCCTTCACCAGGCCGCTGGCCATCGTGGACGGCGCCGTAATCATCTTCTTACCGCCGCGAGCCATGAGCAGCAGGACGCGGGGCTTGGCTTCCTTGTCCAGCGAGCCCACGATCTCATCGCGTCGCTCGCCGATCTTCGTGCTCAGCTCCTGGGCCTTTTCCTGCTCTCCGGTCAGCTCGCCGAGGGTGATCATGCTCTTCATGAGGCTGTCGATGGAGTTCCAGTCGGAGTCCTTGAAGGTGTGAACCTTCACCCCGCTGTTGGCGAGCAGATCCGCGGCGGACCCCTCGGAACCGTGACGCTCGGTCAGCACGACCAGATCCGGGTTGAGCGCCAGCACCTGCTCCGGGTCCGCGTGCACCCCATCGGGAAGCGCGGTTCCGCCCACCGGCTTGCCGCCAGGGGTCGCCGGGGACGCCACGATGCGCTCGTGATCGACGAGCTCCGCGAGCACGCTGGTCGCATCGGAGGACAAGGAGGCGATGCGCTGTGGCTTGGTTACCGCCTCACCGGACTCGGTGGACTCCGCACTGCGGCTTTCCTCCGCCCCCTGAGTAGCTTGCGCAGCGCCATCGTCCTCGGCCGAGGAGCACGCCGCAGCGAAGGTGAACAGCGGTAGGGTCAGCGCCACCAGCGCGCGGCGCCAGTGCTTTCGAGCAGTAGTCATTCTCATCCTTAAAGTCTTTTGTCTTGGGTTTCAGGGCGTAGCTGTACAGCGCCCTGCCACCGTGGGATTCGGGATTCGGATTACCCGGAGGCAGCGGATAACCCGCCGCCACGCGGTGCAACGCGGTGTCACAGCGGGGTGACCCGCAGGCTCTCTGTCACCGGGTCCGGCCTTATGTCCACCGGGACGCCGTAAACCTCGGATACCAGCTCCGGGGAGAGCACCGCCTCGGGCGGTCCCGTGGCCGACACGTTTCGTTCGGCCATGAGGACGAGCTGGTCGCAATACCGCGCCGCCAAGGTCAGGTCGTGCAGGACAACCACCACGGTCTTGCCCTGCTGTGCCTGCTCTTGCAGCAGCTTCAGCACCCGCACCTGGTGTTTAAGGTCGAGCGCGCTGGTGGGCTCGTCACACAGCAGAACCGGGGTGTCCTGCGCGATCGCGCGTGCGACATGAACGAGTTGGCGCTCGCCGCCAGAAATCTGATTGACCGATTTCTCCCTCAGGTGCTCGATCCCCACCCTCGCCAGCGAGTCATCCACGATCCGGCGGTCGGAATCCGTGAACTGTTGGAAGCGGGACACGTGGGGGTGGCGTCCAAATTGGACGACCTCGGCGACGGAGAAGTCGAAGCTCATCGTCGTGTCCTGGGGAACAACCGCCATCTGCCGAGCGCGCTGCCGGTCGGAGGTTCCAGCATCCAGCCAGACCCCGCGCAGCAGCGTCGACTTCCCGGCGCCGTTGGGGCCGATGATCCCGGTGACCTGGCCGGGCTCGGCCGAGAAGGCGACGTCGGCGAGGATGCCGGGAACAGTGACACGAGCGTCGATCATGCCGACCACCCCGCCGGGCGTCGGCCACGCAGCAGCAGCCAGAGGAAGATCGGCGAACCGATGAAGGCCACGACCGTTCCGGTCTGCAGCGTGACGGGGGCGAACAGCATGCGGGCGATCGTGTCTGCTGCAAGCAGAAAGGCCGCACCTGCCAACGCAGCGGTGGGCAGCAAGGCCTTGTGATTCGGGCCGATAATCAGGCGGATGAGGTGCGGCACCACGAGCCCCACGAAACCGATCACGCCGGAGACCGCCACCGCCGATGCGGTGATCAACGCAGCAACCGTGAGTGTGACAACGCGAACCCGGCGCACATTCACTCCCGTGGTGCGGGCAGCCTGGTCGCCCATCAGCAGGATGTTGAGGTCCCGGCTAAAGAACAGCAGAAGCACAATGCCGAGCAGGATGGGCAGGCTCGCGATGGCGACGTGTTCCCAGGTGCGGGCGACAAGATCGCCGTTGAGCCAGAAGGCCACGCCGCGAATATCCGAGTCCGAGGGTGCGTTGGCGATCGCGGCGGCGGTGACCGCGCCCAAGAACGCACTGAGCGCAATACCGACGAGCACGAGGGTGGCCGGCCCTCCCCCGCGCATCGCCGCGGCCAGCTGCACGATGGCCACAGCTCCCAGCGCGCCGAGGAACGCCGAGGCTGGCAGAACCCAGGCGGCTACTGCGCTGAATCCGGTGACGATGGCCAGCACCGCGGCAGTCGCCGCTCCGGCAGACACACCGATGATGCCGGGGTCGGCGAGTGGGTTGCGGAAGACTGCCTGCATCACGGTTCCGGCGACGGCCAGGGCCGCGCCAACGAGCGCGGCGATGATTGCGCGGGGCAGGCGGATGGTCGCCACGACGTTATAGGCGCTCCCCAGTGCCGGATCCTGCCGGGCGCTCTCGCCACCCCCAGTGATCTGCGCCCAGACGCTGGCCAGCACATCCGGCACCGCAATAGTGACCGGCCCGATGGCGAGCGCTGCGATGAAGAGAATTGCCGCCAGGATCGCCGCGATGGCGATTGCTACCGTCGGCGAGCTAAGACGACGTTTCTGCACACCGCGAACCTACATTAATTGATAGCCATTTTCAATATTTGTGCGGGCTACCACCTCTAGTCCAATCTTCGGCCGCCAACCAGCAGTTAGTGGATTTTGGCCTCCTGCCCTTGCCACGCCTCGTCACGTAGTTCCTTCTTGCGCACCTTGCCAGTAGAGGTCCGGGGCAGCTCGTCGAGAATGACGATATCCTTGGGCACCTTATAGCCCGCCATATTCACCCGGCAGTGGGCGATGATCGCCTCAGAAATCGCCTCCGGATCATCCCCTCGAGCTTCCGACCGCAGCACCACGTACGCACGCGGCCTCTCGCCCCATTTCTCGTCCGGAACGCCAATTACCGCACAATCGGAAACGTCCGGGTAACTTACGATGCCCTGCTCCACCTCGATCGTGGAAATATTCTCCCCGCCGCTGACCACCACATCCTTGGCCCGATCCAGCAGCTGAATATAACCATCGGGGTGCTTGACACCGAGATCGCCGGTGTGGAAATACCCACCCCGGAAGGCGATGCGGGTGGCTTCCTCATCCTCGAAATATCCCGCCATCACCCCATTGCCAGTCATGACTATTTCGCCCATCGTCGTACCGTCACTAGGCACCTCGACAATCGAATCATCATCTTCAGCGGTTTGCTCGATGACCAGCACCTCTTCGTTGGTGATCATTGCAACGCCCTGCCGAGCCTTGAGAACCGCACGACGCCGGACAGTCATATCCGACCACTCGCGCTGTGGCTCGCAGACGGTATATGGCCCATAGGACTCCGTCAGCCCATAAACGTGCGTGACTTCGATGCCGAGATTCTCACACCGAGTGATGATGGTGGGGCTCGGCGGGGCTCCCGCGGTCACGACCCTGAGGTTCCTCACGCGTCGCTTGTTCTCATCATCGACCAGCGTGGTGAGCACCGCGGGAGCGCCACACATGTGAGTGATCCCTTCTTCTGCGATCAAGCGCCACATCTCTGGCCCGCGCACAGCCCGGAGCGCCACCTGGGTTGCCGAAACTGCCATCGTCGCCCAGCCGGTACACCAGCCTGAGCAGTGAAACATGGGCAGCGTCCACAGATAGACGCTGTCGCTGGCGAATTTTTGCGCGTTAACCTCGCCGATGGCGTTGAGGTAGGCCCCGCGGTGCGTATACACAGCCCCCTTAGGCTTACCGGTCGTGCCCGAGGTGTAGTTGATCGCAATGGGCTCATTATCGTCGGCCACCCGATAACTTAGGTCCTCGCCCTCCCGGTGGGGCGCGATGAAATCCGCGAAAGAAGGGAACTTCCCGGGCTGGGTGCCGTCCAACTCTGGGATCTCCAGCAGCCGCAGTTCTTCTGGCAGTTCCTCAACCACGCCGGCTAACAGGTCAGCTGTACCGACGAGGATATTAAACCCAGCGTGACCTTGGATATAGGCCACCTCCGCAGCCGCGAGCCGGGTGTTGATAGGCACGGTCACTCCCCCAGCGAGAGGCACGGCAAACTGCGCCAGCAGAGCTTCGTAGCTATTCGGGGCAAGCACCCCTACCCGGTCGTGCAGCCCCAACCCGCGGGCCCGCAACGCACGAGCGAAGGCCTCCGCATCCTCTCGGAACTGCCTGAAGCTGATGCGCCGCACTCCGTCGATGCAGGCCGTGGCTTCTGGGAAGATATTGGCGCTGCGCTCTAGGAACCGCAGCGGTGTCAGGGGAACATTCAGACCTCGATACTTAGTTTCCATAACCAACACGCTACATTCTCGCGCCCCTCAAGGCGAGAGAAAATCAGAAACCTCCGGGCCCGATTTCTCGGGGCCCGGAGGCTTCTACGCGACCGCCCGCGCGTCACGCACGCGAGCGGTGGCCGTGCGCGGTGCTAGTTCAGCTTCTCGGCGATCAGCTTGTTGACCTGCGCCGGGTCAGCCTTGCCCTTCGTCGCCTTCATGACGGCGCCCACGATCGCGCCGGTGACCTTCTTATTGCCCGCGCGGTACTTCTCCACGATGTCCGGGTTTGCAGCCAGGGCCTCGTCGACGGCGGCCTCGATCGCTCCGTCGTCGCGGACGACCTCCAGGCCACGGTCCTTGACCACCTGGTCGACGTCACCCTCCCCTGCCAGCACGCCATCCACGGCCTGGCGGGCGAGCTTGGTGGTCAGCTTGCCTTCCTTGACCAGCTCGATGATGCGAGCGACCTGAGCCGGGGTGATGTCGAGCTGTTCGAGCTCCACGCCCTGCTCGTTGGCCTTCTGCGCCAGGTAGGCCACCCACCAGCTGCGGGCATCCGCCGGATCGGCCCCAGCCTCGGTGGTCTCCACGATCAGGTCGAGCGCACCAGCGTTGACGAGGTCACGCATCTCCGCGTCCGGCAGGCCCCACTCCTTCTGAATGCGGGCGCGGCGGATCCACGGCATCTCCGGCAGGGTCGCGCGGATCTCCTCGACCCACTCCTCCGGGGCCAATACCGGCGGCAGGTCCGGGTCATTGAAGTAGCGGTAGTCCGCCATGGACTCCTTGGGGCGCCCCTTCGAGGTGGTGCCGTCCTCCTGGTAGTGGCGGGTCTCCTGCTGGATCTCCACCCCGTTGACGAGGCAGGCGGCGTGGCGCTGCATCTCGAAGCGTACGGCCTGCTCCACAGAGCGCAGGGAGTTGATGTTCTTGGTCTCGGTGCGGGTGCCGAACTCGGTGCTGCCCTTCTCGCGCAGGGAGAGGTTCGAGTCCACACGCATGGAGCCCTGGTCCATGCGGGCATTGGACACGCCGAGGGCCTTAACGAGGTCGCGCAGCGCGGTGACGTAGGCGCGCGCGATCTCCGGGGCGCGCTCGCCGGCGCCCTCGATCGGCTTGGTGACGATCTCGATCAGCGGCACGCCGGCGCGGTTGCAGTCCACCAGGGAGGCGGTCGCACCGTGGATGCGACCGGAAGCGCCACCGAGGTGGGTCAGCTTGCCGGTGTCCTCCTCCATGTGGGCGCGCTCGATCTCGACGCGCCACTCGGTGCCGTCATCGAGGACGACGTCCAGGTAGCCGTCGTAGGCGATCGGCTCGTCGTACTGGCTGATCTGGTAGTTCTTCGGCTGGTCTGGGTAGAAGTAATTCTTGCGCGCGAAGCGGGAGTACGGCGCGATCTTGCAGTTCAGCGCAAGACCGATCTTGATGGCCCACTCCACGCCCTGCTTGTTGACGACCGGCAGTGCGCCCGGCAGACCCAGGCTGCACGGGTCCACGTGGGTATTCGGATCCCCGCCGAAGGCCGCGGTCGAGGTGGAGAACATCTTGGTGTTCGTGGACAGCTCGACGTGGACCTCCATTCCCATCACGGGTTCGAAGCGCTCCAGCACTTCGTCGAAATCCATCACATCGTCGGAATAGTCATACAACTGCGCAGTCATGGCGCCCATCTTAGTACCTTTGCCACCGGTCATCTGTAATCGGCTCGGGTGCTTTTAGCCCAGCAGGCCCTGGAGGTTTTGGTAGCGGTAGTCCGGCACGGACTTCACCCGCCCGACGGCCTGTTCGAAGTCGATGAGATCGATTTTCTCGCCGTGCAGGGCGGCCACTTTTCCGGTCTTGCCTTCCAGCACTGCCTTGGTGGCGTTGACCCCACAGCGGGTGGCCAGCACCCGGTCGAAGGCAGTCGGGGTCCCGCCGCGCTGCATGTGCCCCAGCACCGAGGAACGCACCTCCACTCCCAGGCGCTTCTCCACCGCGCGCGCCACCTGGTAGCCCATGCCCTGGAGCTTGACGTGCCCGAACTCGTCGAGTTCCTCCTCCCCGTCGCCCTGACCGTCCAGGCTGCCGCCCTTCGGCTCCGCGCCTTCTGCCACGCAGATGATCCCGTAGCGCTCGCCCTGCTCGAAGCGCTTCTCCATGCGGGCACAGACCTCGTCGATGTCGAAGGGGAACTCCGGCAACAGGACATCGTGGGCGCCACCGGCCATGCCCGCATGCAGCGCGATCCAGCCGGTGTGACGGCCCATGACCTCAACGATCATGACGCGCTTGTGGGACTCCGCCGTGGTGTGGAGCCGGTCGATGGCCTCGGTGGCCACGGCGACGGCCGAGTCGAAGCCGAAGGTGTAATCCATGCCGTCGACGTCGTTGTCGATGGTCTGCGGGATGCCGACCACCGGGATGCCGTTGTCGTGCAGGAACTGTGCGCCCCGCAGGGTGCCGTCGCCGCCGATCGGGATCAGCGCGTCGACCTCGTGTTCCGCGAGGTTAGCCTTGATCGTGTCGATCTGCGCCTTGAACTTATCTGGGTGCAGCCGGCCGGTGCCGAGAATCGTGCCACCATAACGGATGATGCGGTCGATGTAGGCGTCGTCGTAGAGCGGGACCACGCGATTTTCCACCAGCCCCTGGTAACCATCCTCGAAGCCAATAACCTCGACACCGGCGGCACCCGCAGTGCGCACGACACCACGAATCACCGCGTTCAAACCGGGGCAATCCCCACCACTGGTCAAAATCGCGATACGCATATCTTTGAGTTCTCCTCCCGAGCTGTGCCACCGGCACGTGTGGATCCGTTGCAGCCTTACGCCAGCAACACTAGTTGCGCGGAGCCGGTCCTGGCTTCGCGCTTCCCGAGACCGCCGTGGCAACGAGCCCGACCAGCAGCGCAGCGACGATCGGAAGGAAGGACTGGCCGAAGGCATAAGCAAGCTGCTCCCCCGCGCCGTCGCCGTAGTGGCTCAAGCGCACCTGGAGGACGGCGCCCACCACGGCCACGCCGGTGACCGCACCGACCTGGCGGATCGTGTTATATGCCCCCGATCCAGCACCGGCCAGGTGGGGCGGCAAATCCCGCAGCGTCATCGCGGAGTTGGGCGACCAGAAGGCAGCGTTGCCCGCCCCCATCAGCAGCATGGGCACGATGACCGCCACGGCACTGCCGCCTGGCCGGAGGCAGATGAACAACCCCACGATCCCAGCGATCATGAACACGAAGCCGGCCACAGCGATGGGCCGGGCGTCTTTCCGATCGATGAGCCACCCGATCCAGGGCGACAGCGGCAGCGCCAGGACGGACATGGGCAGCACATAGGCCACGGCCGTCATCGCGGAGAGTCCGTGTACCTGCTGCAAGTACATCATCAGCGGCAGCATCATGCTTGCGGTGGCAAAGCCCATCGTGAAGATCGCGAGGTTTCCCATCGAGAAGCTGCGGCGGAAAAACAGCGTGGTCGGCAAGACCGGATCCTTGCCTTCCGCGCCGTGCGTGAGCCGGGCCTGGCGGCGGAAGAAGAACACGCCGATGGCGATACCCGCAGCCATCACGGCCCAGATCCACCAAGCCCAGGCCACGGTTTCGCCCTGCTGAATCGCGAAAATGAGGCAGCTGACCGCGAGCATGGACTGGGCCATCGAGATCCCGTCGATGGGCTTATCGGTGGGCTCGAAGGGCGGCACCCAGGCCGCAACCAGAGCGATGGACAGGATGCCGATGGGCACATTGACTAGGAAGATCCAATGCCACGAGAGCGTGGAGGTGATGATCCCACCCAGGACCGGCCCCATCATGGTGGATAGGCCTGCCACGGCACCCCACACCCCCATGGCCGCACCCCGCTTCTCACGCGGAAAGACCCGGTTGATCACCGACATGGTCTGCGGGGTCAGCAGTGCGGCGCCGAGCCCCTGCACCGCCCGGGAGATCATCAGCCACTCGATCGTCGCGGAGTAACTGCACGCCAGTGAGGCCAGCGTGAAGATCACCATGCCCACGATGTAAATGTTCTTCGGGCCGTAGCGATCCCCCAGCCGTCCGGTGACCAATAGCGGAACGGCGAAGAAGAGCAGATATACCGAGGTCACCCAGATGACCTGGTTATAGGTGGCGCCCAGCTGTGCCTGCAGATCCGGGGTGGCAACGGCCACGATCGATTGATCCAGGAGGATCATGAAAAAACCGATGCAGAGGGCGGTCAGCGCCCGCCAGGCCGCCCCGCTGTTCAGCGGGAGGTTCGGATACTTGTGCTCAGTCACAGGCACCATCTAATCACCTCCCCGGTCCGCTCTACCCTCCCCGGGCCACGCCGGGCGGGAAAGCCGGGTCAGTTACCAGCCTCCGGCGGGAAGAGTTGCGGGGTGGGCTATGTGCTTTAGCCCCAGAGCTGTTTTAGCCCCAGAGCAGCGCCACCCGCTGCCGCACCTCCGGCAGCGTGGCACGGAACTCGGGCATGAGGTTGAGCTTCTCCAGCTGCGAAAGCGGCTGCCAGCGTAGATCCGTGGATTCCTCGGTGAGGACGAACTCCAGCGGGTGCTCAGCGCGCGCAATGACGGTGCTATACCGCCATTCAGTCACGGTCTCATCGAGCACCTCCCACCAGAACTTGGCGCCGAGCCCGAAGACCGCACGTCCCCCGTGTTCCGGGTGGTGAATGGGCTGTTCCTGCAGCGCCTGCCGAACATCGCCGTCGCGCTCAATCATGGCCCGCACGGGATCCAGCAGGTGCTCCTCCTCCGGGAGCACAGCTTCGCGGCGCAGCACGTGGTCCAGCTCGACGCGGGAGGTGACCACCGTGTCCAGGACGGTGACGTCCGCGGGGTCGACCCCAGTTTCCTCCTGGGTCTCTCGCAGCGCGCCCTGCTCGGGCGACTCGCCGTGGTCGATCGCCCCACCCGGCAGCGCCCAGGTATCCCCACGGTTGGTCCACCAGGCACGGTGCTGCATGAGGACGACCGGCTCGGCGGAGTCCTCGGCCGGGGCGCACAGGAACAGCCCGGCTGCCCCCAGGGTCCCCCACCTGCGGGAGCCATCGACGCCAATTGCCCAGCCATCACCCGTAGTAACCATAGGGTCTACTGTACGCCAGCGGCCCCGCACCCAAATCGAATCTGGGTGCGGGGCCGAAAGCTGTGCTGCTGATCCGAGGACTTAGCTCTCGCGGCCTGCCTCGAAGGCGGAGCCGACGCGGTAGATGCTCTCCTCGCCGTGGGCCGGACCCATCAGCTGCAGGCCGGTTGGCAGCTGGGTATCGCTGCTCAGGCCGCCCGGAACGGACATGCCGCAGACACCGGCGAGGTTCAGCGGGAGGGTGAACAGGTCGAAGAGGTACATCTGCAGCGGATCGTCGACCAGCTCGCCGAGCTTGAACGCAGTGGTTGGGGTTGTCGGCGCGGCGATGACGTCCACCTGCTCGAAGGCCTTGGCATAATCCTGCGCGACGAGGTTACGCACGCGCTGTGCCTGCAGGTAGTAGGCGTCGTAGTAACCAACGGAGAGCGCGTAGGTGCCCAGCATGATGCGGCGCTTCACCTCCGGACCAAAGCCCTGCGCGCGGCTCAGGCTCATGACCTCATCGGCGCTGCGGGTGCCGTCGTCGCCGGCGCGCAGGCCGTAACGCATCCCGTCGAAGCGGGCGAGGTTGGAGGAGATCTCGGAGAACTGGATCAGGTAGTAGGCATTCAGCGCGTGGTCGAAGTTCGGGCAGTCGATCTCCACGAGCTCCGCGCCCTGGGACTTCAGCTGCTCCAGGTTGGCCTCGTAGCGCTCGCGCACGCCTGCCTGCAGGGCTTCTGCCTGCTGGAATTGCTTGACCACACCGACCTTCACGCCCTTGAGGTCACCGTTCGCACCCTGCTTGGCGGCTGCGACGACGTCGGCGATCTCGTGGCGGGAGGACGTGGCGTCGTTCTGGTCGAAGCCCGCGATCACCTGGTGCAGGCGGGCGGTGTCCTCGACAGTGCGGGCCGCCGGGCCACCCTGGTCCAGGGAGGAGGCGCAGGCGATGAGGCCGTAACGGGAGACGGTGCCGTAAGTCGGCTTCACACCCACGGTGTTGGTCAGCGCAGCCGGCTGACGGATGGAGCCGCCCGTGTCGGTGCCGATGGCCAGCGGCGCCATGCCCGCAGCCAGCGCGGCGGAGGAGCCGCCACCGGAACCACCCGGGGTGCGCTCCAGATCCCATGGGTTGCGGGTCGCGCCATAAGCGGAGTTCTCCGTGGAGGACCCCATCGCGAACTCGTCCATGTTGGTCTTACCCAGGATCGGGATGCCAGCGCTGCGCAGACGCAGGGTCAGCGTCGCGTCGTAGGGGCTCATGTAACCCTCGAGCATCTTCGAACCGGAGGTGGTGGGCGCATCGGTCGTGACGAAGGCATCCTTCAGCGCGAGCGGCACACCGGCCAGGCTCGAGGTCGGCGTATCACCAGCGGCAATTGCGGCGTCGACGTTGTGGGCGGCAGCCAGTGCCTCGTCGGCGCTGACGTGAATGAAAGCGTTGATCTCCCCATCAACGTCGCTAATGCGATCCAGGTGAGCCTGGGTCACCGCGACAGAGCTGATTTCCCGCGAGTGAATCTTCTCTGCCAGTTCGGCGGCGGTCCAGGTCGTGAAGTCGGAGTCCGTACGCTCCCCGACCGTCAGGCGCTGAGCTTCAGTCATCAATAATCCTTTGAGCTGTAATCATCGGCAGCGTGGGTGCGCTGCGTGGAGTTGGTGTTGTTATTCCGGCGTGCCAGCCAGGCACAAAGCTAAGGCAGGTTAATCGGCGAGGATCTGCGGAACCTGGAAGCGCTGATCCTGCACCGCCGGTGCCTGGTCCAGGGCCTGCTCGGCGGTCAGCACGGGCATGACGACGTCCTCGCGCATCACGGAGACGGCACCGTCGACGTTCTGAGTCGGGTGGCTCAGCGGCTCAACGCCCTCGGTATCGACCTTGGAGATCGCGGCGACGTGCTCGATGATGTCGTCGATCTGGTCGGCGTAGCTCTGCAGCTCATCCTCCGGGATCTCGAGGCGTGCCAGCTTGGCCAAGTGGGCAACATTTTCGCGGGAAATTTCAGACATGCCCATAACTCTAGTCAAGGCCGTGCACGTTCACCTAGCATGCCCCGGCCAGAAAAGAACTCCTTAAGTTTTTCGCACGGATCGCTAGACTTTAGGCATGTCTTACTTAATGCGCGTGCGCGTACCCGATTCGCCCGGCGCCCTCGGCAAGATCGCCCAGGCGCTCGGCAACGTCGACGGCAACATCCAAGGCGTCGACATCGTCGGCTACGACGAGGACGACTCCCTGAACAACGAGATCGTCGTCGTTGACGACATCGTCGTGGACCTGCCCCACGGCACGTTGCCGGATGTCTTGATCACCGCAGCCCAGGAAGTCGAGGGCGTGTTCGTCGACTCCATCCGCCCGTTCGCCGGCTCGATCGACCGCCGCGGCCAGGTGCAGATGCTGGCCTCCATCGCGGCGCTGCGCTCCCGCCGCGCTGAGGCCCTGGAGACGCTGATGGCGGACCTGCCGCGCTCCATGTCAGCGGGCTGGGCCATCGTGCTGGATACCGCGCCCCGCACCCATCGCATCGCGGCATCGAGCGCGGCCCCGGAGGATAACGGCCAGGAGCTAGACTCCGCGCCAGTGTGCGAGGCCCGGGTTCTCAACCCCGAGCAGGAGGACTGGATCCCCGAGTCCTGGGCGGTCATGGACTCCTCGCTTGCCGCCACCCCCATCGAGGGTTCCTCGCTGATCCTCATCGTGGGTCGCCCGGGCGGCCCGGACTTCCTGCTCTCCGAGGTGGAACACCTGCGGCAGCTGGGCAGCATCCTGGGCGCGTTCTTCGCCGGATAATGCAAAGCCCCGCCCGACCGGGCGGCGACCGCCGGGGGCTGGCTCATTAGGGAAGACCCCGCTGGGGCCAAAGGCAGAACGCCTTGGCCTGCCGAAGCTGAGCTGGCTTAGGCCTTCAGGAAGAACTGATAAGCCGGGCTGGAGCTGACCTCCGTGGCGTGGTAGCCCAGCTTCTCCAGGTGCTCGGCGAACTCCGGGTCGCCCTCCACGTTCTCAAACGCGGCGAGCACGCGGCCATAGTCCATGCCGATGCTGCGGTAGTGGAAGGCCGACACATTCCACCGGGTGCCCAGCACCTCGAGGAAGCGGATGAGAGCGCCCGGGTGCTCCGGGAACTCGAAAGCGAACACGCTCTCGGTCACGGCATGTGGAGGCTGGCCGCCAATCATGTACCGCACATGCTCCTTAGCCACCTCGTCCTCGGAGAGGTCGACCACCCCGTAGTCAGCCGCAGCCAGGTCGGTGAGGATGGACTCCCGCTCCTGGTGACCGCCCTTGAGCTGCACACCGACGAAAATCTTCGCCGGCTCGTCGGTCTCCCCCACGCGGTAGCTAAACTCGGTGACCGCGCGGCTCCCCAACACGGTGCAGAAGTCCAGGAAGGCACCCTTGGCCTCGGGGATCGTCACGCCGAACAGGGCCTCGCTGCCCTCGCCGAGCTCCGCGCGCTCGGAGACATAGCGCAGCGAGTGGAAGTTGACGTTGGCACCGGAGAGCACGTGGACGAGCGTTTCATCGGTGAGCTCGTGCTCGGCGCAGTAGCGCTTGAGCCCCGCCAGCGCCACCGCACCGGCGGGCTCGGCGATCGCGCGGGTGTCGTCGAAGATGTCCTTGATCGCCGCGCTGATCTCGTCGGAGGTGACGGTCACGACGTCATCCAGCCACTCGTTCAGGATGCGGAAGTTCTCATCCCCGATGCGCTTGACCGCCACACCCTCGGCAAACAGGCTGGTGTAGTCCAGATCCACCGGACCGCCCGCCTTCTTCGCTGCGACGAAGCAGGCGGATTCCTCCGGCTCCACGCCAATGACCTGGATTGTGGGGTTCAGCTGCTTGAGCAGGATCGCCACCCCGGCAGCCAGGCCACCGCCCCCGATGGGGACGAAGACGCGGTCGATCTCGGGGACGTCCTGGAAAATCTCCAGGCCGATGGTCCCCTGACCGGCGACGACCGCCTCGTCGTCGAAGGGAGGAACGAAGACCATACCCTCGGTCTCAGAGAGCTCGATGGCCTTCGCCTTAGCCTCGTCGAAGTTGGCGCCGTGCAGCAGCACGCCACCGCCCAGGCCCTGGACCGCCGCGACCTTGATCTGCGGGGTGATCTCGGGCATCACGATGGTGGTCTGGATACCCAGCTCGCGGCCGGACAGAGCCACGCCCTGCGCGTGGTTACCGGCGGATGCGGCGACCACTCCCCGATTGCGCTCCTCCGGGCCCAGCTGAGCCATGCGGTTGAAAGCACCGCGAATCTTGAAGCTGTGCACCGGCTGCAGGTCCTCG
>DWUR01000081.1 GCA_019120635.1 Candidatus Corynebacterium intestinavium | reverse complement strand
GTAGCTCCGCGGTCGATGGCATCGCTGGGGTCAAAGCCCGCGCCGTTGTCGACGACGTCGAGGATGACGTCTCCCGGGTGGAAGGTCAGCGAGAGCTTGGCGCGGTCGGCGCCGGAGTGCCGAACGACGTTAGAGACGAGCGACTGGGCGCAGCGCAGCAGCCCCTCCTCCATCTCGTCGGGCAACGGGCGGGGCGTGCCGTCGGTCTCGAAGCGCAGTTTTTCCCCAAGCGGGGTGGAGTTGGCTAGCCGTGCCAGAGCCACGGGCAGCGCTGCTCCCTCCAGTGGGGCGGGCTGCAGGGCAGCGATGATGCGGCGGGTCTCTGCGAGGTTCTCGGATGCGGTGGTTCTGGCCAGCCGCACCTGGGTGAGCATGCGCTGGTGCACCGCCTCGATCTCCGGTTGGCCTGCGCGGTGCTGGGCAGCCACTCTTATTCCGCCACTATCAGGCTCTCCCCCGGCCTCGCTCGTCCCAGCCGGGCTGGATCCCGCCAGCTGGGATTCCACGGCGGTGAGCAGCATGTGGATGCTGGATAGCCCCTGGGCCACGGTGTCGTGGATGTCACCGGCCAGCCGCATCCGCTCATCGGCCTCACCAGCCTTGCGCGAGCTGGCCAGGGCATCCTCGCGGGCTGCGACCAGCGCATCGAGCGCGCGTGCCTTGGCGGTGGCCTCGCGGTGCAGCAGCTGAAAACCGACCCCCAGGGTCCACGCGACTGCGGCTCCGATGCTCGGTCCGGTCACCGCGCCGATGTTCCAGCCGATGTGGCCCACCAGGATCGTCACGACCCCGAGCGTGAGCGCGGCGACCACCACCGCGGAGATCCGCGGGCTAAACACGTACACGGCTAAAAAGAACATCGGGAAGACGACGAATGCGCCTTCCAGTTGCCCGACGGACATCACCGCCCACGCCCCCACCAGCAGGGCGAACCAGGTGGGCGCGCCCACCCAGCGGATGACGAGACGCTGGCTGCAGTAGAACACCCAAAACACTCCCAGCCCGACCCAGGTCATCGGGTGAGTGGCCCGCCAGGCCACGAGAATGAGCAAGCCGATCATCAACACCTGCAGGCCCAGCCACAGCCCGTGGGAGAGCTTGTCGAGGGTCACTGGCTGCGAGCTGGCTGAATGGGTGCGAGTCTCTTCCTTCACGCCTCCACCCTAACCCCCGCGGCCTGCGACTTCCGTGTGACTCATCCTTTCGTATGAGTCAAAGTCCACCCCCACAGCCGATGTATTCCGCGCCGCGCCCGGCGAGCATAGAAGTATGTTCCAAGGTCTTAAAGAGCTCCGTTCCGCCCCCAGCCGCACTGCGCTGATCACCCTTACGGTCGCCATGATCACCGTGATGGTGACCTTCCTGGCTTCCCTCGCCGCGGGCCTGAAGTATCAGTCGGTGTCCGCGCTCCAGGAGCTCCTGAGCGACGACCAGGTGCTGGTCCTCGAGGACTCCGGCACCGCGTCGCTGTCCTCCTCCCGCCTCAGCGAATCCCAGATCGACACGCTGCGCGAGGACTACGGCGCCTCCCTGCTCGTCGTCGCCCGGGAGCGCGTGGACTCCACCCCTGCGTCCGTGTTCAGCTCCCCTGATATCCCGCACGGTGTTGCGCAGGTTCCGTCCGAGTTTGAGGACGACGCCCTCGCTGCGACCTCCGGCACGCCCGGCACCATCGCGCTGGGCGGCAGCGATTTCCAGGTCGAGCGCCCCGACCGGGACCTCTACTTCGACCACCAGCCGGTGATCTTTGTGTCTGACGCCGATGCTGGGAGCCTGCGCACCAACTCCCTGGCGGCGGTCGTGGATGCGGACATCATCGATTCCGCGGGCGGAGCACCCGAGGGCATGGTGGCGCTGAGCGGCGATGACCGGTGGAATGCCTCGGCCTCCTATACCGGTGAGCAGCTCTCGCTGAACCTCATGATCAACCTGCTGTACGTGATTTCTGCCCTCGTGCTCGGTGCCTTCTTCATGGTGTGGACGATCCAGCGCCTGCGCGGCGTGGCGATCTCGTCGGCTCTCGGCGCATCCCGCCGGGTGCTGATCGCCGACTCGCTGGGCCAGGCCGTGGTCGTCCTCGCCGTGGGAATCCTCGGCGGGCTCGCGGTCACTGGCAGTGTCGGTATCGCCCTGGCCGGCACCCTGCCGATCGACCTCACCGCGGGCACGATGCTCCAGCCCGCCGGCATCCTGCTCCTCGCGGGCCTAGCAGGCTCCGCGCTCTCGCTGCGCCCCGTGCTGAAGGTCTCCCCACGCGAGGCCATGGCAGCAGCCTAAGCGCCGTACCGGTAGGACAGCGCCACCAGCCCGGGGGCGCACAATCCTCGCCGCTAACCTCCCCGACGTACCACCCCGACATCGACCCCGACGACGCCTTCACGGAGAAACCCCATGACCACCGCAACCTCGCACAGCAGCCAGACCCTGCAGCAGAAACGCAATGCACGCTCGGGTTCCGGGCTCACGATGGACGCCATCACCCTAGAGGTCACCGATGGCGCGGCAACCCGCCGCGTTCTGAATGACGTCTCCCTGCACATCGCCCCCGGCGAGCTGGTGGGTATTACCGGCCCGTCGGGGTCCGGCAAGTCCACCCTGCTGTCCGTGGCTGGCTGCCTGCAGGAGCCGACGAGCGGCGAGGCCGTACTAACCGCAGCCGACTCCGGCGAGGAGTTGACACTCACCGGGCACTCCGCCCGCGAGGCAGCGCGCATCCGCCGGGAGCACATCGGCATCGTTTTCCAGCAGCCGAACCTATTGCCCTCTCTACGGGTCAAGGATCAGCTCATGGCGATGCTGCACCTGGGCTCCCCGTGGCCCCTGCAGCGCAAAGCCAGGCAGGCTGCGTCCCAGCGCGCCGACGAGCTGCTGGATGCTGTGGGGCTGGGTGGCCTGCAGCAGCGCAAGGTCGGCGAGCTCTCCGGCGGGCAGCAGGCCCGAGTCAACCTCGCTCGCGCTCTCATGAACTCCCCACAGATCCTGCTCGTCGACGAGCCCACCGCGGCACTGGATACCACCACGGCGACCCAGGTCACTGAGCTGATTCGACGGATGGCTCGGGAGTCCAACGCGGCCACCCTGTATGTCTCCCACGACCAGAATCAGCTGGCCACCCTGGACCGAGTGGTGACCCTCGTGGACGGCGAGATCACCGAGAGCCGCTAAACCCGGATAAGACTTCGGCCCGGCCTGCGCGTGCAGGCCGGGCCGATCGTCGTCATAAAAGGGAAAGAACCCTAGCGGGTGACCTTCACCTCGGCGGAAGCGCCCTCCACGGCCTCCATGCCCTGCTCTTCGGCGATGCGATGGGCCTCCTCGATGAGAGTCTCGACGATCTGGTCCTCGGGCACCGTCTTGATGACCTCACCCTTGACGAAGATCTGCCCCTTGCCGTTGCCGGACGCCACGCCGAGGTCGGCGTCCCGAGCCTCGCCTGGACCGTTGACCACGCAACCCATGACAGCCACGCGCAGCGGGAACTCCATGCCCTCCAGGCCGGCGGTGACCTCCTCGGCCAGGGTGTAGACGTCCACCTGGGCGCGACCACAGGACGGGCAGGAAACAATCTCCAGCTTGCGGGGGCGCAGGTTCAGCGACTGCAGAATCTGGTCGCCGACCTTGATCTCCTCCACCGGGTC
>DWUR01000080.1 GCA_019120635.1 Candidatus Corynebacterium intestinavium | reverse complement strand
GGATGCCTCCTGGCCGACTTTCCAGCAGGTCATCGACTCCGCCCCGGGCGAGCAGGAAGAAAAGCTACCGCTCTTACCTAAACGGGATCGGATCATCATCATGTCTTCCGGCACCTCCGGAACCCCGAAGGGCGTGTCCATCCAGGATCCGCTTATCCCCACCCCCTTGGTCACCTTGGTGACCAAGGTGCCATGGCGCAAGCACATGATGGTGCAGATGTCCGCCTCGATGTTCCATGCCTGGGGCTGGGGCAACATCAACCTCATCATCGCCCACCGCGCGACCGTGGTGCTGCGCCGCGTCTTCGACCCAAAGCAGGCGATGGAGGACCTGGTCAACTACCAAGTCGAGGGCATTATCTCCTCCCCGATCTTCCTGAAGGAGCAGCTCCGCGTAGCCGTGGAGGGGGACTACGACGTCTCCAACGTGAAGATGATCTTCTCCTCCGGGCACGCCATCAGCCCCGAGCTTATCGACGGGATCCACGAGAAGTTCGGCCCGATCCTGGCGAATTACTATGGCTCCACTGAAGCCTCCTCCTGCGTGATCGCGACCGGCGAGGATTTGGCGAAGGACCCGGCAGTCTCTGGGCGCCCAGTTGCCGGCGTCCGGATCAAGATTTTGGACGAAGACGGCAAGGAGCTGCCCCCGGGTCAGGTCGGTCGCATCTTCTGCCGTGGGCGGTTGACCATGAAGGAGTACACCAACGACCGGGACAAAATGGTGATCGAAAAGGGGCTGCTGGAGATCGGCGACAAGGGCTACCTCACCGAGGACGGCCGCCTCTACGTCCTGGGCCGCAACGACGACATGATCATCGTCGGCGGCGAGAACGTCTACCCGAAGTCCGTCTCTGAGGCCCTGGAGCCCATGCCGGGCATCCGCGATCTCTTCGTTAAGGGTGTGGAAGACGAGGAGACTTTCGCCCGCCTGGCGGTGTGGATTGTCCGGGAGGACGACGAGGCCGGCCGGAGCCTGACGAAGAAGGGCGTCCAGGATTGGGTGCGAGACAAGCTCGCCGAGCACTCCGTGCCCCGGGATGTTGTCTTCGTCGACGAGCTGCCGTACAACCCCACCGGCAAGGTCATGCCGCGCCAGCTTCCGGACTCCCGCATCCACGGTGAGCCCTAGTCTGCGCTAGGGGCTGGTGTCCAGGCGCGCTTTGGGGGTGCGCTGCCTGGGGGAGGGCAGCGCGTGCCCCCCCGGGGGCGCATCGGCGTGGGCCCGCGAGGGGGCGCGCGTGTGTGTGAGCGCGTTCCCGTGAGGTGGCGCGCCTCCCGGGGCTAGCCCTGCTGCTTGGCCTTGTGGTGCACGGACAGCGTGATGAGTAGGGCCAGCACATAGAGCCCGGTGAGCCAGCCGATCAGCGCCTCCCAGCCGATGTCGAAGAACTGGCCCGAAAGCGCGCCCAACAGCGAGGAACCCAGGTAGTAGCTCAGCACGTAGGTGCTGGACGCCTCGGCGCGGTCCTTCTCGGCCGCGGCACTCACCCAACCGCTGGCCACGGAGTGGCAGGCAAAGAATGCGGCGGTGAACAGCAGGGCGCCGGTTACGGTGAGCCAGACCGTCGGGATGAACATCAGCAGCAAACCGGACAGCGCCAGCACCATCGCGACGGTGAGCACCCGGCCCTGCCCGTAGGACTGCACAGCCCTACCCGCCCGGGCGGAGGACCAGGTGCCGGAAAGGTAGATGACGAAGACCGCGGCGGCCAGGGACTCTGGCAGCCCGTACTCGCCGATCAGGTGGAATCCTAGGTAGTTGTACAGGGAGACGAAGGCGCCCATCAGCAGGAAGGGCAGCACGAACAGTCCCAGCAACACCGGCGAGCGGAAATGGCCCGCGAAGGCGGCGAGCTCGTGGGAGACCGTGATCTTCTTCGGTGTGAAGTTCCGCGAGGGCGGCAGCAGCATCAGCATCGCCAGGCCGATGAGGACGGAGACCCCGCCGGAGGTCAGCACCGCGACGCGCCAGTCCGCGAACTCCAGCACCGCCCCGGGGATAAGGCGGCCGAAGAGGCCGCCGATGCTCGTGCCGGAAATATAGAAGCCCATCACCCGAGGCAAGTGTTTGGCGTCGATTTCCTCGGCGAGGTAGGTCATGATCACCGCGGGCACGCCAGCCACCGCTACGCCCTGCAGGGCGCGCATGAGCAGCAGCGAACCGACCCCGGGCGCGATGGCTACCAGTAGGCTCAAGAAGGTTGCGGCCATGACGCTGATCTGCAGGATGCGGTAGCGCCCCAGCCGCTCGGAGAGGATGCCGACGGGGATGACGGACAGCGCCAGCGCACCCGTCGTCGCTGAGACGGAGAGCGCGGCGACGGTGGGGCTGACGCCGAAGTCCGCCGTGATGCTCGGCAGAACCGCCTGGGTGACGTACATGGCGTTGAAGGACGCCAGCCCAGCGAAGAGCGCGCCGATCAGCGCCCTCTTGTAGCCAGGATCGGTGGGCGTGAGCCCCCTAGATAGGCCAGCGGCGCCGGCCGCCTCTTCCTCGGCGGCCGACGCCTTCGTTTCCGGATCCGCGTCCTCCGTTGCGTGATTCTCTGTGTGGCTCATGCCACTAATTATGCACTTAGGGTGCCAGCGACGTGCCCTTGGGTAGGTCGATGCGGTCCGAGGAGACCACGTAGGCCTCCATTGTGCCGTCCAGCATCCGCAGCTTCTCGGCAAGCGCGTCGGGCTGGCCGAGCCCCATCTTCGCGGCTTCCTTCTTAATCTCCTCCGGCGCCCAGGAAGCGTCAATGGTGATCGGGATTGTCTTCACCCCGGCGATTTCCGGGGTGATGGTCAGCTTGCTGACGATGATGTGGAAATTTCCGCTCAGCACGCTCGTCTTGCCGGGGCCGGTGCGCTGCCAGATCGGTCCCGCGGACTGACCGGGCATCTCCATGGCCAGGTTTTGCAGGACGGCCTTGTCCGCGTCGATGCGCAGTGCCGGTTTCGGACCCTGCCGGGTCTCCAGCGTGATCAGGGAGAGCTTCATATTGCCCAGCAGCGCGGTGGAGTCGGTCGTGATCTGGAAGGTATTGCCCGGAATCCCCCGCAGCCCATCGATGGGGGCCGGGGGAGTGAGGTCCATCTCGTACTCCTCCGGGATCTCCGGGAGCTTGGGCGCTTCCTGAAGTTCCGGGAGGTCAGGCAGCTTCGGTGGATCCGGGAGTTTTGGCGCTTCCGGCAGCTTGGGGGCGGCGGGAGGATGCTGTGCCGGGGACTTCGGCGACCCCGGGTCCTGGTCTGCTCCCGGCAGGTCCGGGAGCTTCGGCAGACCCAGCTGTGCCTGCGCCGGTGGGGCGCCCGCCATGGCGGTCAGGCCCGCGGCCAGTCCGGTCGCGGTGACGGCGGCGACGACCACAACAGCGGTGGAATTGCTTGCCCCGGAGGGGGTGTCTTTTTCGGTAGCTACCCGATCCGCCTTCTGCTGCTTTTTGGCCTCCCGCTGCGCGGCGAGCTCCTCCTTGGAGGAGTCAGTCCAGGACAGCGCCAGGGCTCCGCCCACCAGGGCCAGCAGGGTGCCGAGCACGAAGCCACCGAAGTTGGACGTCGGCAGCGCGACGATGCCCAGGATGATGCCAGCCACGCCGGTGAGGATGCGGCTGCCGCCCCCGAACCACGTCATCAGCCCGCAGGCGATCAGCAGGGCGCCGATGATGAAGGTGGACACCCCGGAGATCGTCGACACCTGGATGATGATGTTGGAGACCTCCAGCGAGAGGTAAGCCGGGGTGAGGATCACGACCCCACCCAGCAGCATCAGCAGCCCGGCGAAAAAGGGACGGCTCCGCCGCCAGCCGGCGAAACCGGAACGACGCTGGCCTTCCGCGGCCTCGTCACCTTCGTTACCTGCGTCCGTGTCTGCGTCGGTCGTTGCTGTGGTCGACAGCTCTTGGGTATCCGCGTTCTCGGCTGCGGGGGTGCCACCGGTGCTCGCCGCGTCGGTGGCTGCCGCCTCCGCCGCCGCACCGTTAGCACTCTGCGTCATCTGGATTCTCCAGCGTGATCTTGCTGCCAGCGGCGGTCAGCTGGTCCGCGGACAGTGAGGACGCGCGCATGGTTTGCCCATCGGAGAGGAGCTTTTCGGCCGCGATTCCCCACGCCCCGGGGGCGGCGTTATCGGCGACCTGGCTCGCGTCGATGCCGATCTGCGGCTTAACCAGCGTCATGCCACCGGTCAGGTCGGGGGCGCCGATGATCATGTTTTCGGCTTCCATGTTCTGGCCTGGCACGAGCATCTGGAACTTCTTCTCCCCAATGCCCGGCACCTTGACCGGCGCGGACATGCACACGTCGGACACGCGGGCCTTGGTCATCTTGATGCGGGAGACCGTCTCCTCGCCGTTGGCCAGCTTGTCGGAATCGACGAAGAGCGAGAAACCATCCGCGTCGAGGCCGCCGACATCCATGTTGAAGATGGTGTTGGACAGCGCCAGGTTGGCGGAGATCCCGCCTTCGGCCATGGCGACGCCCATTCCGCCGGATGCCAGCAGGCCGACACCCAGAATTCCTGCAAATCGAAGTTTCCTTGTGTGTCCCATGTCACAGCACACTAGGCGCGCAAAACTAAGTTTCGTGCAAACTTCGCGAAAATTTCCCCCAAAAAAGTTTCAGGGCGAATCGAGAAATCCTAGCCCTTTCTCGCCCGGAGCCGGGCGATTCCGCGCCAACCGAAGAGCAGCAGGGCGGACATCAACGTGGCCACCAGGATGAAGGACCAGTGGGGGATCGCCGCGTTGCGGATGGCCCAGATACCCAGGCCTACGATGAGGCTGCCCAGCCACACGACGACCCCGGTGCGTAGCGCCTGGCCAGCGGCGCGGGTGCCCGCCGCAAGCAGGATGCCCCAGACGATCACCGCCCCCAGCATGAAGGGCCAGGCGGTATCCAGCCAGCGCAGGACGCTGAATCCGGAGCCGTCGTCGTGAGCTAGGCGCGCGAGCAGCGCGAAGATCAGCAGCGCCAGAAGATCCAGTGCGGGCGCGAGAGCGCCGGAGGTCGGCGCTGTGGTGGAGTGGGCAGCAGCGTTGTGCGGGGCAGTAGACATGCCCTCAGCTTAGCCGGAGGTTGGGCCGGGGTTCTTGGGAGCTTCGGGGGAGGTCTCCGAGCCCGTACCCGGGGCGGCCTCCGCCCCCATGTCGCGGGTCGAGGTAATACCTGCATCCGGGGCCAGCTCGCGGGGGTTCGGCAGCTTCGCCACGAGGAAGATGAGCCACCCCAGGCCCACGAGGCCCACGAAGCTAAACATGCGGAACACAATCACGGCGGCGAAGGCCTGCCCGGAGGTCAGCCCCGCAACCGCCACGAGGGTACTGGTCAGCACGATGTCCACCGGCCCCAGCCCGCCCGGGGTGATCTGCGCCTGCCCGACCAGCTTGGCGGAGATGAAGCTCAGCACCACCCCGGCGATCGGCGCCTTGGCCCCCACGGCGTAGGTGCAGGCCAGCAGGCAGATGATCTCCAGGATCCAGTTCAGCAGGGACCAGTTGATCGCCAGCGCGAGCTTCGGCAGCGGCAGCTCCACGGTCGCGAGCTGCTCGGAGAAGCCGGCGAGCTGCTCCACGTGCCGGTCCTCCGGCTTCTTGCGCCAGCGGTTGAAGCCCCGCAGCCGGGCGATCAGCCAGTCCTCCACCTTCTTGGGGTTACGAGCGGCCCAATTCGTTAGGGACGCCAACACCACCAACACCACAAGCGAGACAGCCAACGTGAGCGGGTTGACCTTCAGCCCCAGGAAGAAGACCGAGCCGATACCCAGCAGGGCCATGCCCGCGCCTGCGAGCAGGCCAGAGAAGACCATGTACCAGCTGGCGATCACCGGGGTCGCGCCCCACTTCAGCTGCTCCCGGAAGATCATTGCCACTGAGATGGCGGGCCCACCGGGCAGGGACGCGGACCAGGCATTCGCGACCAGCCCCAGTACGTTGGCTGAGATGCGCTTGACCTTGATTCCCGCCGAGCGCAGCAGCACGACCATGACCTCCGCCTGCGCGAACATCGACAGCAGGACGGTCACGGCGGCGAGCAGCAGCCAGCGGTTATCGGCAGCCTTCAGCTCTTCCCACCCATTTTCCAGGAAGCCGAAGTGGCGGTGCGCCATGAACGCGATGGCGGCGAGGACCGCCAGCGCAATGGCGATCCGGGTGAGGGGGGAGCGGAGGAAGGCTGAGGTCTTGGCGAGCACTAGTTTTGGCGACCCTCCTCGCGGCGCTTCAGCTCCGCCATGAGTTGCTCGAATGGCACGGTGCGGCCGCGCTGCCCGGAGTGCGCGGTGTCCGGCTCAGCAGCCGCCTCGACGTCTGCCTCGACATCGGCATCGTCGTCTGCCTCGGGCTCCACGTCGGCGGTGGTCGCCGCATCTGCGTCGGCGCCCGTGGTGGCTGCGTCCTCGTGGCCCTCGTAGTCCGCATCCTCCGCGGAGGCCACGTGGCCCTCGTCCGCAGACTCGACGTCCTCCGGGAACTCGGCATCCTCGGTGCGCTCACCGTCGACGTCCACGCCCTCGTGCTCATCATCGGCGTGCGGCTCGGCGAGCGGCTCCGGCAGCGGCGAGCGCTGGCCGGAGTACTCCGGGGCGGTCGCGGTGGCGGCACTACCGGCCGGGGCAGCGGCGCCGGCAGCCACCCGTGCGCCAGCGCCCACCAGAGCGGGCTCAGCCGCACCCACCGCGACCGGGGAATCGGCCAGCTGCTCGTTGTGGCCAACCTTCTCGGACAGCCGCTGCACCCAGCGGGGTGCCCACCAGTTGTCCTCGCGCAGCATGTGCATCACGGCCGGGACCAACAGCAAGCGGATGATGGTGGCGTCCAAAATCAGGGCCGTGATCATGCCGTAGGCGATGTACTTCATCATCACGATGTCCGAGAAGCCGAAGGCGCCGGCGACCACGATCATGATCAGGGCGGCGGCGGTGATGATCCCGCCGGTATTCGCCACGCCGAAGCGGATCGAGCGGTCGGTGCTCTCCCCGTGGGAGCGGGCCTCCACCATGCGGGAGACCAGGAAGACCTCGTAGTCCGTGGACAGGCCGAAGAGGATCGCCACGATGAGCACCAGGATCGGGCTCATCAGCGGGCCTGGGGTGAAGTTGAACAGGTCCGCGCCCACGCCGTCGACGAACAGCAGGGTCAGCACGCCCAGGGTCGCGCCGATACCCAGCACGTTCATGATCACAGCCTTCGCCGGGATGATCAGCGAGCCGAAGACCAGCGCCATGAGCACGAAGCTGACCACCACGATGTAGAGCATCATCCACGGCAGCTTGTCGAAGAGTGCCTGGATGGATTCCTGCTCCATGGCCGGGGTGCCGGCGACCAGCACCTCGGCGCCCTCGGCATTCAGGTCCTCCAGCTCCTCGACGATGCGCTTGTAGTCATCGCGGTCGGCGATGCCGGTGGACAACACCGTCGTGTCGTCCTTCGTCGGCTGCGTGACGCGGAAGGGACCAGTCAGCCCCGTGATGTTGTTGGCCTCCCGGTAGACCTGGGCCACCGCCTGCTGATCGCCCTGGATGACGAGCTTGATCGGGTCGGTGCGGAAGGCCGGGAACTTCTCGTCGAAGTTATTCTGCGCCACGCGGGTGGTCTCGTTCGGCGGCAGGTAGGTCTCGTTGATACCGCCGAACTTGATGCCGGCCATCGGGGCGGTCAGCGCCAGCAGTAGCGCGACCAGCAGGAAGGTCACGGCCTTGGAGTGTCGCATCGCGAAGGCCGGGATGCGACCCCAGATGGTGTTGATCTGCTCGTCCCGGGTGCGGGTCTTGTGCTTGCGCACCGCCCACTTATCGATGTTGTGGCCCAGCATGCCGAAGATGCTCGGCAGCACCATCACCGAAAGCAGCGCAGCCAGGCCGACCGCGCTCATCGCGCCGAAGGCCACGGACTTCAGGAAGGCCTGCGGGAAGATCAGCAGGCCAGAGAGCGCGACGGCCACCATCGCCGCGGAGAAGACCACCGTCTTGCCCGCCGTCGCGGTGGTATTCCGTACCGCGGTGGGGACGTCGCTGCCCTCGGCGAGCTCCTCGCGGAAGCGGGAGACCATGAACAGGCCGTAGTCGATCGCCAGGCCCAGGCCCAGCAGGGTGACGACGGAGATCGCGAAGACGTTGATCTGCGTGGTCGCCGCAAGCAGCGAGAGCACGCCCAGGGAGCCGAGGATGGACAGCACGCCCACCAGCAGCGGCATCAGCGCGGCGATCACGCCACCGAAGACGATGAGCAGCAGCACGCCCACTGCCGGCAGTGCGTAGATCTCGGCGCGGGAGATATCCCGGGACATGCCCGAATCCAGCGCGCCGGCCACCGCGGTCTGGCCCGCGATCTCCGTCTTCAGCCCCGGCACCTCGATCTTCGCCAGGTCGTCCTCGATGGCGCGCAGGTTGTTCAGGACGTCCTCGTCCTCACCCTTCATCGCCAGGGATGCGAAGGCAGCGTCGCCCTCCGGGGTCGCCATCTGGCGCGGCCCATTAGCCCAATAGGAATTGATCGTGCGGATGTTATCCGGGTACTTCTCCTGCAGGGCGTTCAGCTGCTTCGTCAGGGAGGCCTTGACCTCCGGGGTCGTCACCGACTGCGGTTTATCGCCGGTGACCAGCAGGATCACATCGCCCGAGTCGTCGCGACCGAAGATCTCCTCCTCGATCTCCTTCGCGCGGGTGGACTGTGAGCCGGGGTCGTCCCAACCCTCCTGGCTCAGCCGGTTATCCAGCTGCGTGCCCACGGTCGCGAAGAGCGCGAGCACCGCCGCGATGATGACCAGCGGGATGACCCGGCGGAAACGGTAGGCGAAATTTCCCCAAGCGCTAAACATGGAAGTTGTTCTCCGAAGGGTTGTGGTGGTTGTTGTCCCTGCGCTCGGCAAGCGCAGTCAGCGGGCGGAAAGGCTGCAGCCAAGCGCCCTCGTCCGGCAGGTTGTCCAGGCTCACGCGCGGCAACGGTTCGCGGAAGACCCCGGGAATGTCCTCCAGGTCCACGAAACGCAGCTTCTCGTTGCCCAGCACCCAGGCGACATGCTCCCGGAAGCCGATAACGGTGACGGGGATGTCCTCGGAGAGTTCTTCCAGGGTCTCCCGGAAGTTCTGGCCGTCCGCGCTGGCGACGATCAGCCCGTCGAGAACGCCCTCCGAGTTACGGCGACGGATGAGGTCCAGCATGTCGGCGTCGACGTCCGAATCCTCGCTGATCTTGGGCTTGGCGAAGACGGCGAAGCCCACGTTGCGCAGGGCTTCCACCCAGGGTCGGACGACGTCAGCGCCGCCGGGGGTGATGTTCGTGAAGACGGTCGCTTCGGGCTCGATCAGCGCCTCACCGCTGAGCCCGAAGTCCTCGTTGAGCTGCTCGGTTTCGTCGATGACCCAGCGGCCCACCGCGTCGAAGCGGGGACGGTGGGCGGCGGTGGGGCGAGCCCCCAGGATCGCGCCCAGCCCCATGTCGATATTCGGGGCGTCCCACACCAGCAGCAGGGTGGGGCGGGTCTCGGTCGCGGAACCGTAGGAGCGATGCTGCTCCCCGACGGTGGTGCCGGCACCGGAAGAAGAAGGACTAGTCATATGCGGGATAAATTGTGATGAAACAGGTCAGCGGTGAGAAAACCACTGAGAAAAATCTGGAATAGGGATCAATCCAAACTACCACCGGTCACCCCGCGCCCCTAGGAGCTATTTCCCAGGGACGACTGACGAGTGGCTACTTCTTAGTCCACAGGTATTCCTTAATAGTGTGCTCCTTGCGCAGCCCCTTGTCCTCAAACTTCGTCAGCAGCTGGCGGTCCACCAACTGGCCGAGGTGGCCGCGCCCGTCGTCGGCGCCGCTGGCGAGCTCCTCGGGCCAGCCCAGGTATTCGAGCTGTGGCTCGGCGTTCACGAGCTCGTCGATCCACTCGGCGTAGCCCGCATGGTCGGTGGCGATGTGCAGGATGCCGCCCGGGCGCAGCCGGCTGGCGATGAGGTGCAGCGTGCCGGTCTGCACGATGCGGCGCTTGTGGTGGCGGGCCTTCGGCCACGGGTCCGGGAAGAAGATGCGCACCCCGGCCAGGGATTCGGGACGGAACATGCGCTGCAGCACCTCCACGCCGTCGCCCTTGATCATGCGGATGTTCTCGATGCCCTCGCGGCTCACCGCGCCGACGAGCTTGGCTAGGCCGGGACGGTAGAGCTCGACGGCGACGATGTTCTTATCGGTCTCCAGCGGAGCCATCGCCGCCGTGGAGGTGCCGGTACCGGAGCCGATCTCCACGATCGTGTCCGCATGGCGGCCGAACCAGTCATCCAGGTCGATGTACTGCTCGTTGACCTGCTCGTCGAGCTCCTTGCCCAGGCGCGGCCAGTTGGCCTCCCAGGTGGCTTCCTGATTATCGGTGAGCGTGCCGCGCCGGAAGGCGAAGCTGGACAGGCGTGGGTAGTCGCGGCCGTCGTTAAACACGGTCTGAAGTGGACGCCTGCCGGTGCCGCCGGTGACTTCCGGGGCCGGTGCGGAGTTTTCTTCCGAAAAGGCTTGCTGCTGGTCGTCCTGTGGGGAATTATTGGAGCTAGTCATCGTCATCATTCTTGCAGATGGACTGGTTTTCCGGGAGTTTCGGCGTGGGGTGTACCACCCGGGGCCTAAGGCGATGGGGGAAATCCCGGGAAGGGTCCGGGGAAATGGGGGAAAGATGAAGACTATTGCCGTGATCGGCCCAGATGAGGCGGAGGCGAAGAAGGTCGCCGAGCAGCTCACCGGGGTGCGGGCGGTGCCTGGTGCGGGACCGGGGAAGGACATCGACGGGGTCGTCGCCGTCGCAGGGGAACCCACCGTGGAGGCCGTCGAGATTGTCCAAGCCGTGGCCCGCAATATCGGGGTGGTCGCGGTTCTCAGCGACCACCGCTGGCCCAGTATTCCAGGGGTCCATGTTCGTGGTTCCCAGGACGTCGCCGGTCTGCAGCGGTTGATCGACCGGCTTTATGTGGACACCAAGCAGTGGGAGATGGCGGCGCGCCGGGCGGATCAGCAGCGCCTTGAGCAGGTCCGCGTGGCGGTCCGGCTGCGGATGCAGCGCTTTATCCGGGAGGGTTGCTCTGCTGCTGACCTGGGGGAGCCCGGCTCGGGCGGCCGGGAACTGGCGCACCGGCGCTTCCTGGCAGAGCTGCGCGTGGCGGTGCTGAGCCAGGGGATTCTGTGCCCGCCGGTAGACACCGCGGTTCCGCCGGGCGCCAAACCTGTGGAAGTGCCCGGCCGGGCGGCGCAGCTAGCAACCCTGGCCGCCGGCGTTGTTGGTGCGGTGGGGCTGCTCTTCGCAGTGGGGCGGCTGGCTGGCTACCCGTGGTTGGGGCTCAGCCTGGGGCTGCTCGCGGCGGTGACACTCGGTTGGTTCCGGCTCGCCGCGCAGCAGCGGGCCGTCGACCAGGCGCAGCGGGAGGCGGACTTCCGCATGCTCCAGGAGGCCTGGAGCGCACAAGTAACAGAGACAATCGCCCGCATGAACATCCCGCGGGTGTCTGAGCAGCTGGCGCTGCGAACGGGGGTATAAAACATGGATTTTCTGGGCGATATCTTTTCTCACCTGCCGGCAGAACCGGGGGCGGCGGGGGCGCAAGACCTGGTGTTCTCCGTTGGTGGTTCGGAGTACGCCATTCCCAACCCGCAGGGCCTCGATTCCGCGACCTTCACCGGCGAAGACGGGGTGACCACCGTCTCTGACCTGGATGGGGACGGGCACGTGGACTACGTCAGCAACGTCTCCTACGACGGTAAGTGGACGGCCTGGCGTCCTGACGGGGTGGCGGAAGTGACGGAAACCGGGCATCAAATGGGTGAGCTTGTGGAGGGGGTGGCCGAATCCACCCCCGATGAGGTGAGTAAAACCTGGGATGCCGGACGGTGGGAGTGTGTGGACCGGGGGGAGTGGGGCTAGTGTGGGGGGTGAAGAAAGACTCTGCGCATCAGCACTCATCAGCATTAATGAGCACCTCAGCGGCCGTGGCGCGATCCTGTGCGCCGGGGCAGGGGACGAAGGCTCGGCTGGAGTAGCCCACACAAAGGTGGACAATTCCGGCTGATCCGTGAGTCTGGTCCCCACATCCGCGCTCAGAACCGATAGTGTTGAGCCAGAGAATTAGCCGAGCGTAAGGAAAATATTCGATGACCATCCGAGGGCTTGTCGGCGAGGCA
>DWUR01000079.1 GCA_019120635.1 Candidatus Corynebacterium intestinavium | reverse complement strand
TTCTTGCCGAAGCTGACCGGCAGGTCCGAAAGTTCGATGCTGGGCGCAGTCCCCCTGTGGGACGCTCGTTCCAACGCTTTCTTTCAGGTGATTCATGGTTGTGCCTTCCTGTGTGGCGGGACGCGTGGTGCGTCGACTTAGCGGTCTAGCGTGATGCTCTGGGCTGGTTGCCGCTCGAAGGGCAGTGTTTTGCCTGCTCGCCGGTGCTCTGCATTGGCGGCTGGAGTAACCCGCGGGGCACGGGCTTCGGTGCGTTATTGGGGTCAGTCATAGAGACCCCGGCTTTCAGCGACGCTGCCCAGCAGCTCGCGGAGCTCGCTCGCGGTCATATCCAGTTTCGCGGCCTCGTCGACCAGCGGCACCAGGTACCGACCGGCGAAGGCCTCCTTGCGCTGCGCGATGATCTTCTCCCGTGCACCCTCGGTGACAAACATGCCAATACCTCGCTGTTTCTGAAGCACCCCGGCATCCACCAGCAGGCTCAGCCCCTTGCGGGCGGTAGCCGGATTGATCGCATGGAAGGCAGCAAGCTCGTTCGTCGACGGTGCCCGCTCCCCCTCTGGCAGGGAGCCGTCCACAATGGCATCCGCCACAAGCTCGGCCACTTGCTGAAACAGCGGCGTGGTGGCTTCCTCCATGGCACCTCCCGTTACTCGTATTCGATCCCCTCGATGGGGCCTGGTTGACGTTCACCGTGCGACCAGGTTGCGGCTCAGCTACCTGACCCACCTAGTCGGTTAGTTACTTGTGCAACTAACTATACAACAACTCTTTGATGCACACTAGAGGGGAAAGCGCCACGCGCACGGGCGCTTAAGAAGTACAGTGCGCAATGTAAAAGCACTGAAAAATAGCGAAACAAAGAAACGGACAACCGACCATCATGCTCGAGCGAACACAGATCTTCGTCGATACCTCTTATCTCCTAGCCAGCTTCTATAACTCCTGGGAAACCGGCGCCCGCGCGCAATTAGAGATCGACTTGCCGGAGGTCGTATGTACCTTGGGCCGAATCGCCCAGGACCAGCTCAAACAACCGATTCACCGACAATTTTGGTACGACGGCATCCCGGAGTCCGGGCCGCACCGCTACCAGCGTTCCCTGCGCAGCGAACCAGGCGTGCAGCTGCGCAGCGGCCAGCTCATCGAATGGGGCGACCGGCGCACGCAGAAGGCAGTGGACACCCGCCTCGTCGCGGACATGGTGCTCGCCGCCGTCCGCGGCAACGTCTCGGATATCGTCCTCGTCTCTGGCGATGCAGACATGCTGCCCGGCGTGGAAGAGGCCGTGAATGCGGGCATTCGCGTGCATCTCTATGGCTTCGGTTGGGACTCCATGTCCTCCCAGCTGCGCTTCGCCTGCGATACGACCACAATCCTCGACCCTCGCGAGGATTTCCGCGACACCATGCGCCTGCAGATCCTGGAGGGGCCGCTGCCCGCCAATGCCAGCACCACGCCCCTGCCGGGCGAAACGCAGGGCGAGGAGAGCCCCAGCCCGGAGTTCAAGCCCCTCGGCGATGCGGAAGAGCCCGAAGAGTCGGGACCGAGCGTCATTCCGGATATGGAGCACAGCAAACCGGCCACCAAGCCCGCGGCAGAAGCCAGGACCAACAACGCCCCTGGGGACACCGCGCCAACCGAGACTGCTGCAGAGCCGACCTCGGCAGCTGCACCTGAGCAGGCTACGGCCACCCCCGCATCGGCCAAGGAAGACCTGGCAAGCACCGCGCAGGTCAATGAGGCTGCGGTCGCCGCAACCGCCACCCCGGTTGAGAAGGCAAAGTCCCCGTCGACCGCGCCAAGCCCTGCGGCGCACCCCGCCGCACCAAAGTCGGCGCCGAGGCCCGGACCCAAGCCGGTTCCGACACCTACCTCCATCGAACCAGCGACGACCGAGCCGGCCGCCAAGAAGACGGCACAACCGACCCCCAACCCCGTCGCAGCTCAGGGTGCCACGACGCCGAACGACGCAGCGCCGGACAACAAGGCGCCGGCCAACGCGGCTGAGCAGAGCGGCGCAGCACAGTCCCAGGCAGAGGCGCCGGCCACAGCCACCGAGGACACCCCGGAACCCGCACCGAAGCCGAAACCAAATCCGTCCATGATGGCCCGCCACCGCAAGCTGCGCTCCCGCTACGTCCCGCTCCCCAACGAGGTCTGGGCGTCCGCGGGAGAGCAAAACCCCTACGACATCGGCCAGCAGTACGCCGTCTGGTGGTTCGACAACGCCGCGAGCGAGGCCCAGAAGGACAACGCACACCTGCTCTCCGGCGGCGGCCTTCCGCCGGAGATCGACCGCCCGCTCCTGCAGTTCGCTTGCGATACCCTCCACGAGTACACCCTGACGGAGGGCCAGCGCGTCGGCCTGCGCGATGGTTTCCACAGCGGTATCCGCGGCATCATGCTCCGCGGCCCGCGCGGTTAAATCCGCCCTTCGGTGTGCATGTGTTTTGATATACGCATGCACACTGGAACGGCCGTCGAGCACAATCAAGCATCCGTCACTGGATTCAGCACTGCGGAAACGCAGCCCGATGCCCTGAGCCCGCTGCGCACAATCGTGCACATGCTGGTCACTGGCGCGGTCGCAGCAGTGGCGACGGTCGTGGCCTGGTTCATCATGTCCAGGCCGAGCCTTCCGGCGTATAACACCAGCTACGTGCTCAAGGCGCTGAGCAGCGTCGGCTCTGTACTCGTGATCCTCTTCGCCGCGGTGGCGGTGTACTACCTGCTCCACCCTCGGTCCAGCTGGTCGAATTGGCAGCGTCGCGTTCTCGCTGTGCTGCTCTACCTCGCCCCGGCCGGCCTGGTGATCACCAGCCTTGGCATCCCGCTGGCCGCCACCAGCCTTTACCTGGATGGCGTGAGCGTCGACCAGGCTTTCCGCACCCAGTTCCTGACCCGCCTGACGGACACCCCGGGCTGGGTGGACATGGCCTACCCGGACATGCCGAGCTTCTACCCTGGCCTGTGGTTCTTCACCGGCGGCCTCTTCGCCCGCATGACCGGGTTGGCGGGCTGGGCCGCGTACCAGCCGTGGGCTTTGATGACCCTGGCTGCGGCTTTTTCCATGCTCGTTCCCCTGTGGCGCCACCTCACCGGCTCACTGGCCTCGGGCGCGACGGTCGCGCTGGTCACGGCGGTGGCAACCCTCCACGTGGCGCCGGAGGAACCCTATGCCGCCATCGTCGCGGTGGGAATGCCGGCCGCGATGGTGATGACCCGCCACGCGCTGCTGGGCTCCCGCTGGGCACTGTTTGGCGTCATGGTCTACCTGGGGCTTTCGGCGAATCTCTACACGCTATTCACCGCTCTGTCTGCGCTCTCGGTGGTGGTCATGGCCATCGCCGCTGCGATCCGAGAGAAGGGGATCCGTCCACTGCTGAAGCTGCTGGCCATGGGCATCGGTTCGATCCTCATCGCCCTGCTTGGCTGGTTCCCCTACCTACGTGCGCTGCTCACCCAGCCGCACGGCCCGACCGGCAAGGCGCAGCACTACCTCCCCAAAGATGGCACCGAGCTGATGATGCCCTTCTTCAATGTTTCCGCCCTCGGTGTTCTCGCTCTGATCGGCCTGGTCTGGCTGGTCGCCCGCCACCGTCAGGACGACGCCCGCGCCCTTCTGGTCGGCATCCTCACCGCCTACGGTTGGGCGGTCGCCTCCATGGCCATGCCACTGCTCGGCACGACACTGCTGGGATTCCGCGTGGCGCTGCCGATCGCGCTGCTGTTCGCCGTGGCCGGCGCGCTGGCGATCATCGACCTGCGGGGGACGGGGATGCCGAAGTTCTACCCGGCGACCGTGGATCCCGCCAAGTCCCGCGGTGTGACGCGCGTCTTTGCCGCGATCCTGGCATTCGCCACGATCTACTACGCGATCGACATCCCGATGAACCACGAGAAGAAGATCGATACCGCCTACACGGACGCCGACGGCAACGCCATGCGCGGCGACCGCATGCCCGCGGACGCCACCGTCTACTACGCGCAGATCGACGAGCACCTCGTAGAAAAGCTTGGGAAGCGCTCCGGGGCGACCATCCTCACCGATGAGCAGCACTTCATGAGCTTCTACCCCTATCACGTGTACCAGGCGATGACCGCCCACTACGCCAACCCACTTGGTCAGTTCGAGCGGCGCAACGAGGAGATCGAGTCCTGGACGCAGATCACCGACCCAGATGAGCTGATCGCCGCGATGGATCGGGTAGCCGAGGAGGAAGGTTGGACCGCACCGGACGCGCTCGTTCTCCGGGGCGAGGTGCCCGCCGAGGAAGGCGGACCGACAGGTAGCGACGCCACCCCGATGGCGGAAGCGGAGTTCTCCTACCTCATCGCGGATGACATCTACCCGAACCAGCCGAACGTCCGTTTCCGCACCGTCCGCTTCCCGGCGAGCGCGTTCCAGAAGCACTGGGATGTCACGCAGATTGGGCCTTTCGCCGTCGCGGTGCGTAACTAAGGCCACGCGCGTACTAGTCCACATTTGACCGGCGGTAACGTACAGTTATTAGCCGTGTCTACGGTGCAGCAGCAGAATAATAAACAGCCAGATCGAGGGCCCGGAAGCGCGGTGAACCCCACCGCGCCGCCACAGGCGGGCTCGGCCCCGAAGAGTGGCGCCAGCAGTCGGATCACGACCCTCGCAATCGTCTCCGGTTTGCTGGGCTTCTTGCTTTTCATCGCCACTCCATTCCTGCCGGTGAACCAGCAGCAGTCATCCTTCTCCTGGCCGCAGAACGGAGACCTGCGTAGCGTCACCGCGCCACTGATCAGCTACTCACCGGAGAGCCTGGACCTTTCCATCCCGCTCTCCGAGATCGATAAGCTCAACGACGGCCAGAGCAACGTCCTATCCACCGTGCCGGAGGGTTCGAAGGAGGAGACGCTGCGCGGGCTCTTCGTCCGTAACACCGACTCCGGCCTGGACGTCATCATCCGCAACGTGGTGCCGCTATCCCTCAAGGAGAAGAACCTCAAGGAGCTCTCCGATGATGCCCTACTGCGCATCACCTCGGATGCCGAGGCCACCCGGGTCTGGGTGGACGGCACCACCACCGACGGCGAAGAGCTGGACCCTGCGGTGTACTCCGGCGATATCGACCGGGACACTCGCCCGATGCTGACCGGCATCTACACCGAGTTCGAGAACACCCCCGAGAACGCGAAGGCCGCCGCCGATGCGGGGCTCAAGGCCGACGTCAAGGTGGATTCGCGCTTCTCGAGCGCCCCGACGCTGCTGAAGAACATCGTCATGTGGCTCGGCCTGGCCATCATGGTCGTCGCGCTGTGGGCGCTGCACCAGATCGACAAGTTGGACGGGCGCACCGGCTCCGGTCGCCTGATGCAGAAGGACTGGTGGAAGCCCCGCTGGGTGGACGGCTTCGTGGGCGCCGTGCTGCTGATTTGGTTCTTCATCGGCGCGAATACCGCCGACGATGGTTATCTGCTGACGATGGCCCGCGCCAGCCACGAGTCCGGCTACATGGCCAATTACTACCGCTGGTTCGGCGTACCGGAGTCCCCCTTCGGCTGGCCGTTCTACGACCTGCTGGCACTGATGGTCAACGTCTCCTCCACCTCCCTGTGGATGCGACTGCCCGCCCTGCTGGCCTCCGCAGTGACCTGGCTGGTGCTCTCCCGCGAGGTGCTGCCGCGCCTGGGCGTGAAGGTTAACCAGCGTGCCGTGGCGCACTGGACCACCGCGGTCGCCTTCCTGATGTTCTTCATCGCCTTCAATAACGGCACCCGCCCGGAGCCGATCATCGCGGTCTTCTCGCTGCTAACCTGGGTCTCCTTCGAGCGCGCCATCGCCACCCACCGGCTGCTGCCGGCGGCGATCGGTACGCTGCTGGCCACCCTGGCGCTGGGCGCGGGCCCGACCGGCCTGATGGCCGTGGCGGCGGTGCTGGTCTCCCTGAATGCACTGATCCGCATCGCGGTGCGCCGCCTGCCGTGGCTGGGGGCTGGGAAGGGCGCGAGCCGCGGGAAGGTGATCCGCGGGATGCTCGCGCAGATCGCACCATTCCTCGCCGCGGGTACCGCAATCCTCGTCGGCGTGTTCGGTGACCAGACGTTCAGCACCGTGCGCGAGGCCATCGCCGTGCGCTCCGACCGGGGCCCGTCGCTGTCCTGGTACCAAGAATACGTGCGTTACACCTCGCTGCTGGAGCAGACCACCGACGGTTCCTTCGCGCGCCGCTTCATCGTGTTGATGATGATCTTCAGCCTCGGCGTAGTCGTGGCCTCCATCTTGCGCAACGGGCGTGTTCCGGGCGCGGCGAAGGCCCCAACCATTCGCCTGATTCTGGTCATCCTCGGCACGGTCTTCTTCATGGTCTTCACGCCGACGAAGTGGACGCACCACTTCGGCGTCTACGCGGGAATCGGTGCCGCGCTCATCGGACTCGCGGCGGTCGCCGCCTCGCAGTTCTCGGCGAGCTCCGCGCGCAACCGCGTGCTCTTCCTGGGCACCACGCTCATGCTCTTCGCACTGACGCTCTCCGGCACGAATGGCTGGTGGTACATCTCCAGCTTCGGTGTGCCGTGGTGGGATAAGACGATCCAGGTCGCTGGCATTGAGGCCTCGACGGTGATGTTGGTCATCGCCCTGCTCACCCTGCTGTGGGGCGTGCTACTCGGTTACCGCACGGACGCTCAGCGAGCGCGCGCCCAGTCCGCGGGCGAGGCTGCCGACGTCGATAATGGCACCGATGACGGTGCGGCGAAGGAGGTAGCGGAGCGGAAGGGCAAGTACCGCGTCACGATGGTGACCGCGGCACCGATCGGTGCGCTGACCATGCTGGCCCTGGTGTTCTCGATCGCGTCGATGGGCAAGGGCTTCATCTCGCAGTGGCCGGCGTATTCGATCGGTAAGGGCAACGCCGTCTCCCTGGCCGGGCACAGCTGCCAGCTGGCCGAGGATGTCCTCGTGGAGACGAATACGAATGACTCGCTGCTCAAGGTGGCCGATGGTTCACCGATCGGCGATTCCCTGACCACCGACGACTCGACCGGCTTCCTGCCGAACCGCATCCCGGCGCACATCGACCCGGATGGCCGTGGCGAGGATGCTGTGAGCCAGAACTCCGTCGAGACCGCGATGAAGCTGGATGGCGATCAGCCGAGCACCGGCACGGACCTGGGCGAAGAAACTGGCCAGGCCAGCAGCGAGGGCACGGACGGTACCGCCGGCGCCTCGTCTAATGACCGAAACGACGACGCCGCAGCCTCCGGTGACCGCAGCGGCGGTGCGGAGGCCGCGGATGGTGGCCAGGATTCCGGCACCGCCGGTGGCCTGCTGCCGAGGCCGGGCGTGAACGGTTCGCACGCGCGCCTGCCCTTCGAGCTGGACCCCCAGCGCGTGCCGGTGGTCGGTTCCTTCCAGGAGGGGTCGCAGTTCTCCGCCTCGACGACGACCAAGTGGTACTCCCTGCCGGAGAACCGTGAGGATCACCCACTGATCACGTTGAGCGCGGCGGGCACCATCGGCCACTACGATTCCGACAATGTCTTCCAGTACGGGCAGCTGGTCAAGGTGGAGTACGGCAAGTCGACCGGCAAGGGTCAGGACGACTTCGAGCCGCTGGGCGAGGATCTACCGCTGGACATCGGCACCGCCCCGCAGTGGCGCAACCTGCGCATTCCGATGGAGTGGATCCCGGAGGAGGCGGATCAGATCCGCATCGTCGCCGTGGATACGAACCTCACCCCATCCGAATGGCTGGCGCTGACCCCGCCCCGCGCCCCGAAGCTGGAGCCACTGAATGACTACGTGGGTTCCGAGGCTCCGGCGCTGCTGGACTGGGCCACGGCTTTCCAGTTCCCGTGCCAGCGGCCATTCGACCACAACGTGGGTGTGGCTGAGGTGCCGGAGTTCCGCATCTCGCCGGATCACTCCGCCCGCCGCATCCTCACCCCGGTGATGGACTACGCCGGTGGCGGTTCCGTGGGGCTGGTGCAGATGAGCACTCAGGCCACGGAGCTGCCGACTTACCTGAAGGACGACTGGCTGCGGGACTGGGGTGTGCTGGACCGCCTGCGGACCTTCCCGGATGCCACGGGCGAAAAGCCGCGTCCGGTTGAGGTGGACGTCGAAGAGAAGACCCGCTCGGGCTTCTGGTACAACGGCCCGATGAAGTACAACGATGAATAATTAGCGGCTGGCCTGCCGGCTCAGCGGCAGGCTGGGAGCGCACCTGGCGATCAGTGCTAACTACCTAAAGCACAAACTGCCCGCAGCAACGCCGAAGCCCGCGGCTCCTCGTACCGCGGGCTTTATCTTTCGCGAGCGGATGTACCCGTATGCACACACCTCAACGCCTATTACTGTTCTTGGGTATTTTTAAGTTTATGTCGGGGGTGTCCCCAACCAATCAATGCATCCCTGCCGGCAGACCAGGGCGACCGTGTGAGTATCGGACAATAATGCGTAGTCTTCCAAGGGTCTGGACATAGGAGCTTTCCCCTTTCCTCAGTGGTGCGACCAGAGGGAGAAGAAACATCCACCCCGGTGCACCCGCTGCGGTGACAACGACCCATCGCCCGCAGCAGGTGGCAATCGTCACGGTTATCCCTCTTTTTCAGATTCCTGTCCTCGGAATCAGAAAAAGACGGGGACCTGTCATAGGTCAGTGAGCATCTGCTGCATCTGGGCGATCTCGGCCTCCTGGTCGTTGATAATTTGTTCGGCCAGGGTGATCGCATGGGGATTCTGGCCGTCAGCAACCTCGTCACGGGCCATGTCGACCGCACCTTCGTGGTGGGCGGTCATCTGCTCCAGGTAGAGGCGGGCAGCCTCGGTGCCCTGGGCTTCCTCAAGGGCTGTCATGTCCTCCTGGCTCATCATCCCGCTCATGCCACCCATCTCGCCGTGATCCATTCCACCCATCTCGTCGATGGTCCCCATGCCCCCAGAGTCGGTGACCGGCTGCTGGCCCCAGGCCTCGAGCATAGCGTTCATCCGGTCAATCTCCGGTCCCTGGGCGTCAATAACCCCCTGGGCAAACTCCACGACCTGGGCGGGGATACCCTCCTTGGCCAGGAGCATCTCACTCATCTCCACGGCCTGCTGGTGATGGGGGATCATCATCTGGGCAAACATGATGTCCGCGTCATTGTGATCGGCGGAGATCTCCCCGTCCGCCTCAGTCGTCGCCGTGGTGGTCTCGGTCGTCTCAGCGGTAGCCGTCGCAGTGCTGGTGGCCGAGGTGGTGGCGTCGGTGTTGCCTGACTCGGTGGTCTCACCGCAGGCGGCCAGCGCCAGGGTGGAGGCCACGGCGAGAGCGGAAAGAACAAGGGTGCGCTTCATGGTGGAGCCTTTCAGGGTCATATGGGGGCAGTGGAGAGAAGTGGTGGATCAGTGGGCGGCGGTGGATGCCGGAGTAGGCGTGGTGTGTCCCTCCTTCGACTCGGCCGGAACCAGGTGAGCCGGATCCAGATCAATGCGGCGCAACAGCTGGGCGTTCAGGGCCACCACGATGGTCGAGGCAGACATCAAGATCGCGCCCATGGCCGGGGACAGCACGAACCCGATCGAGGCGAGCACGCCGGCGGCCAGCGGCACGGCGAGGATGTTGTAGCCAGAGGCCCAGATGAGGTTCTGGATCATCTTTCGGTAGCTGGCCTGGGACAGCTCAATCATCGACAGCACTGCCCGTGGGTCATCACTGGCCAGGACCACTCCGGCGGATTCCATGGCCACATCCGTGCCGGCCCCGATGGCGATACCGACCTCCGCGCGGGTCAGAGCGGGGGCGTCGTTGACACCGTCGCCGACCATGGCCACGCTCAGGCCACGCTCCTGTAACTGGGTGACCTTGGTGTCCTTGTCCTGGGGCAGGACCTCGGCGAAGACCTCATCGATCCCCAGGTCCTGGCCAACCGCCTGGGCCACCTGCTGCGCGTCACCGGTGATCATCGCGACCTTCACCCCGCGGTCCTGCAGGGCTTTCACGGCGGCGCGGGATTCGGGGCGGATCTTGTCCTCGACGGCCACCGCACCGATGATCTGACCGTCGCGGACAATATGGAGCACACCGGCCCCACGCCCGGTCCAGGCGCTGGTGGTGTCTGTGAGCTCGGCCGGGGTGGTGAGGTTGAACTCGCGCAGCATGTTCGGCCCGCCCACGAGGATCTCAGCGCCATCGACAGTGGCCCGAACCCCCCGGCCGGAGGCGGCATTGAAACCAGTTGCACGAATTTGCCGACGGGAGGCCTCAGGATGGGCGGCCGCGGCCGCCACGATGGCGCGGGCCACGGGGTGCTCGCTGTCGGCTTCCACGGCGGCGGCCAGGGCCAGCAGCTCGCCCTCGGTGACGCCGACAGCTGCCGCGACACCGGTGACCGCGTGCGCACCCTCGGTCAGGGTGCCGGTTTTGTCGAAGAGCACCACGTCGGTGGTGCGCATCCGCTCGAGCGCCATCCGGTCCTTGATGAGCACCCCGGATTTCGCGGCCCGCTCGCTGGAGATCGCAATGACCAGCGGAATCGCCAGGCCCAGGGCGTGCGGACAGGCGATGACCAGCACCGTGACCGTGCGCACCACGACATCGTCCGGGCTGCCGATGATGGTCCACACCACCGCGGTGATCAGAGCGGAGATCAGCGCGAACCAGAACAACAACGCCGCCGCCCGATCCGCCAGGGCCTGGGCCCGGGAGGAGGACTCCTGGGCGTCGGCAACCATGCGTTGGATCCCGGCTAGGGCGGTGTCCCCGCCGGTAGCCTCCACCCGGATGCGGACGGTGTTGTCGGTGGCCACGGTACCGGCGACCACCTTGTCACCGATGTCACGGAAGACGGGACGGGATTCGCCGGTGATCATCGCCTCATCGAATTCGGCGGCTCCGTCGAGGATGGTTCCGTCGGCCGGCACCCGGGCACCGGCCCTCACCAGCACGACGTCGTCGACGACCAGCTCGGAGATGGCCACGGTGCGGGTGGTCCCGTCGATGATTTTCTCGGCCTCATCCGGCAGCAGGGCAGCCAGCGCGTCAAGCGCGGAGGACGCGGCCCCGAGAGCGCGCATCTCCAGCCAGTGGCCCAGCAGCATGATGGTCACCAGCAGGGCCAGCTCCCACCAGAAGTCCAGGTCAAAACCGCCCAGCCCCAGAGTGGTGACCCAGGAGGCGACAAACGCCACGGTGATGGCCATGGCGATCAGGAGCATCATCCCGGGTTGGCGGGATTTCAGTTCTTTCCATCCGCCCTTGAGGAAAGGCGTTCCGCCGTAGACGAAGATGATCGTGCCCAGCACCGGGGGGATCCAGGTGGATCCGGGGAATGCCGGGAAGTGGTAGCCGAGCAGGTGGGCGACCATGGGGCTGAAAATAGCGACGGGAATGGACAGAATCAGCGACCACCAGAAGCGGTCCCGAAACATTGCGGTGCTGTGTCCGGCGTGTTCGCCGTGACCATGAACGTGGTGGTCTTCGTCCAGGGCGGAGTGCGGGTGATCGTGGGACATCGCCTGGCCGTAGGTGTCGACATCTGCGTGGTGTTCGTGGCTGGCATGATCCGGGTGGTGGTGGGTGTGGTCTGTTTCCGGAGCGGGGTGATCACCATGGTGATCACCCGAATGGTGGGGAGCGCTCATGACGTTCCTTTCGCTCAACCCGGTCGGGATCGAGATGATGGGTAAAACTGATCAGGATAAGACGGTGTAGCCGGCCTCCTCGATGGCCCGGCGAACCATCTCCGGAGGTACGACACCGGTGACCGTGACGGTGGAAACACCACCAGCAGCGAGGTCAATCTGGACGTCGTCGACCTGGGGGAGGGCCTGAAGGGCCTGGGTCACGCTTTTCGCGCAGTGCCCGCAGGTCAGGCCGGTGACCTGGTAGCTAGGGGAGGACCCTCCTGCTGACGAGTCGCTGGCGGCAGGGATGGAGGCGGTGTCGGCACGTGAGGCAGGTCCGCAACAGCTGCAGCCGTGGGAGGCCATCGTCAAGAGGCGGGGCGGGGAGGTGATCATGGGAAAGCTCCTTCGGTTCGGTGGGGTGCGGCGATGCCGCTCTCTAGCGTATACCCCCCGGGGGTATATTTTCAATGGGTGGAGGGCACGGCCCTCACGCGGGGCAGGGTGTGGTCACCGAGCAGCCTCCTCGCTATCGGGAGGGGACAGCGGGAGGCAGAGGGCAAACACCGCTCCGCGACCGGGTCCGGGGGAGGTGGCGGTGAGAGTGCCGCCGTGGGCCTCGATCAATGCCTTGGAGATGGTCAGACCGATACCGGCCCCGCCGTTGTCCCGGCTGCGGGCGGCATCCCCCCGGTAGAAGCGTTCGAAGATGTGTCCGAGCTGGTCAGGTGGGATGCCCTCGCCGTCATCGGCGACGTGGATGAGCGCGGTGGACGCCCCCTGTCGGTGGACGCTGATCCGGACCTGCCCGCCGGCCGGGGTGTGCCGTAGCGCGTTCGACAGGAGATTGCTCATCACCTGGCCGAAGCGTTGCCGGTCCACGAGCACCCGGGCGGTGTCTGTAATGGTCTCGACCTGTAAATCGACGCCTTTGTCAGCATAAGCTTCCCCCGCGGCAGCAGCGGCGGTATGGAGCAGATCCCCGAGCCCTTCCTCCGCCAGGTCCAAATCGATCCGGTGTTCCTGGGCCCGGGAGACATCGTCGATGTCTTCCATCAACCGGGTCAGGCGGGTGAGTTGGTCAGCCATGATCGTGTGGGTGGCATTATTCCAGTCCACGACCCCGTCCTGGAGACCATCGAGGTAGATCGTGAGCACCGATAAGGGGGTGCCCATTTCGTGGGCCAGATCAGAGAGCATCTGGCGGCGGAGCTGTTCGGTGTGTTCCAGCCGGTCGGCCATGGTGTTGAAGGCATGCGCCAGGGTGGTGACCTCGGGGCCTGCTTTTCCGGCGGGCACGCGGATACGGGAGTTGCCGGCCGTCAGGCTGGTAGCGGCGCGGGTGAGATCCTGCAGGGGGGTGCGCAGACGACGCGATAACCACAGGCTGGCCAGCAGGGCGCTGATCAAGGCGGTGGGCAGGGCGACGGCGAGGGTGATCAGGTTGGCGTCCCGGTAGGCCTGCTCGGCATGGAACAGCTCCAGCGAGGGGTCCTCCCGGCCGGCCATCAACATATGATCATGGAACAGGGTCGGGCCCACCGTCGTGGCCACGGCCGCGGCCACCATCAGGCTAATCACCACGACCAACACCTGGGCGGCCAGGAAGCGGAAGGTCAGGCCGGGTCCGTGATTCATGGCTGCCCCACCCGGTAGCCCACGCCACGCACGGTGTCGATAAACCCCCGGCCCCGGGTGTCGGTGCCGAGCTTGCGACGCAAGTTGCCGATGTGGACATCGACGATGCGTTCATCACCGACCCAGGTGGTGTCCCAGACCTCGGTGACCAGGTCGTGGCGGGTCAGCACCTGGCCGGGGCGCAGGGCCAGGGCAACCAGCAGCTCGAACTCCGTGCGGGTGAGCTCCACGGTCGTCTCCCCCACCCGCACCTGATGGGCGACGGGGTCAAGGATGAGGTCACCAACGATCAAGGGGGTGGTCACCTGCGGTGGGGTGGTGCTGGTGCGCGGGCGGCGCAGCACCGCATGCACCCGGGTCACCAGTTCCCGGATGCTAAAAGGTTTGGTGATGTAGTCATCCGCCCCCAGGGTCAAACCGCTGATCTTGTCGTCCTCGCTGCCACGCGCGGTGAGCATGAGGATGTAGCAGTCCGAGAAGGTGCGGATCCGTCGGCATACCTCCAAGCCGTCGAGTTCGGGCAGCCCCAGATCCAGCACCACAACATCGGGGGAAAAGCGACGAGCCTCGTCCACGGCCTGGGTGCCGGTGTGCGCCTGGCGGGTATCGAAGCCGGCCCGGATGAGGTAGGAGGCCACCATCTGAGCCAGGGGTTGTTCATCATCGACGATCAGCACCCGCCCCGGGGGCGTGGCGGTGGTCGGTGTGTGGTCAGCCATAGACCCAGTATCGCTCCGGGCAGGGGGAATACCATCCTCGCTCAGTGCCCGGCGGGAAAACTTCATCAAATCTTCAAACATCACCATTCGACCGCCGTCACCCCTGTGCCCCACCCCGGGCCGGCGGCATCGCCTCTCCTCGTCGGTTCAGCAGGCGCCACCAGGGATTTTCACTGCCTGCACCGCATACCCGGGGCGGGTAGAAGGACATCGCCCACGGCTGTGGGATGGTGTCCCGGTGGTGACCCAGCCCACCGAATTCACCCCCTTTTCGCCCTGTTATAAGGCTGTGAGCAGGGTTTTTGACTTCTAGCCCGTCCGGCACCCGTGCTAGATAAAGGTATGGCATCGACCTTGGGGCGGTGTCTTCTGACGGTCTTACCACGAGCCAAGGAGATTGACGTGAAACGAGCAGCGATCGCAGCCGCCGCTCTTGCCCTCGCCCTCACGGGGTGTTCGGCCGCCGATCCGGAACCCACCGCCGACGGGACGGAGTCCCAGGATACATTCCTGACTACCCATGGCCTGGCCGACATGGACGCGGTGGAGATCATTGATCACCTGGACCGACAGAAGGTCACTGAGCGTCCCACGGATCTGATCGCCTCAGTGCGCGCCGATGAACTGCTGCTCTCGAGCGGTGACCAGGAAGTCGTGGTCGAGCTTCCCGACAATCAGACGTATGTCTCGATCGCACCCTATCTCACCTCCACCCACGACTGCTTTTACCACAGCCTCACGACCTGCCTGGGGGAACTCAGCAATGAGGATATCCAGGTCACGATCACCGATGAGGCGACCGGTGAGGTGCTGGTGGACGAGGCGACAACCACCTTCGACAACGGGTTTATTGGCTTCTGGCTTCCCGATGATGTCACCGGCCTGATTGAGGTCAGCTACCAGGGGCGTACCGGCACCACGGAGTTTTCCACCACCGACGACGGTGCCACCTGTGTCACAGACCTGCGCCTGACGTGATGGCTCAGCAGGGTCCTCACCTGCACCTATCTCCCGTGTCACTGAATTCTTACACCAGGAAGGTTAAATCATGACGAACGCGTTTTCCCGACGACAGTTTCTGCTCGGCGGGCTCGTCCTCGCCGGCACCGGGGCCGTGGCCGCCTGCACCAGCGACCCTGGACCCGCTGCCCCGGCACCAGATCCCTCCCTTCGCCCCACTTCCACCCCCACTGCGCTCGGTGAGCCGACGGTGCGCCGGACACTGACCGCCCGGCCCCTCTCCCTGGATATCGGCGGCATCGAAGCCAAGACGTGGGGATACGTCTCTGACACCGAGGATGCGGCCATTGAGGCCACCGCCGGCGACGTCCTCCAGGTCGATATCACCAATGAACTGCCTGAGAGCACCTCCATCCACTGGCATGGCATCGCACTCCACAACGCAGCCGACGGTGTGCCCGGCATGACCCAGGACCCCATTGAACCCGGCGAGTCTTTCTCCTATGTTTTTGAAGTCCCCCACGGTGGCACCTACTTCTACCATTCCCACACCGGCCTGCAGCTTGATCGCGGCCTCCACGCCCCACTGATCATCCGTGACCCGCAAGACGCTGAGGACCAGGACGTTGAGTGGACCATCGTGCTCGACGACTGGGTCGATGGCATTCAGGGCACTCCCGACGATGAGCTCGACAAGCTCACCGGAATGGGTTCGGGCGACCATAACGAGGGGATGGGAATGGGAGGTCACGGCCAGATGATGCACGGCGCCCCGGACCGGGTACTGGGCAGGGATGTCGGCGATGTGATGTATCCGCACTACCTCATCAACGGACGTATCCCCCGTGCTCACCGGACCTTCGAGGCTCGCCCGGGCGATAAGGCCCGCCTGCGGTTTATCAACTCCGGCGGTGACACCATCTTCAAGGTGGCCCTCGGTGGTCACCGCATGACCGTCACCCACACCGACGGCTTCCCTGTTCAACCCTGGGAGACCGAATCGATCTACCTGTCGATGGGCGAGCGTGTCGACGTCGAGGTCATCCTCGGCGACGGCATCTTCCCGCTCACGGCTTTGGCGGTGGGTAAGGACGACCGCGCCTTCGCCGTCATCCGAACCGCCGGCGGCCAGGCCCCCCGCCCCGATGTCGACTTCCCCGAGTTGTCGTCCACCGGACTGCTTCTGTCCTCCCTGAAGCCAGCAGACCGTGCACTCCTGCCCGAGGGCACACCAGACCGAGAAGTCAGCATCGACCTGGGCGGGCAGATGATGCCGTATGAATGGAGCATTCTCACCGACGGCCAATCCTCCTCCGCGACCGTGCAGGAGGGCCAGCGCCTGCGGATGGTCATGCGCAACAGAACCATGATGCCCCATCCGATGCACATCCACGGCCACACGTGGGCGCTGCCCGGCAGTGGCGGGCTACGCAAGGACACCGTCCTTCTCCGCCACGGTGAAACCATGATCGCCGACCTGATCGCTGACAACCCCGGTGAGTGGGCATTTCACTGCCATAACGCCTATCACATGGAAACCGGGATGCTCAGCTCGCTTCGCTACGAGTAACCCCCCCACAGCAGGGTTGAGTGCCGAGGTGGGCAGAGTCGCTGCAGACCACCCACCGGGCAGCACGATGACCTTCCTCGGTGTTGTGGTCTTCCGGGACAACCAGAACACCGTCTTCTTCCCCACCGCCCCAGAATAAGGAGCTCTAATCCATGCCGAGCACACCCCGCAGAGCCGCCATCGCGGTTGCCGCGGTGCTCACCGCCGTGACCCTGGTGGCCTGTTCCTCAGGCGACGGCGCCTGAAACTCCGTCGCCGTCGGGGGCACCTTCCAGTTCCACTCACCAGGAGGCCAAACCGAGATTATCTACGCAGAGGAGGACCGTGCCCCGCTGCCGGACTTCTCCGGCCCGTCGCTGATGGAAGAGGGTGAGGAGATCAGCCTGTCTGATTTTGAAGGCGAGGTCGTCGTCCTCAACGCTTGGGGCCAGTGGTGTGCACCGTGTCGGGCGGAAGTCGATGACCTGCAGCTTGTCCAGGAGACTCTCGACTCCCTCGGTGGCACGGTGCTGGGCATCAACGTCCGTGACTACAACCAGACCATCGTCCAGGACTTCAAACTCGACAACGCGGTAACCTATCCCTCGGTCTACGACCCGCCGTTTCGTTTCGCTGCGGCTCTGGAGGTGCCGACCTCGGTCATCCCGACCACCATTGTCCTGGACCGAAGCCACCGCCCGGCCGCGGTGTTCCTGAGGGAGGTCACCGCCGATGACATCCTTGATGTCGCCCTGCCGCTGGCCGAGGAGGCACCAGCATCATGACCGTTGATGTGATTGCGCAGTTGGCGATCGGCCAGCAGTTCGCCGACACCGCGGCCACCGGGCCACTGATGATCGGCATCCTGGCTGCAGCATGCAGGTCTGATCTCGTTCGCCTCCCCGTGCGTCGTACCCCTGGTACCCGGGTATATGTCGTATCTGGCCAGTGTGGTCGGCGGGGAGGTCGACTACGACGCCGAGGGGGCACGGTGGTCACCAAACGCCAGTGGGCAGTAGCGGGTGCGGCCGGGTTGTTCATTCTCGGCTTCACCATCGTCTTTGTGCTGGCCACCGTCACCGCGGGACACCCCCGAACGATCCTGATCCTGGTTTCGATTTTGATTAAAGCTAAGGGTTTTGGGACCTCGCCAACTTCCCGTAGCTGGTGAACAAAAGCTCCTGGCGCTGGCGCTCGGTCGTAAGTTTGCGTTTGGGTCCGAACGCTTTGTCCACTTCCCGGTCGAGTTTGTCGTGGGTTCTAAGCAGATCGGGTGCCATAGACAGCGGGTTGTAGTGCTCAGCAAGTGAACGCTCGGGGTATTGCTCGCGCGCCTGCAACACGAACTGTCCAGCGTCGATAATTCGCTGCCGCGTCTGCACGTCTAACTTCGGCACAGGAAACGTGTTCCACGTCAGAGTGGAAAACTGCAGATCAGATTTCAGTCTCCCTCCTACCGTTTCTGCCAGGTAATGAACATCGAGGACGAGACAAGCGCGAACAATAGCCCGTCTGGGTCTTGGGCGTGGAACGCCAGATCCGAGACGATCACATTGGGGCTAAGTCTTTCAGCGGTTAAGTACGGCCGAGTTTCACTCACTACTTTCGGGATGCACAGATAGTCCGTCTCTGGCTGGCGTATTTCTCCAAATAGGTGCGGTGTCCTCGCAAGGTTGGTGGTGGCCTTTCGTTTCGACGCCGCACGCCGATCTCGAACCGCGGTAATACGCTCACGCAGCACCGGTGACTTCTCTACGTCAGTCGCATCGAAATCATCGGCTAACCATAGACACCAGCTTTCAAGACCGCGCACCAGTTCACGCGAGCCTTTAAGTGGACGGAGATACTTTGCAGCGATTGGATCATCAGCAACTTCGTCATATTCGCTTGTTTCCACGATGAGGTTGCCGCCGTCGTTTGCCATGCTCCCGAACCTGGCAGGCGTAATTTCCGGTGAAAGCGGCGTCGAGCGATTCGTCACTAGGACGTTTGGCCCGTCAATCAGCTAGGCGTTAATGCCCTGCTCTACCTTCTGCTCCACTGCCTCACCGCGTACATCTGGGTAGTCCCACAGGCGCTGTTTTACGCCTCGGTCGCGGGTGAACCCGACGATGCGCATGCACGGCTGCTTTGCCGGGCGCTTCGGAGTCCCACTGGAACGTGCGGTGGGCGAACTTGATCCGCCAGCCGTCCTGAATCAGTGGCCCGAAAAGCGCCGGCACCTGCTGGCCCTGAGTAATCGAGTTCGTGGTGACAAACGCAAACTCACCCGACTGTTCTGCAAGCAGTGTCCGCGCCTGCACGTGCCAGCCAGTCACGTAGTCCATGTCGTTGACGCCCTTGGCGGTTCCCCATACCCGCGCCAAATCCGCCTTTTGCTCTTTAGTTTTCATACGGGCGCCGATAAATGGCGGGTTGCCGAAGATGTAGGTCATGCCGGAGGTCTCGGGCAGAATCCCGCGCCGGTCCACCGCGAGTGCGTTCGCGTGGACAATGTGGGCGGTAATCGAGATAGGCAGACGCTCGGGCGCTAGGGCGTGTCTCCTAATTGTGGGCCTGTGCTCGAGCATGATTGAGGTGTGTCACAACGGTCTAGATTTACGCAGTTCACGAATGCACAGTGGGAGCGAGTTGAACCACTTCTGC
>DWUR01000078.1 GCA_019120635.1 Candidatus Corynebacterium intestinavium | reverse complement strand
ACCTGCAGAAAGATCACCCGAGCGTGGTCTCCTTCAGTCGTCCGAAGAACTTCGACTGGGAGGATGTCACCACCACCCAGTTCCTCGACGAGGTCTACGCCGTCGCCCGCGGCCTCATCGCCAATGGGGTGAAGGCCAAGGATCGCATCGTCATCATGTCGGAAACCCGCTACGAGTGGTCGCTGCTCGACCTGGCGATCCAGGCGGCCGGCGCGATCTCCGTGCCGATTTACCCTTCCTCCTCGACCTCCCAGTGCGCTTGGATCGTGCAGGACTCCGGCGCCAGCTTTGCCGTCGGTGAGACCCAGGAGCACTGCGAGCGCCTCGAGAACTTCATCCCTGAGGACGGCGCCCCCACCGAGAAGGAGCCGCTGACCCGTGTGCTGGGCATCAACCGCGGCGCCGTCGACATCCTCATCAACGACGGCCGCGATAAGAAGATCTCCCAGGATGAGGTCGAGGCCCGCATCGCCGACGTGCGGACCAGCGATGTCTGCTCCATCGTCTACACCTCCGGCACCACCGGCCGCCCGAAGGGCTGCATGGTGCTGCACTCCAACTGGCTCAGCGAGGCCCGCGGCTTGGCGACGCACCCGATCGGCCGTCTGGGCATGCCGGGCAAGAGCGCGGTGACTTTCCTCCCGCTGGCCCACGTGCTCTCCCGCGCTGTGTCCTACCTGCTGCTCATCACCGGCTGCACCCAGACCCACTGGTCGGATTTCGGCACCCTGGTCACCGAGTTCCAGCGCTCCAACCCGAACTTGATCCTGGGCGTGCCGCGCGTTTTCGAGAAGGTTCACGCGGGCGTGCGCGCTAAGGCCGCCGATGGCTCCAAGATCGGCGAGAAGCTCTTCGAGCGCGCCGAGAAGATCGCCGTGGAGTACTCCAAGGCGCTGGACACCCCACAGGGCCCGAGCCTCGCCCTGAAGGCCAGCCACGCCATCTTCGACAAGCTGGTCTACTCCAAGGTCCGCGAGGCCACGGGCGGGGAGCTGGAGTACGCCATCTCGGGTGGCTCGGCGCTCAACGCGGAGCTCATGCACTTTTTCCGCGGCGTCGGCGTGTACATTTACGAGGGCTACGGGCTGACCGAGTCCACCGCCGCCATCACCGTGAACTTCGAGCCGGATAACATCATCGGCACCGTGGGCCGACCTGTCGGCGGCAACACCGTCCGCATCGCCGACGACGGCGAGATCCTGCTCAAGGGCGACGTCATTTTCGGCGGCTACTGGAACAACGAGGAGGCCACCAAGGAGGCCTTCGACGAGGACGGCTTCTACGCCACCGGCGACCTGGGTGCCCTGTTGCCGACCGGCCACCTGCGCATCACGGGCCGCAAGAAGGAAATCCTCGTCACCGCGGGCGGTAAGAACGTCTCCCCGGGGCCGCTGGAAGACATCCTGCGCTCCGCCCCGCTGATCTCCCAGGCCATGGTCGTGGGCGATGACCAGAAGTTCATCGGCGCCCTGATCTCCCTCGATGAGGACGCGGTGGAGAGCTGGAAGGCCCGCAACGGCATCTCCGCCAATACCTCGATCCGCGAGCTGGCGAAGAACCCGAACCTGCGCGGCGAGATTCAGGACGCGATCAACGAGGCCAACCAGTCGGTCTCCCACGCCGAGGGCATCAAGAAGTTCCGCATCGTTCACCGCGACTTCGAGGAGGATCGCGGCGAGGTGACCCCGTCGATGAAGCTCAAGCGCTTCATGGTGGAGAAGAACTTCGCCGACGACATCGCCTGGATCTACTCCGAGAAGTAGCTGCCCGGCCCCCAAACACCACCCCACGGGGTGGCGCCGGGAGCCGAAAGCTCACATAAATCTCCGGACACGGCCAAGCCTCCCGGACGTACCCGCATCACTCACATAATGTGATGCGGGTACAGCCTTTTATGCGCCGCCCTACAGGGAACCGCAAGTTTGAAGGCGAAGTGCCGGATGTCGTGGATGAAGCGAAAAGGGAGGTCACGTGCACTACGATGCGTCGCTGCGTGTGCGCGACCTCACCCAGAACATCTACGACATCGGCGACGAAATCGCCGAGCACATCGAGCACATTTCCCAGTCCATCGCGGACTGGGACGGCGAGCTGGTCGAGGACTGCCTGCTCGAATTCACCTCCGTCGTCCGCCAGGGGCGCAAGGAGGTCCGCCCTGGGCTCGCGGAGCTCAACGGCCTGCGTCAGGCCTTCGTCTCCGGCGTGCGCAGCGGCGAGATGTCCAATACCTTCCAGCACCCCGGGCGCACCCTGTCCTTCCTGCGCAAGGGTGCGCCCACACCGCCGTCCCAGGGGAACGGCGCTCAGAATGGGGAAACGTCCTCAACTCACGACGCGGACGACGGAGCCCAGCCGCAGATGGCGACGACCGTCGGCTGGCGGCTGTGGCTGCGTGAGCGCAACGAGGAGCTCATCGGGGAGCTGGAGGAGCTCGCCGAGTGGGTCGTCCAGCAGACTGACCTGGCCATCAATGCGCAAGCCGTGCTGCTACCGCAGGTCTTCAATGAGGCGGAGAAGCGCACTCGAGAGATCGTGGCGCATTGGCAGGAGGGCGTGGCCAAGCAGCCCGCCGTGGCACAAGCCATGCGTGGGGAGGCCCCACCGCAGTTCCTTGCCGAGCGGGCTCGTATCGAGCAGCTCATCGCAAAATTGGCGAAGCGGCGCGGCCGGGTAGTGTAGCTGGGCATGACCAGCGGGCTGTATATCCACGTGCCGTTCTGCGCCTCGCGCTGCGGCTATTGCGACTTCAACACCTATACCCCCGCGGAGCTGGCCGCCGATCCAGCCAGCATGGGTTCCGCCCAGGGGCGCACCCCGGCCGGTTACCTCGACGCGCTGGAGATCGAACTCGAGCTGGCCGCAGCCACCTGGGACCGGCGGGGACTCTACGAAGGGGAGTCCGACCCCGGGGTGAGCACCGTCTTCTTCGGCGGCGGCACTCCCTCCATGCTGGGGGCCGAGGGGTTGGTGCGCGCCCTCAATGCGGTGCGCCGCACCGTTGGCCTGGCTCCGGGCGCGGAGGTCACCACGGAGGCCAACCCGGAGTCCACCAGCCCGGAATTCTTCTCCCAACTCCGCGCGGCCGGCTTCAACCGGATCTCCCTGGGCATGCAGTCGGCGGCGGGGCATGTGCTGAAGGTCCTGGAGCGCCAGCACACGCCCGGCCGCCCGGAGCAGGCGGTGGCAGAGGCCAAGGCCGCGGGCTTCGAGCACGTGAACCTGGATCTGATCTACGGCACGCCCACCGAGCGCGACGAGGACCTGGCCCGCAGCTTGGACGCTGTCATCGAGGCGGACGTGGACCACGTTTCTGCCTACTCCCTCATCGTCGAGGACGGCACCGCGATGGCCCGCAAGGTCCGCCGCGGGGAGCTGCCCGCCCCGGACGAGGACGTCTACGCCGACCGCTACCGCATGATCGACGAGCGCCTCGTCGGAGCGGGTTTCCAGTGGTACGAGGTTTCCAACTGGGCAAAGCCGGGCGGGGAGTGCGAGCACAACCTCATTTACTGGCGGGATGGCCAGTGGTGGGGTGCGGGCCCGGGAGCCCACGGCTGCGTGCGACTGCAGGAAGGCGCGGCGGCGCAGTACCTGTCGGCCGAGGCCGCGGAGCGCGTTGGCGCGGAAGACTTCTCTGGCATCACCCGCCTGGTCAACGCCAAGTACCCCGCCCGCTACTGGGAAGCACTGATTCAGCGCCACAGCCTGCCGGCAGTGACCTTCGAACCGCTGAGCCGCGCGGACCTGGCCACCGAGCACCTGATGCTGGGGCTGCGCCTGCGAGAGGGCGTGGCGCTCGCGGGGCTGGCGGGAGCCGAGGCAGAAATCGAGCGCTACCAGCGCCTGGGTCTGCTCGAGGTCGATGCGCACGCACAGCTACTGCGCGTCACGGAGCAAGGTCGCTACCTGGTGGACGGCATCGTCACCGATCTGCTGCTCGCCATGGAGTGATCATGGAGTGAGCCGGGCCTTTCGCCTAGGCTGGGGGAGAAGCAGAACAGATGGTGGTGAGCATTTTCCGTGACTAATCGCGTGCCGAAGAACCGCGCGTCGCTGTCGACCCAGCAACGCCGCAGCGAGGTGCTGCGCGCCATCGTGTCGGACTACATCTCCCTGCAGGAGCCGGTGGGTTCCAAGATGCTCCTCGACCGGCACGAGCTGGGGGTGTCCTCCGCGACGATCCGCAACGACATGGCCGCCCTCGAGAAGGGGGGCTACATCACCCAGCAGCACACCAGCTCCGGCCGCATCCCCACTGCGAAGGGGTACCGCCACTTCGTCGACGGCATCCATGCGGTCAAGCCGATGAGCATGCCGGAGCGGCGGGCCATTCTGGACTTCCTGGAGCACGGGGTGGATCTGGAGGACGTCCTGCGCCGCAGCGTGCAGTTGCTGGCCCAGCTGACCCGCCAGGTGGCGGTCGTCCAGCTGCCGGACATGCGTATCGGCCGGGTGAAGCATTGCGAACTCGTGCACCTGACCACCCACCGCCTGCTCGTCGTCCTCATCACGGACACCGGGCGGGTCGACCAGCGCAACGTCGACCTCGCCGAACCGCTCGCCGAGTCTGACCTGCCGCGCGTCCGCGACCTGGTCAACCACAGCGTCGTCGGACTCACCCTGGAAGAAGCCTGCGCGAAGATCGCCTCCCTGGCCCAGGATGCCAGGTCCAAGACAGTGCCCGCGGAGCTGCGCCCTGCGCTGATCGCGGTGGCCACCGTGCTGATGGAGACCATGGTGGAGCGTCCCAACGACCGGCTCATCCTCGCTGGTACCCCGAATATCGCCCGGATGGGGGAATTAACCCCGGTGCTCGAAGCGTTGGAAGAACAGGTCGTCGTCCTCAAACTCCTCTCCGGGGTTCGAGACATGGGAATCCAGGTCAGCATCGGCGAGGAAAACGAGGACGAGGAGCTGCGCAGCGCCTCGGTGATCTCCACCGGCTACGGCGCGGAAAACGCGGTCATGGGCGGGCTCGGTGTGCTGGGTCCGACTCACTTGGACTACCCCGGCACGATGTCTAAGGTGACCGCAGTAGCGCATTATGTATCCCGGATTCTGGCCGGGGAGTAGACTGCAAGTTTGGTTTCGATAGCGAGCAAAGGGGATAAAACTCACCGTGGCCCGTGACTATTACGGCATTCTTGGCGTGGAACGAAACGCCACCGATGCGGAGATCAAGAAGGCTTATCGCAAGGTCGCCCGCAAGTACCACCCGGACGTCAACCCGTCCGAGGACGCGGCGGAGAAGTTCCGGGAGGCGACGCTCGCCCAGGAGGTTCTCCTTGACCCGCAGAAGCGCCAGATCGTGGACGCCGGCGGGGACCCAGAGGAGCAGGGCTTCGGCCAGCCGGGTGGCGGCGGTGGATTCGGCACCGGCGGGCTGGGCGATATCTTCGACGCCTTCTTCGGCGGTGGCGGCGGGGGAGCAGGCCAGCGCGTCTCCCGCGTGCGCCGTGGCAACGATGCGCTGCTGCGCATCTCGCTGAGCCTGGAGGAGATCTACTCCGGCATCAAGCACGAGGTCACCGTGGACACCGCCGTGCTGTGCGAGCCCTGCGAGGGGACGGGGTCGCAGTCCAAGTCCGAGCCGGTGGGCTGCCCCACCTGTCACGGGCAGGGCCAGGTCATGGAGGTTCAGAACTCCATCCTGGGCCGCGTGCAGGTCGCCCGCCCGTGTCACCGCTGCGGAGGCACCGGCGAGATCATTGAGGATCCGTGCGAGAACTGCCAGGGCGATGGCCGGGTGCGCGCCCGCCGGGACATCGCGGTGAACATCCCGGCCGGTATTTCCGACGGTATGCGCATCCGCATGGCGGGTGAGGGCGAGGTCGGCCCGGGCGGTGGGCCGGCCGGTGACCTCTACATTGAGGTCCAGGCCGAGGATCACCCGATGTTCATCCGTGAGGGCGATAACCTGCACGTCACCATCTCCGTGCCGGCGGTGGACGCCGCCCTGGGCACGAAGGCCTCGCTGGAGCTACTGGATGGCAGCAGTGAGTCGGTGGAGATCCCGGCCGGCACCCAGCCCGACGAGCAGATCCGCCTGCCCGGCCAGGGCATGCCGCACCTGCGCCGCGAGGGCCACGGCAACCTGATCGTCCACGTGGACGTCGTCGTGCCGACCAACCTGAGCCACAAGCAGCGCGAGCTGCTGGAGCAGCTGCGCGACCACTCCAAGGAGGACGTGGCAGTGAACATGAAGGGTGGCCAGCACAGCGGCCTGTTCTCCCGGCTGCGCAAGCACTTCTCTCGTGCCTAAGAAGGCGCAGGGAGGCCGATAAGGCCGGCCTAGCCAAGCGCCCGTGCGGCGCTCAGCTAGCCGAGCCACCAGCGGAAGAAGCGGAAGAAACTAGTGACAGAATCGGTGTTCATTCAGCCCCTGCCCGATGGTCTCGCGGTCGGTGATTCCGTCCAGCTCACCGGCGCGGAGGCTCGGCACAGCCAGGTCAAGCGCATTGCAGAGGGGGAGGCGGTCATCGTGAGCGACGGAGCCGCCACCGCCGTGCGTGGCACGTTCTCGGCTGCTGGCGTGCAGGTCTCCGAGTTACTGGAGTTGCCGCAGTCCAAGCCCCGGGTGACGATCGTCCAGGCTCTACCGAAGTCCGACCGCTCCGAGCTGGCGGTGGACCTGATGGTCCAGGCCGGGGCGGATCGCATCATCCCGTGGGCTGCCAGCCGTTGCATCGCCCGCTGGGACAAGAAGGAAGACAAGGCCCTGGCCCGCTGGGAGAAAACCGCCTTTGCGGCCACCAAGCAGTCCCGCCGGCTCGTCCTTCCTGAGATCACTGGGCTGCTGCGCAATCTCAGCGACCTGCCGGAGCTGGTGCCGGGGCTCGCCGCGCCGGAACCAACCGCGCGCCTCGGGATGCTGCACGAGGACGCCCGCGGCAGCTTCCGCTCCTTCGTCGAGAATGCGGCTGGGGTAGAGGAAATTGTGCTGGTCATCGGCCCGGAGGGTGGCATCGCCCCGGACGAGCTGACGGCCCTCGAGGGACTCGGCGGCCAAGCAGTCGTCCTCGGACCCGAGGTGCTGCGGACCGCCACCGCAGGCGCCGTCGCGTTGGGAGCGATTGGCGCCCTCACGGACCGTTGGGGCGCGGTAGGATAAAGCCCATATGGTTCCTCATACTGTCCGCACCAACGGAGCCCACGCAGCGCAGTCACCACGCCCGCGAGTCACCAGCTCCACCCTTGAACTTCCCCCAGAAGCCGTGCTGGTCATCTCCGGTCCGGCAGATGAAAATCTCAGGATCGTCGAAGACACCGTCGACGCAGACATCCTGACCCGCGGCAACCACCTGGTCTTGCGCGGCGAGGCCAGCGAGGTGAGCCGCACCCGCAAGATCCTGATGGAAATGGCCGCCATCGCTGATCACGGCCAGACGGTCACCCCGGACGTCACCCGCCGCATCATCGAAATGCTCGACGAGCAGGGCGCGGTGCTGAACTACAAGGCCGCTCCGATCGTCAGCTACCGCGGCAAAGCGGTGCGGCCGAAGACCCTCGGCCAGGAAGAGTACGTCGCGGCGATCGACAACTACTCGGTCGTCTTCGGACTCGGCCCCGCGGGCACGGGCAAGACCTACCTGGCGATGGCCAAGGCAGTGCAAGCACTGCAGGCCAAGGAGGTCACCCGGATCATCCTCACCCGGCCGGCCGTAGAGGCGGGGGAGAACCTCGGCTTCCTGCCCGGGACCCTGGGCGACAAGATCGACCCCTACCTGCGCCCCCTGCACGACGCGCTGCGGGAGATGGTGGATCCGGAGATCATCCCGCGGCTCATGGAATCCGGCGTCATCGAGGTCGCCCCGCTGGCCTATATGCGCGGCCGCACGCTGAACAACAGCTTCGTCATCCTGGACGAGGCGCAAAACACCACGCCCGCGCAGATGAAGATGTTCCTCACCCGCCTGGGCTTCGGGTCGAAGATGGTCATCACCGGCGACCTGACCCAGGTGGACCTGCCGAAGAAGCAGCGCAGCGGCCTGGCCGCCAGCCAGGAAATCCTGGATGGGGTGGACGGCATCCGTTTCGCCGAGCTGAGCAGCAACGACGTCGTCCGGCACCGCCTGGTGACCCGCATCGTGGATGCCTACGAGCGCTTCGAGGCCGAAGAGGAGCTCGCCCGCTTGGACCGTGAAGAAGAATAGGAATGGAGAACCCGTTAGTGAGCATCGAGGTTTTTAACGAATCCGGCTGGGGCGAGATCAACGAGGAAGAGCTGATCGACGTCGCCCGCTACACGCTGTGGACCATGGACGTCCACTCCAGCGCGGAGCTGTCTATCCACATCGTGGACGAGGAGACCATTGCCGATCTCCACCTGCGCTGGCTGAACCTGCCGGGTCCGACGGACGTCATGAGCTTCCCGATGGATGAGTTGACTCCGGGCTGGGGCCGCAAGGACGGCCCGCCGCCCTCACCGGCGATGCTGGGCGACATACTGCTCTGCCCGAGTTTCGCGAAGGGGCAGGCCGAGCGCGCCGGCCACTCCCTGGCCCACGAGTTGGACCTGCTGACCGTGCACGGCGTGCTGCACCTGCTGGGCTTTGACCACGTGACCCCGGAGGAGGAGCAGCAGATGTTCTCCATCCAGAACGAGGTCCTGGCGAATTGGTACGACTCCCAGGAGGAGCGCGGCGTGAAGTTCGGCCCGAAGCCGAGCGGTGCCGCGGCCTTCCCGAGCGCCGCCGACCGCGACGACACCGGCTCCGGCAGCTCCTTCAGCGCCGATGCAGAAACCGAGTCTAAATAAGTGGACTACTGGATATTAGCTGGCACTATCGGCCTGATTCTCGCGCTCGCGGTCGGCGCGGTGTTCTCTCTTGTTGAGACCGCATTATCCTCGCTCTCTGCGGCGCGGGTTGAGACGCTGGTGAAGGACGAGAGGCCGGGGTCCCGCCGCTTGGCCAAGGTCATGGCCCACCGCGCGGAGCATATCAACCTGCTCGTCCTGCTGCGCACCCTGTGCGAGGTCACGGGCACGGCGCTGATGGCGGCGGTGTTTGTCGAGGCCTTCGGTCTGCACGTCTGGTCGCTGATCGCCGCGATTGTGCTGACGGCGCTGATTAACTTCGTCATCATCGGCGTGCTGTCTCGTACTTTGGGACGTCAAAACCCTTACTCCGTCTCCCTGGCGGCGGCCCCATTCCTGCTGGGGGTGAATCGGGTCTTCGGTTTTCTTGCCCGCGGGCTGGTGCGCGCCGGTTCGGTGCTCTCCCCAGGCCGTGGCTTTAGAGACGGCCCGTTCGCCTCGGAGCTCGAGCTGCGGGAGATGGTGGACATCGCCACGGAGCACGGCATCGTGGAGACCGACGAGCGGCGGATGATCCAGTCTGTCTTCGATCTGACGAATACGACTGCGCGTGCGGTGATGGTGCCGCGCACGGAGATGGTGTGGATCGAGGACACGAAGTCCGCCGGCCAGGCGACGAGCCTGTGCGTGCGCTCCGGGCTGTCCCGGCTACCGGTGATCGGCGAGGACGTCGACGACATCGTCGGCATCGTCTACCTCAAGGACCTGGTCGCGCAGACCTACCATGACCAGGACGCCGGTCGTCGCACGCCGGTGACCGAGGTGATGCGCAAGCCGAGTTTCGTCCCCGATTCCCGGCTGCTCACCGACCTGCTTGAGGATATGCAGCGCGACCAGGTGCACCTGACGATGCTGGTCGACGAGTACGGCGCGGTCGCGGGCCTGATCTCCATCGAGGACATCCTGGAGGAGATCGTCGGCGAGATTTCCGACGAGTACGACGCCGACGAGGACCTGCCGATCGAGGACCTGGGTGATGGCCGTTACCGGGTCAGCTCCCGGCTCTCCCTGGACGAGCTGGAAGAGCTCTTCCGTGAGCAGCGCTACGAGGGCGTGCACCACGGCGAGCAGCGGGACTCCTCCCGTGGCGAGTTTGGAAACGGGGAGGCCTCCTACGAGGAACGCGGCGGCGAGGGCTCCCGGGAGGACCGCAGTTGGGTTCCGGAGCGAGCCACGGAAATCGAGTTCAGCGAGGAGCAGCACGACCAGGCCGACACCGTGGCTGGGCTGGGTGCCCTGGAGCTGGGCAAGGTGCCGATGCCGGGGGCGGAGATCACCACCGCCGGTCTGCACCTGGTCTTCGAGGGCGGCCACAACAAGCGTGGTCGCTACATCGTGAAGTCCGCGGTCGTCAGCCGGGTGGCCCCGGGGGAGGAACCAGACGCTGAGGATAGCGCCGAGGCAGCGGCCCAGTCCGGTTCCGGCGAGGCTAACCCGCGACGCGATGATTCCGCCCCACGGCCTGCAGTAGGGCAGAATGGGGAGGGTGACTAACGAGATGAACTTCCCCGATGAGTCGATGCTCCCCGCAGACGCCGCTGCCAGCCCAGCAGTAGGCAAGCCCGCGAATGACGGTGCGAGTGCTGGGCTCGGCTTCGACACGCCCGAGGGCTTCCGCTCCGGCTTCGTGAGCTTCGTGGGCCGGCCGAACACCGGCAAGTCCACGCTGACCAACGCCCTGGTCGGGGAGAAGATCGCCATCACCGCCGACCAGCCGGAGACCACCCGCCACCCGATCCGCGGTCTCGTGCACCGGCCGAAGGCCCAGATCGTCGTCGTGGACACCCCGGGGCTGCACCGGCCGCGCACTCTGCTGGGCGAGCGGCTCAACGATGTGGTCAAAGAAACCTACGTGGACATGGACCTGATCTGTGTGTGCGTGCCAGCGGACGAGAAGATCGGCCCCGGCGACCGCTGGATCGTCGACAACGTCCGCCAGGTCGCGCCGAAGGTGCCGCTGATGGGCATCGTCACCAAGACCGACAAGGTCTCGAAGGATCGGGTTGGCCAGCAGCTGCTCGGCCTGCACGCCATGCTCACCGAAGCGCTCAACGGCGCCGAGGTGGACGTCGTCCCACTGTCCGCCCAGGACGGGTTCCAGCTGGAGACTCTGGTGGACGTCATCGCCGAGAAGCTGCCCGAGGGGCCGAAGTTCTACCCGGATGACCACGTCACCGACGACGACACCGAGACTCGCATCGCCGAGCTGATCCGCGAGGCCGCGCTGAGTGGACTGGAACACGAGCTGCCGCACTCGGTGGCGGTGAAGGTTGACGAGATCCTGCCGTCCCCGACCAGGGAGGGCGTGCTGAACGTGCACGCGGTGATCTACGTGGAACGGGAAGGGCAGAAGGCCATCCTGCGGGGACGCAAAAACCGCCGCCTGTCCCGCATCGTGCACAACTCCCGCCTCCAGATCATCGAGATGCTGGGGCAGAACATCTACCTGGACGTCCGCCTGAAGGTGGCGAAGAACTGGCAGTCCGACCCGAAGGCACTGGAGCGCATGGGCTTCTAAACCCGCGCCTGGCCCGGCCACTGGGCGCATCGCGGCACACCGGCGCGATCGCGCATCCAAGGAGTACACATGGATAACCCCGAAAAACAACCTTCCGACTTCTCGCCCCACACCCCGGGCGAGCTGACGCCTGAGCAGGCCCGGCAGGCCAACGAGACCTTCCTGCAGGGCCAGGGCATGGAAAACCGCACTCCGGAGTATCGGCCCAGCCCCGGGGCTCAGGACCCGCAGGAGGGCAGCTTCCTCGGCGCGCTATTCGATTTCAGCTTCCGCCGCTACGTCACCCCGAGCGTGGCCCAGGTGCTGTACATGGTGCTCTTCGTGGTCATTGGCGTGGCCGCCGGCCTGGCGCTGCTGGGCGCGGTGAGCGTGTTCTTCTCCGGCCAGCCGCTGGGCTTCAGCCTGCTGGTCTTCGTCCTGGCTGTCCCGCCGATCGTGCTGATTACGGTGGCGGTGCTGGCGCTGTCCCGCGTCTACCTGGAGGTCGCGGTCTCCCTGATCCGCACCTCACAGTCGGTGCAGGCCATCGACGCGCGCCAGGAGCAGCGCCTGCGCGCGATGCAGCAGGGCCAGGCGCAGAACCAGGGCGCAACCCAGCAGCGTGAGAACTCCGCACAGCAGAACTACCCGCCGCACCTGCCGAACCCGGGCCTGAGCCATGGCGAGCAGAACTAGCCGCACCGCGAAGCCGGAGGGTTTCCTCCGGGCGCTGACGGACTTCGGCTTTGACCGCATCCTTTCCCCCGGCTTCATCCGGGTGCTCTACATCCTGGGCATCGTGATCATTCTGGTGAATGCGGTGCTCATGACCTTCGGCTCGATGATCGGACTGAGCGGGGTGGGCGTCTCCATCAACGGTTTCGACGGCTCCGAGTTCTTCACCAGCTCCCCGGAAATCAGCTTCGAGCCGAACGTCGCCAACGTCTTGGTCTCCGGCGTACTCTACGCCGTGGTCGCCTTCATCGAAATCGCCCTACTGCGCGTGGCCCTGGAGATGGTTGCCGCCATCGCCGCGACGGCCACCGCCTGGAAGCGGATCCGGCGCCGCTCTGACGCGCACCCCGAGCTCATCGTCTAAGCAGCTGCCCCACGCGGTAGCCTGTCAGCCATGTCTTCTTTTTCGCCTCGCCCGAATTTCCGGGACGAGGCCTTTGTCTTGCGCAGCTACAAGCTGGGGGAGGCCGATCTCATCCTCGTGCTACTGACCCGTAGCCACGGGGTGGTGCGTGCGGTCGCCAAGGGCATCCGCAAGACGAAGTCCCGCTTCGGCGCCCGCCTCGACCGCTTCTCGAAGGTCAACGTGCAGGTCTACCGGGGACGTAGCCTGGGCAAGATCACGGATGCCGCCTCCCTGGCCAGCTACGCCGGCCCCATCGTCGCGGACGTGGACAAGTACTTCGCCGGGGCCGCCATGCTGGAGCTCGCCCAGATCCTCTCCACCGCGGAGGGCTCCTCCGAGGCCGTGTTTACTAGCTTGGACGCCAACCTCGCCCTGCTTGCCGGGACCGACCCGGTCGCCCCAGACTTACCCCCGGTGAGTGTGGCCGATCGCTTCGTCCTCCACGGGCTCGCTGAGGCTGGCTGGATGCCCAGCCTTGTGGACTGCGCCCAGTGCGGACGCCGCGGCCCGCACCGGGCCTTCCACCCGCGCGCCGGGGGCAGCGTGTGCGTGCTCTGCCGCCCACCGGGCTCGGCAACCCCGCCGCCCGAAGCGGTGCGCCTGCTGTGGCTGCTGGCCCACGACCGGCTGGCGGTGGCCGCCCAGGTCGCGGCCAACCCCGGCAACGTGCGCGTGGCCCACGAACTGCTGTTGGCGCACGTCCGCCAGCAGCTGGAGGTCGCTTGCCCGGCCTACGCTGCCCTCTGAACCGATCGGGCCCGGCCGGGAAGAATCACCCGCCGGCGGGTGGCGTCGTCCCCACAACAATGGGCTCACCGCGGGAGCTATTAGCGGGTCTGTGGGGCGGGGCTGGCACAATGGCTGTTGTGAAGAACGAAACCGCAACCCGAGAACAGATCGCCAGCCTCCCCACCGGGCTTGTGCCGCGGCACATCGCGCTGGTCATGGACGGCAATGGCCGCTGGGCGCAGGAACGCGGCCTGGCCCGGACCGAGGGCCACAAGCGCGGCGAGGCGGTGCTAATCAGCCTGGTGGAGGAGTGCCTGGAGCTGGGCGTGGAGGCGCTCTCCGCGTACGCATTCTCCACGGAGAACTGGCGGCGCTCGGCCGAGGAGGTGCGCTTCCTCATGGGATTCAACCGCGATGTGCTGCGCAAACAGCGCGATTACCTGGATTCCCTCGGGGTGCGGATCCGTTGGGTGGGCCGCCGCCCACGCCTGTGGCGCTCGGTGATTAGCGAGCTGGAGCGCGCGGAGGAGCAGACGAAGCACAACACCCGGATGACGCTGTACATGTGCATCAACTACGGCGGTCGCGCGGAGATCGCGGATGCGGCGAAGGCCCTGGTGGCGGAGGCGAATCACGGGCGGATCAAGCCCCGGGATGTCTCGGAGAAGGATTTCTCCCGCTACCTCGACGAGCCTGATATGCCAGATGTGGACCTTTTTCTGCGCCCGTCGGGGGAGCAGCGAACCAGTAACTTTTTGATCTGGCAGTCGGCCTACGCCGAGATGGTCTACCAGCGGGTGCTCTTCCCGGATTACACTCCGGCTCACCTGCGCGGGGCGATCTGGGAGTTCGCTTCGCGGGATCGCCGTTTCGGCGGCGTGAAGTAGGATTGCTCTCTGGTTTTCTTTTCTGCTTCTCTGAGTTTTATGACGTCGCCACCGTGGCGTGAGAAAGGCGTGATGGTTCGTGGTTGATCAGCCGGATCAGCGGCCGAGCGAGCAGCCTGCCCAGCTGCCGGCAGAACAGCCAGTGGAGCAGCCGACCAAGAAGCAGATCGCCACGTGGCGGCGCTACCTCGCGGACGAGCGGGCGGAGGGGGCCGTGTACCGAGAGCTGGCGCGCAAGAAGACGGGGGAGGAGCGCGAGATCCTGCTGGGCCTGGCTGAGGCGGAGGCTCGGCACGAGGCCTATTGGCGCGCCCGGTTGGGGGAGTACGTCGGCCTGCCACAGAAGGCGAGCTTCAGCACCCGGATGCACGCCTTCTTGGCGGAGCGCTTCGGTTCGGTCTTCGTGCTTGCGCTGCTGCAGTCGGCGGAGGAGCGCCGCAGCGGGGTGGCGGATATTGATGCGGCGGATTCGATTCTTGCGGACGAGGCCATTCACGCCGAGGTCGTCCGCGGTCTGGCGGCGCGTGGCCGGGCGCGGATGTCGGGGGACTTCCGGGCGGCGATTTTCGGGGCGAACGACGGGCTGGTTTCGAACCTCGCGCTGGTGCTGGGCATGGTCGGCACGGGCGCTTCCTCGGAGGTCGTGCTGGTCACGGGCATCGCCGGTCTGCTGGCCGGTGCGTTGTCCATGGCTGCCGGCGAGTATGTTTCGGTCTCCAGCCAGCAGGAGCTGCTCGCGGCCAACGCCCCGGCGGAGGACACGGCGGGGGCGGTGCCGAAGCTGGACGTGAGGGAAAACGAGCTGGAGCTGGTCTACCGTGCCCGTGGCATGGCGCCGGAGGAAGCCCGGGCGAAGGCGCAGCGGGTCTTCGAGGAGATTCTTTCCTCCCCAGCCGTGGACGTGGGATTGACCCACGAGGATCCGGCCCACGAGTCCCCCCGCCACGGGGATTCGGCGGAGGCAGAGAAGGGGGACGAGGAGTCCACGGGCTCTCCGGTCTCCGCCGCGGTGTCGAGCTTCTTGCTGTTCTCCCTGGGCGCGATCGTGCCGGTGCTGCCGTACCTCTTCGGTGCGGACGGGTTGAGCGCTGCGGTGATCGCCTGTGTCCTGGTGGGTCTGGCGCTGCTGCTGACCGGCGGGATCGTGGGCCTGCTCTCGGGTGCCTCCCCGGCTAAACGCGCATTCCGCCAGCTGGCTATTGGCGCCGGGGCCGCTGCGGTGACCTACGGGCTGGGTTCCCTCTTCGACGTCAGCGTCTAAAGCTTCTAGGACTTCTTGGCGGCGCAGTCCGCGCAGAGGCCGAAGATATCCGCGGTGTGCCCGGTCTTCCGGAAGCCGTACTTCTTGGCCACCTCGCGGGCCCAATCTTCCACTGGGCCGCCGTCGATCTCCACGGTGGTGCGGCAGTCGTTGCACACCAGGTGATGGTGGTGGGTATCCATGGCGCAGCGCCGGTAGAGGGTTTCCCCGGACTCGTTGTTGAGCGTGTCGATCGCGCCCATCGCGGACATCTGCTGCAGGGTGCGGTAGACCGTGGTGAGCCCGACCTTCTCGCCCGCCGCGACGAGGCGAGCGTGGATGTCCTGGGCGCTGGCGAACTCCTCCACCTGTTCGAGCATGGCGACGACCGCCGCGCGCTGCCGGGTGTTGCGCTGACCGATGTTGATTCCGCCGGTGGAGTTCTTGCTGACCATGAATCGAAGCCTAGCCCCGCTGACGCTGATTTTCAATAAGTTATCAATAGCGGGGCCATGGGGTGGTGCTGCGGGGGAGGGGACGCACTGAAACGCCGAATTGCCATATCGGTTAAGATGGCCTCTGGTAAGCGACCGCCCTGGTGTCCAGGAACGCAGGTCGCGCAATAGTGCAAGAAATTGCAGAACAGAGTTCGTTTTTAAGGAGAGCGTCCCAGCATGGCAGGAAAAGTAGATGCCGTTGTCAACCTCGCGAAGCGCCGCGGCCTGGTTTACCCCTGTGGTGAGATTTACGGCGGTACCCGCTCTGCGTGGGATTACGGCCCGCTGGGCGTGGAACTCAAGGAGAACATCAAGCGCCAGTGGTGGCGTGCGATGGTGACCAGCCGCGGCGACGTCGTCGGCCTGGACAGCTCCGTCATCCTCCCGCGCCGCGTGTGGGAGGTCTCCGGCCACGTGGACGTCTTCACCGACCCACTGGTCGAGTCCCTCTACACCCACAAGCGTTACCGCGCCGACCACCTGCTGGAGGCCTACGAGGAGAAGCACGGCCACCCGCCGGCAAACGGCCTGGCTGACATCAACGATCCGGAGACCGGCCAGCCGGGCAAGTGGACCGAGCCGCGCGCCTTCTCCGGTCTGATGAAGACCTACCTGGGCCCGGTCGACGACAAGGAAGGCCTGGCCTACCTGCGTCCGGAGACCGCACAGGGCATCTTCACCCAGTTCAAGAACGTCATGAACTCCTCTCGCCAGAAGCCACCGTTCGGCATCGCCCAGATCGGTAAGTCCTTCCGGAACGAGATCACCCCGGGCAACTTCATCTTCCGTACCCGCGAGTTCGAGCAGATGGAGATGGAGTTCTTCGTCGAGCCGGGCACCGACGAGAAGTGGCAGGAGTACTGGATCGAGCAGCGCCTGAACTGGTACGTCAACCTGGGCATCGACCGCGAAAACCTGCGCCTGCGCGAGCACACCGAGGACGAGCTGTCCCACTACGCCAAGCGCACGGTGGACGTCGAGTACGCCTTCCACTTCACCGGCTCCAAGTGGGGCGAGCTGGAGGGCATCGCTAACCGCACGGACTACGACCTGAAGACCCACTCCGAGGGCTCCGGCGAGGACCTGTCCTACTACGACCAGCAGAAGGAAGAGCGCTGGATCCCGTACGTCATCGAGCCGGCCGCCGGCCTGGGCCGCTCCCTGATGGCCTTCCTCGTCGACGCCTACAACGAGGAGGAGGTGCCGAACGCTAAGGGCGGCACCGACACCCGCACCGTCCTGAAGCTGGATCCGCGCCTGTCCCCGGTGAAGGTCGCCGTCCTGCCGCTGTCGAAGAAGGAGACCCTGACCCCGACGGCGGAGAAGATCGCCGACAAGCTGCGCGGTCTGTGGAACATCGACTACGACACCTCCGGTGCGATCGGCCGCCGCTACCGTCGTCAGGACGAGATCGGCACCCCGTACTGCGTGACCGTCGACTTCGACACCCTGGAAGACAACGCCGTCACCGTCCGCGAGCGCGACACGATGGGGCAGGAGCGCGTCGCCATCGACGAGCTCGAGGGCTACCTCGCGCAGCGCCTGGCTGGCTGCTAATGAATAGCGACATCCGATGGGGCGTGCCCAGCGACGGGCACACGTTCCCGATCTACGCCGGACCGGCGGATGACATGGACCGCATCGCGGAGTTCGCCGACGAGCGCGGGGTGCAGCACATCCGCTTCGGCGGCGACACCTGGCGGCTCACCGCTGACGAGGGACCGGAGGCGCAGGCGGAGACCCCGACGGGTACCTGGACCGCGAAGGGGAATAGCGATAAGTTCCACACCGCGGACCGGGTGACCATCAACGCGGACCGCCACGAGATCGGAATCATCGCTGAATCCCGCCGAAACTTCGTCCTCGACATCGACGGCGAGAAGGCGGGGCAGTACAGTTCCGATAACCGGGGTCTGCGCAACCTTCACGTGGAGTTCGAAGGGCCGGGGGAGAAGCTGCCGCTGGATGTCCAGGTCTTCGTGTCCTGGGTTGCCCGGCGTACCCTGGAAACTCGAGTGGTTCGAACCACGGGGATGTTGACGATGGCGCTGGCCATTTGCGTGGTCATTGCGATCGTCGTCTGGTTCACCACGTAGCCGAAGAATAAAATTCTTAAGGAGCATCATCATGCCAAGTGGTCGCAAACTCATCCGTAAAGCGGTGAAGTACGGGGCACTGGCCGCCTCTGCCGTCGCTGCGGTGGATATCATCCAGCCCAAGCACGCTATTCGCCGTAACTACCCGGTTCTGGGTCGCGCCCGCTGGATGATGGAGTCCATCCGCCCGGAGATCCAGCAGTACTTCGTCGAGTCCAATACCGACGGCCGCCCGTTCGACCGCGTGACCCGCACGATGGTCTACCAGAACGCGAAGAACATCCCGGCTGAGGAGGCCTTCGGCACCCAGCGCGATCTCTTCGTGCCGGGCCGCGACCACCTGCTGCACTCCACCCACCCGGTGCCGGCCCGCACCGACGCGCCACTCGTGCGCCTCGGCGGCCCGGAGTGCACCCAGCCCTATGACATTTCCCTGTTCAACATCTCCTCGATGTCCTTCGGCTCCCTGTCCGCCAACGCCGTGCTCGCCATGAACAAGGGCGCGGCGATGGGTGGCTTCATCCAGGAGACCGGCGAGGGTGGTCTGACCAAGTACCACCTGGAGTACGGCGCGGACCTGATCTGGGAGGTCGGCTCCAGCTACTTCGGCTGCCGCACCGAGGACGGCCACTTCGACCCGGAGCAGTTCCGCGTCAAGGCGAACTACCCGGAGGTCAAGGGCATCCTCATCAAGCTCAGCCAGGGCGCGAAGCCGGGCATGGGCGGCATGCTGCCGGGACACAAGGTCACCGCGGAGATCGCCGAGGCCCGCGGCATCGAGGAGGGGCAGGATTGCCTTTCCCCGGCGTGGCACTCCGAGTTCGACACCCCGCTGGAGCTGATGCACTTCGTCAAGAAGCTGCGCCGTCTGGCCAATGGTAAGCCGGTGGGCATCAAGTTCTGCGTGGGTTCCCGCCACGAGGTGCTCTCCCTGTGTAAGGCGATGCTGAAGGCGAAGACCGCGCCGGACTGGATCACCGTCGACGGCGCCGAAGGCGGCACGGGTGCGGCCCCGCTGGAGTTCCTCGACCGCGTGGGTACCCCGCTGACCGAGGGGCTGATGATTGTCCACAACGCACTGGTGGGCACGGGTCTGCGCGACCAGGTCGCCGTCGGTGCTGCCGGCAAGGTCGTCGGTGGCGCGGACATTATCCGCCGCCTCGCCATCGGCGCGGACTTCACGATGTCCGCCCGCGGCATGATGATGGCCGCCGGCTGCATCCAGGCGAAGAAGTGCCACGACAACACCTGCCCGACCGGTGTGGCAACCCAGAACCCGTGGCTTTCCCGCGGCCTGGACGTGGACAGCAAGGCCGAGCGCGTGGCGAACTACCACCGCAATACGCTGAAGTCCGCCACCCGCATTCTGGGGGCCATGGGCCTGCACGACGTCAGCCAGCTGGGCCCCGGCCACCTGGTGCGCCGCGTGGACCAGACCCAGGCCCGCCCGTATGAGGACCTCTACCCGTGGCTCGAGCCGGGCAGCCTGCTGGAGGGCAAGGCTCCGGACGACTGGCAGCGTGACTACGACCGCGCGACCTACGACCAGTATTCGGTGCTGCCGCCGGTGCAGGGCCGTGTGCGTCGCCCGGGCCACCACTTCTTCGCCGAGGGCAACGTCGGCAGCGTCTAGGGGTTAAGCACCCCCGTGGGCTGGGTGATTCTGCCGGTGCGGGGCACCTGCTAACGGCCTCCCACGGGGACGGAGACAGGACTAACGGAGCGCGAGATGCAGCGGTATCAGTACACGGAACACGACTGCGCGCGCCGTCACGCCGTCGCACCGAAAACCCTGGGGCTGGAGGGATCGGTCCCGGACGGTCGGGAGGACTTCGACCGCGACCGGGCGCGCGTCCTGCACTCCGCAGCGCTGCGTCGCCTGGCCGATAAGACCCAGGTCGTGGGGCCGGGTTCGGGGGATACCCCGCGCACCCGGCTCACGCACTCCCTGGAGGTCGCCCAGATCGCCCGCGGCATCGGCAAGACCCTGGGCGCGGATCCCGACCTGGCGGACCTGGCGGGGCTGAGCCACGACATCGGCCACCCGCCCTATGGCCACAACGGCGAACGCGCCCTCGACGAGGCTGCCGCCAGCATCGGCGGCTTCGAGGGCAACGCGCAGACCCTGCGCATCCTGGCTCGCCTGGAGCCGAAGACTCTCGGGACCGACGGCACCTCCTATGGCCTGAACCTCACCCGCGCCGCCCTTGACGCGGCCTGCAAATACCCGTGGGGACCTATCGCCCCGGACGGCAGCCCGCGCCGCAAGTACAGCGCCTACGCCTCCGACCTGCACATCCTGGAGTGGATCCGGGAGGGCGCGCCCGAGGGGGAGCAGTGCCTGGAGGCGCAGATCATGGACTGGGCGGATGACGTCGCCTACTCCGTCCACGACGTCGAGGACGGCATGCTCTCCGGCCGCATCACTCTCAACGTGCTCTGGGACCTGGTGGAGCTCGCCGCGCTCGCGGACAAGGGCGCCCATCACTTCGGTGGGGAGCCTGAGGAGCTGTTGGCTGCGGCGGATCGGCTGCGGCAGATGCCAGTGGTCTCTCGGGCCGCGGACTTCCGCCACAGCCTGCAGGATCTGGTCGCGTTGAAGTCCATGACCTCGGAGTTGGTCAGCCGCTTCGTCACGGGCGTGGTCACTGCGACCCGCCGGGAGTACGGTACGGGCCCGCTGGGTCGTTATGCCGCGAACCTCGTCATCCCGGCTGAGGTCAAGGCCGAGGTCACGCTGCTGAAGTCCATCGCCGTGCTATACGTGATGGACGAGAAGCTGCACCTTGCCGAGCAGGATCGGCAGCGGGAGCGCATCTTCCGCGTCACGGAGTTCCTTACCCGGGGTGGTGCCGGGGCGCTGGATCCGGTCTTCCGGCTCTGGTACGAAAATGCGGCCTCCGATGTGGAGCGCCGGCGCGTGGTCATCGATCAGGTCGCCTCGCTCACCGAGTCCCGGCTAGAGCGACTGGACGCCGCCGCTGCCGGTATCAGCGCCGCGTGGGCCTAGTGCTTTCTTCGCGTTAATCCTCGGCGTCGGGGATCTCGCAGAAGCTCTCGAAGTGGTCGGAGGTGTAGTACCAGACCTCAGGGTCGGTCTCCGTGCCACCACCGACGACGAGGCGGCGCTCGCCCCGGTGGTTCAGGCCCGGGGTTTTGACGGTGTACTCGCGGTAGTAGCTGGATTTCTCCTTCGGCAGGAGGCCCTCGTAGTTGCCAAAGTGCTTGCCGTCGTGCGGACCGTCGTCGGAGGGGGCGCCGGTGATGATGTCCTCGATCTGGTCCCTAGCCTCTTCCGGCAGGGTGTCCACGGCGCATTCGGAACCAGCAGCGCTATCCGCGCCCGGGGTCTGCTGGGCGGCATTCGAGGACTGCCCGGACTGGGAGTCGCCGCCCTGCCCGCCGCCGGCGTTGTCGTCGCCGCCGAAGAGGCCGAGCTGGCTCGCCCCGGCCAGAGCCAGGGCGACGACCACACCGCCGACCGTTCCGTACTTACCAGCCTTAGGGCCGTTGTTCTTCTGCGCCATAACAGCCAGTTATACCGGGCGGGGTGGGCCTAGTTGCCCACCGGGGTGATCGGCAGGCGCAGTGCGGCCGGGGCGGTGGCGGGCACCATCGGGGAGGACGGCTCCACGGCCTCGATGCGCTGATAGCCCTCGGACTGCTCCGGCCGCGGGTCCTCTTCGCCCTTATTCGGCCACATCGCGGCAGCGCGCTCCGCGTTGGCGGTGATGGACAGGGAGGGGTTCACGCCGGGGTTGGCGGCCATGGCGGACCCGTCGACCACGAAGAGGTCCGGCAGCCCCCACACGCGGTGGTAGGGGTCCACCACGCCATCGGCCGGGGAGTCGGAGATCGAGCAGCCGCCGAGGAAGTGGGCGGTCAGGGGGATGTCGACAACCTCGGACCACACCCCGCCGGCCAGGCCGCCCTTGCGCAACGAGGCCAAAATGCGGGTGGCCTTATTGCCCTCCGGGATCCAGCTCGGGTTCGGCTCGCCGGTGCCCTGCTTGGAGGTCAACCAGGTGAACTTGCCAAACTTCCGCGGGTAGGTAGTCAGGGAGTTATCGCGGGACTGCATCACCAGGTTGATCACCGTGCGCTGCGACCAGCGGCGCAGGTTCACCAGGCGAGGAATCTGGCGGAACTGGAGGATCAACTGGCGGAGGAACTCGAGCACGCGGGGGCGCAGCTTATCGCCGTCGGTCATGAGTGTCTGGAGCAGGCCCATGGCATTCGAGCCCTTTCCGTAGCGCACTGGCTCGATGTGGGTATCCGGGGCGGGGAAGTAGCTGGAGGTGATGGCCACACCCTCGGAGAAGTCCCACTCGGGGTCGTACTTCTTGAACTGCGCGCCGAGGAGGGCCTCGGAGTTGGTGCGGGTCATCGCGCCGAGGGAGTCCGGCAGCTGCGGTAGGTTGCCGTTGAGCTTCTGCCGGTGCAGGAGGTTCTGGGTTCCCCACGCACCCGCGGCGACGACGACCTTGTCCGCGGTGAAGCGGCGGGTCTTCTTCTTGCCCAGCAGGCCTCCCGTGGCCTTGGTATCGACGTTCCAGCCGCCGCCCGGCTTGCGGGTGATGTCGGTGACCGTTGTCAGCGGGTGGACCTCGGCCCCGCCCTTTTCGGCGAGGTAGAGGTAGTTCTTCAGCAGGGTATTCTTCGCGCCATGGCGACAGCCGGTCATGCACTCGCCGCACTCGTGGCAGGCCGTGCGCTGCGGGCCCGCACCACCGAAGTAGGGGTCCTCCACGGTTTCCTTCGGCTTGCCGTTCAGCCCCACCTTTTCGCCGAAGAACACGCCCACCGGCGCCATGCGGAAGGTATCGCCCACGCCGAGCTCCTCGGCGGTCTGCTTCGAGAGTTTGTCCGCCGGGGTCATGGTGGGGTTGGTGACCACGCCCAGCATGCGGCGGGCCTGGTCGTAGTAGGGGGTCAGCTCCTCCTTCCAGTCGGTGATGTGTGCCCACTGCTTGTTGCGGAAGTACTCGTCCTCGGGCTGGTAGAGGGTGTTGGCGTAGTTCAGCGAACCGCCGCCGACCCCCGCGCCGGCGAGGATCATGACGTTGCGCAGCAGGTGGATGCGCTGGATGCCGTAGCAGCCGATCGCGGGCGCCCAGAGGAACTGCTTGAGGTGCCAGGAGTTCTTAGCGAAATCCTTATCCGCGTAGCGCTTGCCGGCCTCGAGGACACCGACCTTGTATCCCTTCTCAACGAGGCGCAGGGCGGTGACGGAACCGCCGAAGCCAGAGCCGATGATGAGGACGTCATAGTGGGTTGCGGTCATGGCTGAGTACCTTCCCGGGTCGGTGGTGCACGTGATAGGTAAACATCGTGGCAGTTAAGTATGTCAGGGAACCTATGTTAAAAAGCCGGGGCGGTTTTGTCTGGCGAATGGGCGTTCCGCTCGGCCGCATGCCTTGTCTGCCAGGTGTATTAGCATGTCCCCTATGGGTAAGGGAAGGATCCCGGAGCGGGATATCGAGGCGATTCGCGAGGCGACGCCGATCGAGGAGATCGTGGGGGAGTACGTCCAGCTCACGCCCGGCGGCGTCGATTCCATGAAGGGATTAAGCCCCTTCAAGGATGAAAAGACCCCCTCCTTCCACGTCCGCCCGAATAAGGGCTACTTTCACTGCTTCTCCACCGGCGAGGGCGGCGACGTGTTCAGCTTCCTCATGAAGATGGAGCATCTGACCTTCCCGGAGGCCGTGGAGCAGGTCGCCGAGCGCATCGGCTACCGCATCAACTACGAGGGCGGTGGCCCGGGGCGACGGGAGAAGCCCGGTACTCGTCAGCGCTTGGTCGCGGCGAATAAGGCGGCCTTCGAGTTCTATCGGGAGCAGTTCGCCTCTGACGTCCAGGGTGCGGACGTGGCCCGCCAGTTCCTCATCGACCGTGGCTTCACCCAGGAGCACGCCGATCAGTTCGGTTGCGGCTACGCCCCGCCCGGCTGGGATACCCTCACCAAGCACCTGCTGCGCAAGGGCTTCGAGTTCCAGGAGCTCGAGGCCGCCGGCCTGTCCCGCATGGGCTCCAAGGGGCCGATCGACCGTTTCCACCGCCGCCTGCTGTGGCCAATCCGTTCGGTGGCAGGCGATGTCATCGGCTTCGGCGCCCGCAAGTTGTTCGAGGACGACAAGCTGGGCAAGTACATGAACACCCCGGAGACCTTGCTGTACAAGAAGTCCAAGGTGCTCTTCGGCATCGACCAGGCCAAGCGCAGCATCGCGGAGAAGCACCAGGCCGTGGTGGTGGAGGGGTATACGGATGTCATGGCGATGCACGCCGCGGGAGTGGATACCGCTGTGGCCTCCTGTGGCACGGCTTTCGGCTCCGAGCACCTGGCGATGCTGCGCCGCTTCATGCTGGACGACCGCTACTTCCGCGGCGAGATTATCTACACCTTCGACGGCGACGAAGCAGGTCAGAAGGCCGCGTTGCGTGCCTTCGAGGGCGACCAGCAGTTCACCGGCCGCAGTTACGTCACCGTCGCGCCGGGCGGCCAGGACCCCTGCGATATCCGCCTGGAGCGCGGCGACGAGGCGGTGCGGGAGCTGATCTCCCACCGCATCCCCATGTTCGAGTTCGTGATCCGCACCCTGTTGGAGGGCTACGACACCGCCGCGGTGGATGGTCGTGTCCACGCCATGCGGCGGATCATCCCGGTGCTCGCCGGGATTAAGGACGACGCCCTGCGCGATGAGTACTCCCGCCAGGCTGCCGGTTGGGTGGGTTTCGACGACCCGGACGACATCGTGGCCCAGGTGCGCGAGGAGGCCCGGCGCGGCCGGGTGGAGAAGCCGAAACTGGAGCTCAAGCGTGGCGCGGCGCGCCGGGAGCGGCTCGCGGAGGATGCTGGTCCGGCAGGTCCGGGCGCGGCGACCCAGGGTAGTACCTCTGGCGGTGAGGACTCCGGCGGTCACCTGCGGGTCGTGGCGGGCATGGAGCGCCCCGATCCGAAGGATGAACGGCTGCTGGGTATCCGGGAGGTGCTGAAGCTGGGGTTGCAGGAGCCGGAGCTGGCGGGGCAGATCTTTGACCTCATGCCACCGGAGAGTTTTGTGCACCCGACGTATATCGCGATTGTCAACGCGATGGCCGCGGCCGGTGGTGCCGCCCAGGCGAAATCGGGTTCGGGTTGGCTGGATGCGGTGAGCAAAAACGTGCCTGATGCGATGGGCCAGGCCGTGGTCTCGGAGCTCGCGGTGGAGGATCTGCAGTGCCAGCAGGAGCGGCTGCCGTATTACGCCTCGGCGATCATGGCCCGGATGCAGGAACGCTGGGTGAGCAACGAGGTCGCTGAGCTGCGCGCGCAGATGCAGCGCATGCGCCCGGACGAGGATAAGGAGGCGTATATGTCCACTTTCGCCGACCTCACCGCGCTAGAGAAGTACCGACGCTCGCTGAACGAGCGGGCCAATGCCTACGGGGAATTCACCTTCGGCAATTAATTTGCCCGCCGCTTATGGGCTGTGCGGCGGGGCCAGCACGCGGGCCAGCGCCGGAGGTGGGGGCGGTCGGCGAGCAGCGGAAGAGGGGGGGCGAGACCCCTAGCCCTAGCGAGCCCTAGCGGGGCTTCTTGGGGGAGCGGGGGCGCTTGAACTCGGACGCGGAGCGCAGCGGACGGTCGTTGGGGTGGGCGTCATCCGGCTCCACGATGCTGTGCCCATCGGCCAGCGAACTGCGAGTGCTGGCGTTGAGGTCACGTACCTCGTGCATGCGCGGGTCCGGGTCCAGGCGGTTGGCCAGGGCCTTGCGGCTGGCGCGCAGCGCAGACTGGGCGACCTCAGAGTTGATCGCGGTCTCGTAGCCGCGCCGGATCTGCTCGTAACGGCGCCGCCCGGCCTTGGTTCCCATCAGGTAGCCGGCTGCGGCCCCGACAACGAACTGGATCATGAAGTTCAAGCCCTCCCAAACGTGGTGTGCACTCGGCCACCGCCCGCCCGGGTGTTTGGCTGGCGGTGGAGCTTTAAAAGCCCAGTCTACGTCATAACCCCGCCACGGGAATCAGCTTCGCCCGAGCGCGAGGGGCCCGCATGATACCGGCGAGGCAGCCCCCGGGGGCGCGCGGTGGGAAGTTATGCCACCATGGAAAGTGCAAGTCAGCGCCCCGCTGGACGGGTTGACGTCCTAAAAGAAGGCGGAACACAGAGCGGCGGGGTGCCAGAAATTTAGATACAGCAGGAGGAAAAGCATGACACAGAGCGTTAAGGCGGTTGTCTCGCGCGGCAAGGGCGACCCGGTGGAGGTAGTGGATATTCAGATCCCCGCCCCGGGTGCCAACGACGTGGTTGTGCAGGTGCAGGCCTGCGGCGTGTGCCACACCGACCTGGCCTACCGCGATGGCGGTATTACGGACGACTATCCCTTCCTGCTGGGCCATGAGGCTGCGGGTGTAGTTTCGGAGGTCGGCGAGGACGTCACTCACGTCGCTGTGGGCGATTATGTGGTCCTGAACTGGCGCGCGGTGTGCGGCGAGTGCCGTGCCTGCAAGAAGGGCCAGCCGCAGTACTGCTTCGATACCTTCAACGCATCGAAGAAGATGACTCTCACCGACGGCACCGAGCTGGAGCCCGCCCTGGGCATCGGTGCGTTCGCGGAAAAGACCCTCGTCCACGAGCGTCAGTGCACGAAGGTGGATCCGGAGGCGGACCCGGCGGCCGCAGGCCTGATGGGCTGTGGCGTGATGGCCGGCCTGGGTGCTGCGGTGAATACCGGCGAGATCCAGCGCGGCGAGTCCATCGCCGTCATTGGCCTGGGTGGCGTGGGCATGGCCGCCGTTGCCGGAGCTGAGGTCGCGGGAGCCAGCACGATCATCGCGATCGACATCTCCGAGGACAAGCTCAAGCGCGCGAAGGAGGAGTTCGGCGCGACCCACACCATCAATTCCCGCGACCTCACCACCGACGAACTGGTGGCGAAGGTCCAGGAGCTCACCGGCGGTTTCGGGGTGGACGTCGCCGTGGACGCGGTGGGAATTCCGGAGACCTTTAAGCAGGCCTTCTACGTCCGCGACCTGGCCGGCCGCGTGGTGCTGGTGGGCGTGCCGACCCCGGAGATGACCCTGGAACTGCCGTTCCTGGACGTGTTCTCCCACGGCGGTGCGCTGAAGTCCAGCTGGTACGGCGACTGCCTGCCGGAGCGGGACTTCCCGACCTATATCGACCTCTATCGTCAGGGCCGTTTCCCGCTCGACCGCTTCGTCGACGAGCGCATCGGCATCGCGGATGTGGAGGCCGCCTTCGAGAAGATGCGGGGCGGCGAGGTCATGCGCTCCGTGGTGGAGTTTGCTTAAAGCCCCTTGCTGCGAGGCTCGCAGCGCTGTGTTGCCGGGGTACTGGCACCCCAATGAAGGAGAAGAACAATGAGCGATAACGCGATCATGGACATCATTTCCCCAGGCCAGCTCTCTGGCGCGGGCGAGAAGCTGCGGATCACCCGGGTGATCACCAACGGCACCTTCGCCCTGGACGGCGGCGAGTGGGATGTGGAGAACAACATCTGGGTCATCGGTGATGATAAGGAGTGCTACATCATCGACGCCGCCCACGAGCTGGACCCGATCCAGGAGGCGGTCGACGGCCGCGAGGTCAAGGCCATCCTGTGCACCCACGCGCACAATGACCACATCACCGTGGCGCCGGAGCTCTCCCAGATCTTCGGCGCGGACATCTACGTCCACCCGGCGGACCGCGTGCTCTGGGACCAGAGCTACCCGGACCTGGAGCCGAAGGAGCTGGCCGACGGCGACGTCTTCGAGGTCGGCGGCGTGGAGCTCAAGACGATGAACACCCCGGGTCACTCGCCGGGCTGCTGCGTGTTCTACGTGCCGGACGCGGGCGTGCTGTTCTCCGGGGACACCCTGTTCAACGGTGGTCCTGGGGCCACGGGGCGTTCCTTCTCGGACTTCGACACTATCATCGAGTCGATAAAGACGAAGCTCCTTCCACTGCCGGCGGAAACGAAGGTGCTCACCGGTCACGGCGATTCCACCACCATCGGGGACGAGGCCCCGCACCTGGACGAGTGGATTAAGCGCGGCTACTAGCCCGCTAGCGCGGGGCCTGATGGGCCTCGGTCGAGGGGCCGTGGGAGTTCTACCCGCGGCCCCTCTTTTTTTGCGTGCTCTTAGTGTGGCTTATCGCGTGTTCGTTCCCAGTGCCACCAACCTTGCCGCATACCCCCAGGGGGTATAGGATTGGGGCGGAAAGGAGATGGAAAACTTGTCAGAACACCAGGATCGTTTAGCGGCCGCGACGGCCCAGCCTGTCCTCGACCTGGACTACCAGATCACCGGTATGACCTGTGCCTCCTGTGCGAACCGCATCGAGCGCAAACTCAACAAGCTGGAGGGGGTGACTGCCTCCGTCAACTACGCCACGGAGAAGGCGCACGTCGAGCAGGACGGCGCCGCCGAGGCGGTGACGGATGAGCAGATCCGGGAGATTATTTCGGACATGGGCTACGAGGCTCAGCTCTCTCAACCACTGTCCCCACAGTCTGCCACCGGTGACCCGCAGGGCGGGGCCGGCGAGCACGGGGCGTCTGACGCTGCCCAGCCTGGGGCCGAACCGACGTCCCACACCGCGGCGGAGCGGGCAGCAGAGCGGGAGCTGGAGGGCCTCCGCAACCGCCTGATCGGCTCCCTGTGGCTGGCGATCCCGGTGATCGTGCTGGCCATGATTCCGAACCTGCAGTTCACGAACTGGCAGTGGCTTTCGCTGACGCTGGCCGCTCCCGTGATCGTGTGGGCCGGTTACCCGTTCCACCGCGCCACCTGGCTGAACATCAAGCACGGCGCGGTGACGATGGACACCCTGATCACCGTGGGCACGGGGGCGGCATTCCTGTGGTCGTTGGTCGCGCTATTCTTCGGCAGCGCCGGCGAGCCAGGGATGAGCCACACCTGGAGCCTGTTCAATACCCACAGCGACCCGATGGGGGATATCTACCTCGAGGTCGCCGCGGGCGTGATCATGTTCGTCCTCGCCGGGCGCTACTACGAGAAGCGCGCGAAGCACCGTGCTGGCGAGGCGCTGCGTGCGCTGGGGGAGCTGGGTGCGAAGGACGTCGCCGTCGTCGATGACGCCCAGGGTGGCAACGAGCGCCGCATCCCGATCAGCCAGCTGGCCGAGGGTATGTACTTTGTGGTGCGCCCGGGCGAGAAGATCGCCACGGACGGGCGCGTCGTCGCGGGCAGCTCCGCAGTGGATGAATCCATGCTGACCGGCGAATCCGTGCCGGTGGAGGTCTCCCCGGGTGATGGGGTGACGGGCGCGACCGTGAACGCCTCGGGTCGGCTGATTGTTCAGGCCACCCGCGTGGGTTCCGATACCCAGCTGGCGCAGATGGCCAAGCTGGTGGAACAGGCCCAGTCCGGCAAGGCCGATGTGCAGCGGCTGGCCGACCGTGTCTCCGCGGTGTTCGTCCCGGTGGTCATCGTGCTGGCGGTCATCACGCTGCTGGCATGGCTGCTGATCACGGGTGATGTGGGTGCTGCGATGGCCTCGGCCGTGGCGGTGCTGATCATCGCCTGCCCGTGTGCACTGGGGCTTGCCACCCCGACCGCGCTGCTGGTCGGTACGGGCCGGGGTGCATCGATGGGCGTGCTGATCCGCGGGCCGGAGACCCTGGAACAGACCCGTGGTGTGGACGCCATCATTCTGGACAAGACCGGCACCATCACGACCGGCGATATGACGGCTACCGAGGCCTGGCTCGCGCCGGCTGCGGACTCGATCGAGGACGGCTCCGGCAGGGCCGGGATCAGCGAGGCGGAGCTGTGGCGCATTGCCGGTGCGGTGGAGATTCACTCGGAGCACCCCATCGCCGAGGCGATCGCCGAGCGTGCGCGCAAGGAGATCGGCGGCGAGCTGCCCGAAGCGAAGGACTTCGAGTCCGTCCCAGGGCGCGGCGTGACTGCCACCGTTGACGGTGTGACTGTCGAGGTCGGCCGGGGTTTCGTGGTCGCCGACGGCACCACCGTTGGCTCCGAGATCGTGGAACACAGCGGGCTGGGAGGCACCGTGGTTCCGGTGCTTGTCGACGGCCAGCTGGCTGGTGCGATCGCCGTCGAGGATGCGGTGAAGTCGGACAGTGCGGAGGCCATCGCACAGCTCAAGGAGCTCGGTCTTGAACCGATGCTGGTCACCGGTGACAACGAACAGGTCGCACGTGAGGTCGCCGACGTTGTGGGGATTGCCCCCGACAACGTCCGGGCGGGCGTGATGCCCGCCGATAAGGTCACAGCGGTCAAGGATCTGCAGGCCGAGGGCAAGCGCGTGGCGATGGTTGGTGATGGTGTCAACGATGCTGCCGCCCTCGCGCAGGCGGATTTGGGTATCGCCATGGGCACGGGAACGGACGTAGCCATCGAGGCTGCGGACATCACCCTCGTGCGTGCCGAGATGAGCGCGGTGGTGGACTCCATCCGCCTGTCGCGCAAGACCCTGCGCACGATCAAGATGAACCTATTCTGGGCTTTCGCCTACAACGTCGCGGCGATCCCGCTGGCTGCCTTCGGCCTGCTGAACCCGATGCTGGCGGGTGCGGCTATGGCGCTGTCCAGTGTGTTCGTGGTGTCCAATAGTCTGCGGCTGCGAGGCTTTAAATCCATCCAGCCTGAGGTCGAGGAGAAGTAATCGCCATGAATAATGCGAAGCCAGCAACCAAGAGCGACTGTCATGCGCCACAGAAAGGTGGGCCGGCGGCCAACGGCAAGGTTGATCACAGCGAGAAGCCGCTGAGTGGCCACGGCGACCGTGCCAAGCTGATCGCGCGCATGAAGCGCATCGAAGGCCAGGTGCGCGGTGTGCAACGGATGATCGCTGAGGAGGAGTACTGCATCGACGTGCTCACCCAGATCGCGGCACTGCAATCCGCGCTCAAGGGGGTGGGTCTGGTGCTGCTGGAGGAACACATGGCCCACTGCGTGGTGCAGGCCGCCCGCACCTCGGACGAGGCGGTGGAGGAGAAGCTGGAGGAAGTGTCCCAAGCGATCGCGCGCTTCACCCGCTAGTGCTTCAGGCCGGGGCGAAGGATGCGAAAACCCCGGCGGGCTGGGCTTCGAAGATGAGTCCAGCGCGCCGGGGGAGCCGCCGCGAGTTGGGCGGTGAATGATTGTTGTGGGACTAGCGGGGCTCGAACCCGCGACCAGCGAATTATGAGTTCGCGGCTCTAACCGACTGAGCTATAGTCCCGCCACCAGGTCATTGAACCACACCACACCCTTAAAGCCGATATTGTGGCCCTGACCTGCTGATTTGGTGCTTATAGGCTTGCTGGGTAGAGTGTCTATTCGTTGCCAAGATGGCATATTCCCCCATAGCTCAATGGCAGAGCACTCGACTGTTAATCGAGTGGTTGCTGGTTCGAATCCAGCTGGGGGAGCAACACCAAAATCCAGGGTCCGCAAGCCCTGGGTTTTCTTGTTTTCGCGGTTCCGCGAGCCTGTCCTCAGTGCTGTTTTGGGGGTGGAGCCAAGATTTGGTGGACGGGGTAAGCCTTAGTAAGCTTCCTCCTGAGCATTCCCCCATAGCTCAATGGCAGAGCACTCGACTGTTAATCGAGTGGTTGCTGGTTCGAATCCAGCTGGGGGAGCAAAAGGCCCAGGCCGTATAGCCTGGGTCTTTCTTTATTTGCGGGGGCGGGAACTAGCGGGAACTATCGTCCTTTTCCTCCGGAGCATCGTCGCTCTCCGCATCGTCCGGGGAGGCATCCTCCGAATCTGATTCCACGTCGGAGTCAGACACGTATTCGGTCCAGTAGTCCTCCATCGCACGGGCGTCGTTGGCGATCTCCGCCTCTGCTTCAGCCCGGGCCTCAGCGTCGGCGACAGCCTTCTCGAACGCCTCCCGTTCGATCTGCTCACTGGCCTTCTCCTCGGCCCGGTGGACCATGAAGTCCTCCGAGGCGTTATCGGTGTACCACTTATGGAAGGACTCGTCCTCCACATCAACTGCCTCGGCAGCACCCTGGCCGGCCGGCACCTGGGTGGCGCCGAAAATGAAGTGGCCATCGTGCTCGTCCAGGCCCCGGCGCACGCCCCGGTCGATCGCCTCGACCGCGAAACGACGACGAAGCATCACCGGGTCATTGTGCAGGTCCTTCGCCCACGCGACCATCACGCCGATGAGGATCACCGCGAACGGCAGCGCCAGGAAACCATGATGGCCTGCAGACCGGAGAGCGCATCGTCGCCACCGGCGAGAAGCAGGAACAGGGCGACCGAACCCAGGGCGGTACCCCAGATGATCGTCACGGGCAGGGAGGGGACCGGACGACCACTCTGGGACATCGAACCCATCACGTTCGTCGCGGAGTCCGCGGCCGTGTTGAAGAAGATGATGATCGCGATCAGCGCGATGATGTTCACCAGACCAGAGAACGGCAGCTTGTCGATGAGATCGAACATGACGTTCTCTCCCGAGCCCTTGATCTCGATCGGATCGCCGCTGAGGTTGCGCCAGATGGTGGTGCCACCGAAGACCACGAACCACGCCAGAGACAAACCCGTCGGCACGAGCAGTACCACGCTGACGAACTGGCGCAGCGTGCGGCCCTTGGAGATCTTCGCGATGATCATGCCCACGAACGGGGGACCAGGAGATCCACCAGGCCCAGAAGAGCATGGTGTAGGCGGTGACGAACTCCTTCTCCTCCGGGCCTTGGGAGGGGTTGGCGGACATCATGTTGATGAAGTTCTGGATCAGCTGCAGCACGGTCGGCGGCAGCAGGTCGAAGATGAATAGCGTTGGGCCGGTGATGAGCACGAACAGGCCTAGGGTGATGACCAGCCCCATGTTCGTATTCGACAGGATGCGGATGCCGCGCTTGACCCCCGAGGTCGCGGAGAAAATGAAGATCACGGTGAGGATGGAGATGATCGCCACCATCACGCCGTCGTCCTCCAGGGGCTTGCCGGTGATGATCGAGGTGCCCGTGCGGATCTGCAGGGCGCCGATGCCCAGGGAGGTCGCGGTGCCGAACAGGGTCACCAGCACGGCGAAGATATCGATGATCTTGCCTGCCACCCGGTTATTCGGGTCGGTGATCAGCGGCTCGAAGAGCGAGGAGATCAGCGGCAGGCGGCCACGGCGGAAGGCTGCGTAGGCCAGGGGAGCCACCCACCAGCGCATAGACCACCCACGGCATGATGGCCTGGTGGAGGATTGCGGCGGTCAGTCCCGGGAACACAGCGTCATGGCTGCCCCCCTTCTACACCCGCGAACGGTGGCGGGTTGAGGAAGTGGGTCAGTGGCTCCATCGGGCCATAGAAGATCAGACCGATGCCCAGGCCCGCGGTGAAGAGCATGGAGATCCAGGCGAAGGTGGAGAACTCGGGCTCCGAGTCGTCCTGGCCAAGTCGAATCTTGCCTGTCGGCCCGAGCCCCACGACCAGGAGGAACACCAGTGTGGCGACCATGATCGCGGTGAACATCCAGCCGAAGTGGACGACGACCCACTCGCGCATGGCCCCGCCCGTTTCGGCGAGGTTTTTCGGGCGCGATGATCGCCCACGCCAGCACGGCGAT
>DWUR01000077.1 GCA_019120635.1 Candidatus Corynebacterium intestinavium | reverse complement strand
CGTTCTTCATCACCACCCAGACCACCAAGTTTGGTGGCCTGTCCACCCATCACCATGCTGGTCTTCGTGCTGATGCGCCTGCTCACCGTCTGGCTGCTGGCCCAGACCCCAGGCCACGCGGTGATGGGCATCGGTGTCGCCCGTCTGGACGACGCCACCCAGCGCGTCGGTCTCTGGCGCTCCTTCGTGCGCATCCTGCTGACCATCTTCATGTTCCCGCCAGTCGTCCAGGACACCGACGGCCGCGGGCTGCATGACCGCGTGACCCAAACCGGCGTCATTAAGACCCGCTAGCACCCCTCACCGAGGGGGAGGGGCCAGCGAAGGATCGCTGAGGAAAGAGGGGAGCGACCCGCTGGCGCAAAGGGGGGCGCCGCGGAAAGAGGGCCTGGACTGTGGGGAAACCGCGGGAGGGGGATGTCAGACCGCCGGCGGCGCCGAAGACTTACAGCAGCAGGCCGGTCAGGCCGTTGTACAGCAGCGTCACCGAGAACACCGCGAAGAACAGCCCCGCACCCAGGTCGATGAGGTGAGAGACGGAGAGCAACCGGGACTGCACCCGCTGCGTCGAAACGAACAGCGCGATCAGGCTGAACACGATCGCCGCGGAGGCCATGATGGTGATCACGTACACCACAGACTCCCACCACGGCGCGCCCACCGGCAGGAACGGCGCCAGAATCGCCGCGAAGTACAGCACGGCCTTCGGGTTGGAGAGGTTCGTCGCCACACCCGTGCGGTAGGCCGCACGCGGGGAGCCCAAGCCCGGGGGCATCACCAGATCAGCGTTCGCCCCCACCCGCGTGCGGTAGTACTCCCGCACCTGCCGCAGCAGACTAAAGGCCATATAGCCCAACCACAGGCCACCGAAGATCTGCAGGTAATCCAGGAGCCACGGCTTCTTATTCAGCAGTGCGCTCGCACCGGTCACGGTCAGCGTCGACCAGAACACCAGGGCCGTGACGATCCCGCCGATCGCCGCGAAGGCATGCTTCCGCGAGCGGGAGGCCATCCGCAGCACCAGGAACAGGTCTGGTCCAGGGGTCATCACGCCGAGCATGTTCATCAGCATGACGATCCCGATGTTCGTTAATTCCACAAATTAATCCCAAAACTTCAAGCAAAAACCGGCCACAGAGTGCGGCCGGTTGAGCGCAAAATATCTTAAGTTTTACTTCTTGCCACGCTGTGCAGCACGGCGGGCGCGGCGGTTCATGCCGGCCATCTGGCCGCCCTTCGGCAGCGGACCCTTCGGCATATTCGCCATCGGGGACTGCAGGCGAGAAATCGAATCGATGCGGGAGTTCAGCGCATCGACCTCGTTCTTCTTAATGTTCCGCGGCAGGCGCATCAGGTGGTTCTGCAGCTTACGGACCGGGACCTCGCCCTCACCGTCGCCGACGACGACGTCGTAGATCGGGGCATTGCCAGCGATCCGGGCGATCTTCTTCCGCTCGCGGGCGATCATCTGCTTCACGCGCTTCGAGTCACCCTCACCGACCAGGACGATGCCCGGGGTTCCGACGACGCGGTGGACGGCATCCAGGTTCGTGTTCTGCGCGATGCCCGACTCGACGATCCACTTCATGCCCACGCCGTCGCGCAGGTTGGTCAGGGCCCAGGCGGCGGCGCCGGCCTCGCCCTCGATCTGCTCGTAGACACCCTTCTGCAGGCGGCGGGTAAATACCCACACCGCCACCGCGATGCCCAGCAGGATACCCACGATGAGGTTCAGCCACCACCAGCCGAAGACGGTGGACAGCAGGAGAAGAAGCACGACGGGCACCAAAAAGCCCACCAGCATCAGCGGGATCAGCTTCTTATCGCGCTGCCGCTGCAGCTTGAAGGCCTGCCACAGCTGACCGCGCTGCTCCTTGCGTGCGGCGCGCTTGGCGGCCTTTTCTGCCTTCTTGTTTTCCTTCTCGCGGATGTCCTTAGCCATGGTGTCCAGGATAGAACATGCAGCGAAAAACAAAGAAACGCGCGCAAGGTGCGAAGCCTTACGCGCGTCTAAACGCTTTTTAACCTAGCGCTACGCCGCTGGTGTTTTCCTAGCGGTACGCGACCGGGGTTTCCTCGGAAGCGCCGTACTTCTCCAGCAGGTTGGTGGCCTCCTGCTGGGTGGAGCCATCCAGCTTCTCATTGAGGTGGGAGAGGTTTTCCGGGATCTCACGGCCACGGGCGCGCATCGCCTGGGCGTACAGGCGGCCGGAGCGGTAGCTGGAACGAACCAGCGGGCCGGACATGACAGCCGGGAAGCCCATGTCATAAGCAGCCTCGGAGTGCGCCACGAACTCCTCCGGGCGGACCCAACGCTCGATCGGGTGGTGCATGGAGGTCGGGCGCAGGTACTGGGTAATCGTGAGGATGTCGGTGCCCGCCTCGCGCAGGTCACGCATGGCCTCCACGACCTCCTCCTCGGTCTCGCCCATACCCAGGATCAGGTTGGACTTCGTGATCAGCCCGTAGTCGTGAGCCGCACGGATGACCTCCAGGGAACGCTCGTACTTGAAGGCCGGGCGGATGCGCTTGAAGATTCGCGGCACGGTCTCCAGGTTGTGGGCGAAGACCTCCGGCTGGGACTCGAACACGATCTGCAGCAGCTCCGGCTTATTCGAGAAGTCCGGGGTGAGGTTCTCCACACCAGTGTTCGGGTTCAGCTCGTGGATCTTGCGGACAACCTCCGCGTACAGCCAGGCGCCCTCATCGTCCAGGTCGTCGCGGGTCACGCCGGTGACGGTGGCGTACTTAAGACCCATCTCGCGGACGGACTCCGCCACGCGGCGCGGCTCGTCGCGGTCCAGGGGAGTGGGCTTACCGGACTTAATCTGGCAGAAGTCGCAACGGCGGGAGCAAGTATCGCCACCGATGAGGAAGGAGGCCTCGCGGTCCTCCCAGCACTCATGGATATTCGGGCAGCCAGCCTCCTGGCACACTGTGTGCAGGCTCATGCCCGTCACACGGTTCTTCATGTCCCGATACTCGGGGCCCATCTTCGCGGTGGTGCGGATCCAGCGGGGCTTAGCCTCGATGGGGGTCTGCGAGTTCTTAGCTTCAATGCGAAGCATCCGGCGTCCGTTAGCGCTGACAGTCATGGAGTCCACCCTACGCTGGTCATCCGATGATTGCTAACAGCTCTGGAGTGCCGGTTGACCTGCCGAAACGCCACGGATCACGCCGCAGGTTCGGCAAGCGTGACGACTAGTCATTGTGCACCGTCAGCTCGCCGTTCAGCGCGGCCACGATGTTCTTCTCCAGCGCCTCGCGGCACTCCTCGACGGTGACGTCCCTGCCCAGCTCGGCGGAGAGCGTCGTCACCCCGGCATCAGCGATGCCGCAGGGCACGATGTGCCCGTAGTACTCCATGGTGTTGTCGCAATTCAGGGACACCCCGTGCATCGTCACCCCGCGGGTGACACGAATGCCGATCGCCGCGATCTTCCGGGCGGGCTTCAGCTCGCCGCCCACCACGCCGGCGGGCAGCCACACCCCAGAACGGCCTTCGACGCGGCCGGTGCCCTCCAGGCCCACGTCCTTACAGGTCTGGATCAGTGCCTCCTCCAGGCGGCGGACGTAGTCCACCACGTCCACCGGGTCGGCCAACTTGATGATGGGGTAGGCGACCAGCTGGCCGGGGCCGTGCCAGGTGATGCGGCCACCACGGTCGACGTCCACCACCGGCAGCCCGTTATCCGGCCGGTCGCTGTCCTCGGTGCGCTTGCCCGCCGTATACGTCGACGGGTGCTCCAGCATCAGTAGCTGGTCGTTGATCTTCCCCTCGGCGCGCTCGGTGGCGAGTTCAGCCTGACGATGCCAGGTCTCTTCGTATTCCACGGTCCCGAGCTCGTTGACCTCGATCGGGGTGGAGTCCATGCGGATACTGCCGGTTTGAAAGCCCATGTTTGCCAAGTGTAGCGCGCAGCAAAAGACCCCCAAGCCTTGAGGCTCGGGGGTCTGAGTGCTGCGGGGGACCGTTACCGGCTCGGCATTACCCGCGGGCGCTACCTTCCGCCGGCGGCGCCACCATCAACCGGCGCCACCGCAAGGGGAGCGGGAGCTTAGAGCTCCAGGTCCTCCTCGAAGTCGCCCTTCTCCAGGCGGTCACGCAGGGTGGACATGAAGCGGCCTGCGTCGGCGCCGTCGATGACCTGGTGGTCGTAGGTCAGCGGCAGGAAGACCATGTCGCGGATAGCGATGGCCTCGTTCTCATCCTCGGTGAGGACGACCGGGCGCTTCACGATCGCACCGGTGCCGACCATGGCTGCCTGTGGCGGAACCAGGATCGGGGTGTCGGTCAGGGCACCCTCGGAACCGATGTTGGTGATGGTGAAGGTGCCGCCGGCCAGATCGTTCGGCTTCAGCTTCTTGTTGCGCGCGCGGTCAGCGATGTCCGCGATGGCCTTCGCCAGCTCCGGCAGGCTCAGGTCCTGGGCGTCGTGGATAACCGGGGAGAGCAGACCGTCCTTGGTATCCACCGCGATGCTCAGGTTCACGCGGTCGTGGTAGGTCATCTCCTTGGTCTCAGCGTTGTAGGACGCGTTGACGTTCGGGTGGGAGATGAGCGCCTCGACGGCAGCCTTCGCGAAGAACGGCAGGAAGGTCAGGTTCACGCCGTGGGCGTCCTGGAAGGCCTTCTTGGATTTCGCGCGCAGGTCGGCGACGAGGGTCATGTCGACCTCGTGGACCTGGGTCAGCTGCGCGGAGTTGCGCAGGGACTCCAGGGTGGTACGTGCCGTGATCTCGCGGATGCGGTTGACCTTCTGGGTCGTGCCGATCAGCTCCTGCTTATCCGGGTCGACCTTGTGTGCGGACGCACGCGGGCCGGCCGGCAGGTTGGTCTTCGCGCCGGTGGTGATGTTATCGCCCTCAGCGGCAGCCAGGACGTCCTGCTTGCGGATGCGGCCGCCAACGCCGGTGCCGGTGACCTTGGAGAGGTCCACGTTGTTCTTCTCGGCCAGCTTGCGGACCAGCGGGGTCACGTACGGCAGGTTATCGCCGGACGGCTCGCCAGCGGAGCCGGACTTCTCGCTGCGGTCGGCGACGTTCGGGCGTGCGGTGGTCTCCGCAGCCTTCTCGCGCGCAGCCTCGCGGGCGGACGCAGCCTTGTCCTCGCCGGAGTCCTTCTTCTCGGACTTCTGCTCGTCCTTGGAGTCGTCCTTCTTCTCCGACTTCTGCTCGTCCTTCTTCTCAGCCTTCTCGGAAGACTTGTCCTCGGACTTCTCCTTCTTCGGCTCTTCCTTCTTGGCCGGCTTGCCGGAGCCGTCGCCGATGCGGGCGATGACGTCGCCGACCTCGACGGTGTCGTCTTCCTCAGCGAGGATCTCGACCAGGGTGCCTGCGACCGGGGATGGGATCTCGGTGTCGACCTTGTCGGTGGAGACCTCGAGCAGTGGCTCGTCGACCTCGACCTTGTCGCCGACGGACTTCAGCCACTGGGTGATGGTGCCCTCGGTGACGGACTCGCCGAGCTCCGGCATGGTGACGTCCTCGGACTCACCGGAACCCTCGGAAGCGGAATTTTCAGAAGACTCGTCGGAGGAGTCGTCCTCGGACTCCTCAGTAGCCTCCTCGTCGGAGCTGTCCGCAGCCTCGTCCTCGTCGGAGGAGTCGTCGCCCTCGTCGTCGTCGGAGGAAGGAGCTTCATCCTCCTCGCCGATCTCAGCGATGACGGAACCGACCTCGATGGTGTCGTCCTCTTCGGCCATTACCTTCAGCAGAACGCCGGCAACAGGGGAGGGGATCTCGGTATCAACCTTGTCGGTGGACACCTCGAGCAAAGGCTCATCCACCTCTACCTTGTCGCCAACCTTCTTCAGCCACTGGGTGATGGTGCCCTCAGTGACCGATTCGCCCAACTCGGGCATTTCGACGGACTGCGCCATGGTGTTGAAGCTCCTCTTGAAACGCGAAAACTAGCTGTGGTCGAGTTTTAAAGACCAGTTACTCAACAATTGTACGCTCTCGAGCAACTTTCGACGCACCCAGCCCCAACCGAAAATCCGACTGCCTAGAATGGTGAGCTGTGTTCAATCTTTTTGGCCGATCCGGCAAGAATCAGACCAAGCCGCCGCGTGCGCCCGGAGACACCATCCGCGCACGTGATTTAGAGTACCTGAGCACCTGGTCCGCGCAACACGGTGGCCAGGCCGGCGGGGTAGAGGGTTTCGTGGAACCCGAGACCCTCGTCAACGAGATGTCGGTCGTCCTCGTCGACGGCTCCGGGGACTGGACGCGCCGCAAAATCGGCGGGCCGAAGGGCATCGACGTGGTCGCCAAGAAGCTCGGCATCCCCCTCTACTTCGCCGAGGAGACCGGCTACCCGCAGCGCATGCGCGACCGCATCGAGCGCGACCGGTTGATCAAAAAGCGCCTGGAACAGCGCGAACGGCGCGCCCGCATGGAACAGGCGCGCCGCGAGGAAGAGGAGTCTTAGCGCTCTCGGGGGAGAGGCCCTCGTTCCGGGCAGCTCTAGCCCCGAGCAGTCCTTGCCGAGGGGGAGGGCCAGGGTATGGGGCTTAGCCCTCCTGGGTGGTCCCTGCCAGGTTGCGCAGGGTCGCCAGGATCGTGCGCACCGGCACGCCCGTGCCGCGCTTCGGGGTGTAGCCGAACGCGCCCTCAGTGTTATACGCCGGGCCGGCGATATCGATGTGCACCCACTCCACGCCCTCGGTCACGAAGTTGGCCAAGTAGTGGCCAGCCACCGACATGCCACCCCAACGGCTGGGGGAGATATTGCGCAGGTCAGCCACATCGGACTTCAGCGCCTCGCCGAGCTCAGGCGGCAGCGGCATGGCCCAGCCGTTCTCGCCGACCTCCTGGGAGAGCTCCGCCACCTTGTCGCGGAAGGCGATGGAACCCATCACGCCCGGGGTGCGGTTGCCCAGCGCCACCATCTGCGCGCCGGTCAGGGTTGCGGTCTCGATGAGGTAATCCGGCTCGTCCTCGCAGGCACGCGCCATCGCATCAGCCAGGATCAGGCGGCCCTCGGCGTCCGTGTTCAGCACCTCGGTGGTCAGGCCGTTGTAGTGACGCAGCACGTCACCCGGGCGGGTCGCGGTGGAGCTCGGGGTGTTCTCCGCCAGCGGGATCGTGGCGATGACCTTCATCGGCAGGTCCAGGCGCGCAGCCGCCACCATCGTGGCGACGACAGCCGCGGAGCCACCCATGTCCGAAATCATGTCCCACATATTCGCGCCCGGCTTCAGGGAAATACCGCCGGTATCGAAGGTCACGCCCTTACCGACGAGCGCGACCTGCGGTGCCTCGTTCTTCGCGGATGGCTCGTGGGTCAGGCGCACCAGACGCGGGGCGTGCTCGCTGCCCTTACCGACGCCGACGATGCCGCCGTAGCCCTTGTCTTCCAGCTCCTTTTCATCCAGGATCTCGACGCTCAGCCCCACGGCCTCAGCGATCTCGCGGATCGTGTTGGCATA